>NZ_BAABWV010000002.1:0-305285 GCF_040365005.1 Aquicoccus sp. SU-CL01552 | reverse complement strand
GACGTAGACCTTCAGGCCACCGACAAAGCCAAGGCACTTCTTGGAAAGAGTCGCCATGTTGCGAAGAATATGCCTTCAATGCCGTGGCAAGAGGTTCCCGCCTTCTATGGGAGTTTAGGTGAGGCGACCACAGAGCTTGCTTTACGCCTGCTAATCCTAACGGGTGTTCGCAGCGGACCATTGCGCACTATGCACAAAAACCAAATTGACGGTGACGTATGGACCATTCCTGCCGAGGACATGAAAGGCAACAAGGGGAAGACTCAAGCCTTCCGCGTTCCACTCAGCGCTACCGCTCAGCTTGTTGTTGCCAAAGCACTGGAAGGCAGCCGGGACGGATACCTATTCCCCAGCCCGCGCAAAGGCGTGATCAGTGACATGTCCATGACTCAATTCATGAAGCGCAAAGGTCTTGAAGCGCGTCCCCACGGATTTCGCACCAGCCTGCGAACGTGGCTGAACGGCACCGACGCCCCCTATGAGGTTAAGGAAATGGTTTTATCTCATAAATTTGGGAACTCCGCCGCTAAGGCGTATGACCGCGACGACTTCCTTGAAAAACGGGCCGTCTTGTTAGAGCAATGGGCTAACCATGTGACGGGTGGCACCGGACAGAAACTTCAATTCATAGAGGCAGGCTGATGGTCGCGTTTAGTTTCAGCTCAGCAGAAATGCTCGCCGCCGGGGTGAAGCCTTGGCGCGGCCCACCGCATGAGACACCACGGGACTACGCTCTCCACCTATGGCTGCAACTGACCAACCCAGACGAGGACATGGACTTCTGGACAGCTTGTGAGCTGGCAAAGGAAGACAAGGAGGTGTGGGAAGAGCTAATCAAAGCCGTTCAAGGGGCCGACACAAGCACTTGGTCGCATGAGGCGCTGGCAGCCCTGTGCGCTGCCGTAACGGCCAAGCCGCGCCGCCGGGGGAATGGCGCTACTGCACGACGCAACGCACGCCTGCTGGCCGTTGCACGTGGTTTGGCGCGACATTACCCGGAGCTGCCTCGCAAGCCCGAAACTGGTGGGATTGCCGACATTGTAGCAGGGCTTCCGGGGGCAGTTATGAGTGCTGCTTCCGTCTACAACAACGTGCTGACAGGGCAATAATAATCCACCCTGTTTGTATTGCCGCAAAACAAAGCCCAAAACCTTAAACCTGTACCTACCAACGCCTAAGCGGCACCAAGTAGGAGGCTTAAGAACATGAAATATCTTAGCATTCATCAAGTTTGCGAGAAGCTTGGCGGACGTTCCGCCAACTCCATCTACACCGATATTGGACGCGGGCAACTGCCCAAGCCAATCAAGCTCGGCAACCGCAACGTCTGGCCTGAAACGGCAATTGATGAAGCCATGGCAGACCTCGCCAAAGAGCAGGGCGTAGCGTTGTTCGCCTGACTTAGTGAACTTCGCTTAAGCGGTATACGCCCTACAGGGGCACCCCGATCAACCATTCATCGCTATAGCAACAAAGGCTTTGCGGCAGCGCCCCGCAATGCAGTTACGCTATCTGCCTTCAATTCAGGCCACAAAGGCACGCTCCATGGACGATAAGAACAACACCCTTCGCAGCATGAAAGCTGCGAATGCGCTCTGCATGTCAGCGCAAGAACTAGCGGATGCGGCCGAACGCGGCAAAACAATCGTGGCATCTGGCCTCGAGCTACTTGAGGTTCGGGAGATCATCTCAGATGCGCCGCCAACCGTTTCGGTAGACGCAAACGGAAAGCGGCACATTTTCGCCCTCCCTGTTGTCGAGCGCCACGTTGAGACAGTCATCGAAACGAAAGTGGATCACAGTAAGTTTGTGACAAAAGAGGGGGCTGGCGGCTTGCCTTGGGTTTGCCTACCAGCACCGGATGGTCAGGACATCCCGCTCGCACCAATCATGCCGGGCATCGACGGCCCCGCGACAGCCAAGCGACAAGCTATTGCAGCCGTGCGCGCAGTGTTGTCCACCAAAAAAACTGCCCTGCACGACACCGTTAGCATGCCCAGTGCACAAACCCCTCCGGCAGCACCAGAAAGGCCACCAGCGGCCAGCAGAGGGCCTGCCTGCACGGGTGCAGCAGCACCACCTCCACCACCGCCAGCCGCACCGGCACCTGTGGCTCCATCAACCCTTTGTCCCGCCAAAGTTGAGCTGCATAGAATGTACACCGTGACAGCGTCAGCGCTGTACGGGCCATCCGCAAGCAGCGCCCACCAGTACCATGCCTTCACCTTAAAGAACCCCACAGGGGGTGCCGTTCAGTTGAAATTCCTTCGTAACGCAAAGGACCATGATGCCGCGCGGCAGTGGGATCTTTTGTTGAGAAAATTCGTTCAAGGATGCGGGCTGGATGGAATTCGAAAGGATTCCGAAGGGTTGCACGGCAAAGTCATCAACTTGCACTGCGCACCAGGCACCTACGCGGGCCTTAGCTCCGTGAGCACTGCTTTGGGGGTTGAGCTATGAACCATCTTGGACAGATCTCCGGGCAGGCCGGGGACACCAACCGCCTGCCCGCTGCACTCACCGTGATTAACTATCACGGGCTGAACATGGGCAAGGTGTATTGGCACGAGCAAGGTACCACCAAAAGCCGCACCAGCGGCAACGGATACGTAGGTACCTTTCGGGTGGCTGAGTTCCGCACCATGGCGGAGCTTAGTATCCTGCTGGACAGCTTCGAGATTGGCGAAATTTATGTTCAAGGCGTCCCACGCTGGCCCGATGCGCGCATTGGTTACGTCTACACAAACGAAGTTCCTTCCTACGTCGACGAAACGCAAGACTGGGCGGTGCGGCGCACCAAGGAAGACTTCACAGACGCGCCCCTTGGTATTGCCACCATGGACAGCGACATGGACTGGGCACCGCGTGAACTAAGCGCGCCGTTAACCACGCCCAGCGATTTTTTTCATTTCTTGTTGCGCAGCATACCAGAACTGGAGGGCGTTGGCTTGCTGGTGCGGCCCTCGGGAAGTAACGGCATCACCAACCCGGACGGCACGCCCTTTAAGGACAGCCGGAACTACCACACCGCGTTCAAGTGCTACGGTGAGGAAAGATACGCTATCCTCGAACGGTTGTTCGGGCTGTTTGTATTGCGTGGGTGTGGTTGGTTTATGATTAGCGAAAGCGGTGGCCTTCTGGAACGTAGCCCGATTGACCGCTCCCTGCGCATCCAGAACCAGCCCGTGTTTGCGGCCCCGCCCCGCATTGAACACCCAGTCATTGACAACCGGCCTGCACCTGTGGCCGTCGAGGGACGGGTGCTTCGACTGGCCGACCTGCCAGAGGTGGCCCCGGAAGCCCTTGCCGCTGTGCTCGCGGAACTTAAATCCGACCCGGCTCTGCGGCGGCGCCAAGCGCAGATCAAATACGCCTACCAGAAGAAGCAGGCCCGCGCGGTTCTGGCAGCTATCGTGCGACCGACCCGGCAGCAGGCCCGCGAGGCTATCGCGCACCAACGCAAACAAACTGCAATGCGGGACAAGGCCGAATTGCATGGCGAGCCGCTGCCGTTAGAGTTTGAAATTCACACAATACGCCACGGCGTCCGGACGGTTGCAGACCTGCTGGACCAGCGCGAGTTCTTTGACGGCGCGCTTACCAAAGACCCCATGGAGCCGGACTACCGGGACGGCGCGCAAACCGGCAAGCTTTACCTGAACGGCCTAAACCCCATGCTGACCTCACTGGCGCATGGGCGGTTGATCAAGTATCGCCTGCAACAGCCTAAACCGAAATATGGCTTCAACCTCAGCACTATGACGATCTGCGGCAAGCCCTTAGTGCTGGGACACGACGCGGGTACTGCGCCACAGGAGAACGCCCCTGTAGAGCTCCCAGCGTCCGACGCCCGCCAGCGTCTTGCTGATGCCGTGGGCAAGTGGTTCCTACGCGGCGGAAAGGTAGGCATCCGCGCCACAATGGGCCTAGGTAAGACAACTTTGGTGGCTCGGCTGCTGGCGGAAAATCGGAATCGTTATTACCTGTTTCTATTCCCGACCGTGAAGAAGGCAAGGGAGGCGTTTGAGGCGTACCGCAAAGCGGGCGGAACAGAGGGCTATGTCTACCTGGGCAGGCGGCAAACACACCCTGAAAAGCCAAACGAGACGATGTGCACCGACTTGGGTCACGCTGACTGGAACCTAAACTTCGGCACAAAGGGCACGAGCTTGTGCGCCGGTTGCCCGCGTTTTCGCAAAGAGCAGTGCGGTTACGACGTCCAGCGTGAATGGCTTGGATCCTATCAACCCCGCGTGGTCTTCGCGGTTCACGAATTCGCGCACGTCCCTTTGCCGGGCTGGGAGCCGGACAGGGTGATAATTGACGAGATGCTGCGAAACGGAGGAGTAGACCTAAGCATAAGCACTCCGACCCTGAGTCTTGTGGGATTGCCGAACGAGCCAACCAAAGAGCAGGTCGAGGAACGCCTTCTTGCACACCAGCGCACAATCCCCGACTTTGACGAAGCCTCCCGACTGGCGCACCGGCATCATGCCCTTGTCTTGGAGGCCATGCGGGACCGGCCTGAGTGCATTGTTAGGATGAGCGGCAACGTAATAGCCGGGCAGAAACTGGAATACCTGTACAAGGAAAAGGACACACTGGTTCTAGACGGCACCATGCGACGCAAGCTGACTGAAATCTATTTGGGCCAGCTGGACGAGGTAGTTCATATTAATGCCAAGCGAAACGGCATGCTGACTCAGGTGATCGGGAAGCAGATGGGTATTCGGTCACTGCTTAGCTCTGGCGAACAAAAGGTGCGGGAAACCCTACTGCAATTGGCGGAGGGTTTCGAAGGTAAGATTTGCGAGAAGAAAGTGCGGGACAAGCTAGGAAAGGTGGACGACAAGTCATGGGGGCACTTTGGGGCACTGCGCGGCATGAACACCTTTGAAGCATTCAATACGCTTATCATCTTTGGATACCGGCAGCCGCCCGTTGCGGCGATGGTGGCAATTGCTTCTCTATTGCTGGGGGAGAAAGTTAAGGGCAAAGAAGTTGACGAGCAGCGCTACTTGAAGTTGCGCGACGGCGGCGGACAGCAGCACTGCACGACGACAAAGGTGCACACAAACGAGCTTGTAACAGAACTAATCCGGGCGCACCGAGAAGATGAATTGGCGCAGGCGGTGGACCGGCTGAGAATGGTTTGGCACGAAGGCGAACCTAAGCGCGTGGTGTTGGTGACACCGGTAGTGCTGGACCTTCTGATAGATGAAGTTGTTGAATGGTTCGATTTTAAAGCAGGTCGTGCCGAGCATCGTTTAGTTGCAGCAGTGCGGGCCGAAGGCGGCGAAATGTGTTTGAGTAAGCGGCAACTCGTGACTAAGTATCCTACGCTTTACGCCTCTCAATCCACCGCTGAACGTGACCTAAAGGCCGCACAAGTTGGCGAAATTTCGGGTATTTCAGTGATTGGCACCGGGCCGCGCGGGGTGAAAAAGATCAAACTATCGGAACTTGACTGAACCACCATAAGCGTCTGTTTTTTAACAAACAAATGACAAATGGGCCAGACAGGCCCACTGGCCCATTTGCCTAGTATACGTAAAGGGTTTTGGGCCAATCCCCAACGCCAACTTTGACACCGCAAAACCACCGAACAGATACCCTTCAGCGCACTCGCAACCCTCTACCACCACGGCTCAAGCCTAACATGATATGGTCTGGCCGAGGCGCTAGCGAAACGTGAAGCGCCTGGTTCAGAGGATCACCAGCGACTAGATAGTCCGACATCAGACACCATTCATCAGGGCTTGCAGATGTGTCACGGTCTCTTGCCGGCCAAGACCTGCGCAAAGCCGTATTTGCCCAATCCGCAGGCGGCAAAACACCATTGACCACCTAACGCAAATTTGCCCGCACAGGACCACCAATTGGCCGCCCGGCGGGCTTTGCCCACATATACCCGGTAGCCCACCCCTGCGCCCAGCACAGCGGCGCGCAGGCCCATTTGCGGGCCGTTGCCGCCGCCCCATTTGCAGGCGGGCACCAAAACCCGCTGCTTCACCTGCGATCAACCGCGTATCAATCATCACCGCCACCAATATGCGAGCAAGCGACCCCGACACTTTGTGGTTGCAACGACTCAACCTGGATAAGGGTGTTACACTAGCAGTTCCATCCCGGACGATCATATAGACCCTCGCCGGTCTGCATTGTTCATGGCAAGATCGATCCTGCGCGAGGTTCGGGACGGGGACAAGACATGCAGATCTCCCTTCACAAGCAGGCCACGACAACGCCGAAAATCCGGGCTGCGATCCAGGCGAGCGACGAACCGGCACGGGTGGTGGCGGAACGCTACGGGATCTCGGAGCAGACCGTTTGGAAATGGCGCAAGCGCGACAGCGTGTATGATCGCAGCCACACGGCGCGCCGGCTGCACACGACGCTGACGCCGGCGTAGGAGGCTGTGGCGGTTTCTTTGCGCAAGAACCTGTTGCTGCCGCTCGACGACCTGCTGGCCGTTGTCCGCGAGTTCCTGAACGTGTCTCGCGCTCGGGGCTGGATCGATGCCTTCGTCGGCATGGCGTGGTCAATCTGCGCAACATGAAGCCGACCGCGCCGAGGCCCGCCCACAAGCCGTTCAAGGCTTACGAGCCCGGTTACCTGCATGTCGACGTCAAATACCTGCCGCAGATGGCGGACGAGGACCGCCGCCGGTATCTGTTCGTTGCCACTGACCGCGCCACCCGCTGCGCAATCTTCGGGCGGGGCGCGTGGCCATAACCTCTCAGCGGCGCTTCTTTCCGACGTGCTACGGCAAGGAGTTCACTGACCGCTTCTTTTACCTGTGCCGTCTCGCCGCGACCGGCAATCATGATTTTGACCGCCTCTGCGCGGAGCTCGAAATCGAGCATCGCCTCGCCCCGCCGATGCGGCCACAGACCCACGGAATGGTGGAGCGTTTTAACGGCCGGATCGAGGACGTCCTGCAGAGCCACCGCTCCCGCAGCGGCGAGGACTTGGAACAGACCATCCTGCACTACGTCCGCCTCTACAACAGCCAGTTCCCGCAATCCGTGCTGAAAGGCCGAACGCCCATCGACGCGCTTAAGGACTGAAACCGCCAGAACCCCGCACTATTCAAGAAACGGCCATATAACCACAAGCGATGTGACAACTAGCGAGCAGGACTTTCCCGAATAAAGCAAATTTAGCGTAACAATCACAAGTCAAATCCATTATTTTACCCTACTTTCAATGAGATAAAAAAGAAGTATAGTGCTTAAAATGGGCACCAAAATTCCGACGCCCCCAACTCTTCGCCAAACATCGTGAGAAAGCATTGAAAACTACAGGGAAGTGGCATCCTGAAGTTCTTTGCCCGCGTTCGTGATCTGTCGCAGCGCAACCTACCGATACTGCACAAAAGAGCAAATTGACCGCAAAAAAGTGGCTGCGTCGGCAAGTAGTTTGCGCCCTATACCACTTGCAAAAACAAGCTTGGTACCGCACAGTATAGCCGCCCAAAACCTACAACAAACCAATGAAAAACGAAAATAGCCCCTCAGTAAATCCACCATGGAGACCCCGCAAGATCAAAGAGCCAAGTCAGCTTTTAGATCAATTCATTAAGTACGCAAAGCACGTAGAAAAATCCCCCCTTGTAGAGAAAAAAATTCTCAATACCTCAAGCGGACCTGTGATTGTAAAGCTACGGAGATGCCGCCCTATGACGATCACTAACTTTTGCCTTTTCCTCGGCATCTCATCACAGGCATGGCGGTACTGGCGAAAAAACCGAGAGGACTTAGCAGAAACGATGGAATACATTGAGAATGTAGTTTTTGCATACAAATTTGAGCGAGTTGCTGCCGGAATACTCAAGGCCAACATCATTAGCCGAGAACTGGGCTTACAGAAAAATACCTGATTCCAGAACCCCTCAGACCGCTGCGCCAATACGTTTAGGGAAGGATCAGAATGGCAAGCACTCTATCCCACCTAGCACCCCATCGCGAATCCATCTTAAAGAAGTGACCGAATGCCCCAATGTTTTATGAGTTTTATCCAGAGAACGTACGCTTTCCACTCTTCCTGGATACATCACTCCAGGAACATATGCGAAAAACATTTTAATCATCTACCTGCACCCCAATTCCTTCTTGTATTGCTTTACGCGACTAAGACTAGCTTGGGTACTTTGACCACAGAGCTTTTCACACGGCACCCCATCGCCATCTCCATCGGCTCTACTATATCCGCATTTACACCATTGATACACGGCTTCTTTGCAACTTTTAACTTTCCCACATGTGCGGCCACAGGAGTAACTTTGCGCAATTTGGTAATTACCTAAAAGAGTCGAGGGTGCGTCGCTTGCGGATGTGAGAATTGGTAGCAACACTCCTAAAACTAAAACAACCGAAAACTTTAACAAGATCCTCACCTCCATTCATACCATTTGAGTTATAACACGACACCCAAACCACTCAGCTATAGGTAGTAAGAATGTTACTGGATTCTAGTAACCGTTTACGGCCCTTGTGCTGCTCAGTCAACCTTAGAACCCTGAATCAGTTGGCGCGTTGCCGTGAGCAGGCAGTTGATGTTCTTTGTGCAAATGCCAGTTTAAGTTAGATCAGGCCTACAAAAACTCAGCAGTATTTTGACCGCTGTATCTTTGATCTGGCAGCCGCAGTTTCATATTTTCGATACCGGCCACCGGAATACCTAGGGCAATCCAAAGCATACCCCTGGCTCACGGCCACCGCTGCGATATCCTGTCCATCGAGGAAGCACACGCCAACCCAGCGGTCATAGGTTCGCTCTCCGTTCAGCTCGCACGTGATGACCTTACCGCTGACCAAGCGCCCCATAAACAGTGCAGCGGCTTTTCCCACCTGAGTGGAAACCTCCGGACCATCCAGCCCGTTAAGGCGTACAGGCGTACCCGCTACCACAATGGTGTCCACATCTCGAACTTTTGTTACGCGGCCTTCAAGCACCCGTTCCGCCGAACTTGCAGCGGCTGGAATCAAAAACGCGGCAATCAAAATTCCCGGAATGGCTTTCACAGAACTCCAACTAATATTTTTCATGTGCACTCACCTCAGCCAAGTCAAAAAATCCACAGCCATTTGCATCTCTAGACCGGATTCACTCAGCGCTAAATCAATGCTGGGCGCGGCGTCAAGGTAGATGCGGCTTCAATCTTGGCACGAGATTATCATATTCTGACCTAATGGAGTGCTGCGAATGAAGAAGGCTGGCGGGCGGCCGCTCACGGACCCAGGCACGAATTCCAGGAAATCAAAATAATTTACCCCTTACACGGAACACCTCAGCAAAACTTTACGACCTAGAAACAATCTCCACGGCATCTTGATCGCCTGATTTCTCCTTAATGTACTTAGCTACGAGAGACCGATTACCCGCCGTCAAACTGGACCAACGCCTATCCCAAACCTTATACGCGTGCCAAGAGTAGCCCAAAACCATCTCCTTACTCATTTTCTCCATAGAGAACTTCACGGCATCCAAGTAGATTTCTTCGAGGGAAGTACCCTTAACATCAATCAAGCTGCCGAGGTATGTCAGCCACGACGCAAGTTGCACGTACTGCGGCCAAGCGCCGGTTTTTCTTGTCAACTCCTTCTTCTTGGAGATGATGTCCGCAAGGGTATCAACGACTGCATCTTCTTCGAGGCTGACCCCAATCGCA
This sequence comes from Aquicoccus sp. SU-CL01552, assembly GCF_040365005.1. Taxonomy (NCBI): domain Bacteria; kingdom Pseudomonadati; phylum Pseudomonadota; class Alphaproteobacteria; order Rhodobacterales; family Paracoccaceae; genus Aquicoccus; species Aquicoccus sp. SU-CL01552. Next base: position 295,612 of record NZ_BAABWV010000002.1, on the reverse strand, counting down.
CCAATTGCAGAAACGATTTGATAAAAAGAACTCTCCGCTTGCAAATATTTTTCTTTAAAACTACACTCTTCAAAGAGCACCCTATTTATGTTCCTGACAGACTTATCTAAGCAATCTTCCGCTTCGTCTATCCTTTCATTTATCTTGGTAAAAAAGTCTTCAACCCCCATCTCCTGTATTACTCGAATACCATAACAGTTGGAGTAGTAATCAATAATTCTCTGATCCACGGCACTTCTTGAAATCAAGAAAATGCTGTTGCTAACACCATGGGATCGAACGAAGCTATGATAGTCGCTGAGAATTGCCTTCAAATTTGTATCTCCGAGAGAATACCCAAGGATAACGACTGTATTTTCGTGAAGAACGGTACTGAGCTTTCTGGAGAAATAGGAGTCAAAGTTCATGAACGAAAAATAGTCATCCGCGGTCACCACCATGCGGCGCGGTACGTCTATTGAACCGTGAACATGAAATGTTTTGACGCGGCTATTTGATCTGGGGATTGGGCGGCCCGGCGATAGGGATTGACACTCAGTCTCCGCCAAGTTCTCAGCCAACTTATCATAGTTGGTCGTCACAACCCTGAATGAGCGCTCCTTAAAAAATTTTTCTGTCTCAGGGAGGGAGCCGGCCAGATCGATAGATCTTATTAAATTGGCAATCTCGTCGTGGATTGATCTTCCAGTCTTGGAAAGCTCTATATCAATGACCTGGGCCGCTTCGTCAAGCTGCAAGGAAGGCTTTCCGTCGCCGGGGAAAAGGGCTTCTTTGAAGCCTTCGTGATCTACATTATTATCACAAATCTCCTCAAGCAACTCTTGCCATCCAGGCGCACCATTTTCACTGAGTGCCTTTGAGAAACCTGTTCCTGTAAATAGGCAAAGACGCTTGGCAGCTGCGGCGTACGCAATTTCAAAATATTCGCTCAATTCAATGCTCTTCCACCACTAAACTTGTAGCATAATTTTTTCCAGCCTAGAAAAGATTCGCTATAGCCGGCCTGATTCCGATCGCAGTGACGAAAGCGAAGCGCCACCCGCTTTATACCTTTACAACTAACACAAACTTCAACGTGAGTTAAGGCCCAAGGTGGAGCGCGTCTAGTGTTGCTGTGGCGTCTCAGATCTTACACGTGCATTTGGGGAAGCCAAGGTTGGTTTTGCGCGCTGAACTTCTGCACCCGGGTTGCTTCCGGATTGGGACAACAATTTAGTAAGGTCCGCTTCCTGCGCAACGCCGACGCTCATGCTGGGTGCGGCCAAGGACAGGAGACAGTCACTAACTTGGCGGCGGGGGGGGGACCCCGCCCGCGCCAGGCCCTCCGTACAGCACGAGAGTAAACTTTCGCTGTACCAAGCATGAACGCCCACGATGCGCAGGAAGAGAAGTTGGCAAAGTTGTGAAGACTTCCCAACAGCAGCCTTTTGTGTAGACTACGGCGAAAGCCGAGTGATAGGCCAATGTGCCGGATGCTACAGTACCCACGTAGGTCCGCTTTGGCGGATTTGCACTACGCGTTTCAAAATACAAACATACATACCGGAAGCTCTGTTCCAACTTATTTTTGACACGTTCAAATACTTCTCAGCTAGCATCAGGAACCGACCGTGCAAAAACCTAAGCGCAAACTCACCCGCAGTGAAAAGATTATGTTGTTTTCTGCTGCAACTAGTATGCCCATAAAACCTGCTGGCAAAACCCCGCCACCTGAACAGAAGCATGAAATGGGCCATTGGGCCGAGAGGGCTAACTACCTGAACCGCGCTCAAGCAGTGAATGGTCCTGGGTTCTATCTTGATCGTAAGGTTCGAGAGTTCGTTTTAGAGTATAACAACCGCGTATTCTCTGGCTACGGTTCTCAGCAGCCTGTCTCTTTCCAGGTGCTGCGGGAGTTTGTTGAACCGGATGATGCCGCGCTGGTCCTGAAGATTCTGCCAGAGAAGCACTATTCACTGGACCCCAACTATGTCCTCGATTGCCTCACAGACCCCTCGATTAAGCGCCGTCCATCCGACCTTTATCAGTTAGACGAAGCTGTGAATTATATGGTGTCGATGCCTGGCGGTTATGATGACCTTCAGCTTTCCGGGTTAAAGGATTTCGGTTTGTTCGGGTGGGCATTCGTCAGACATGGGGATGAAGTTTCGGTTTTTGCGTTGGGCGCAAGACCCAGCCCCAAGAGGGACGTGGAAGCAATCCCTGTCGAACAAACAAATATTGATCCGCGCAAACCATTTCTCCGCGATAGTATAGGTGCAACAATTGATCCCAATTTGGACGAATTCTTTGATCGACCAGAACTGTATCCATTGATGCTGATGTCGAAAATTGATCTCAGAAGAGGTAACACCGTTGTCCGATACGTTCTGATCGAGAAAAGGCAATCTTTCGATGTCGTCACAGACAGCCGGGAAATGTACACAGACATGGTAAAGAATAATGGCCAACTCCATCTGGATCAGATCAGTGAACTCTTTGACCGATCCTGGGATGCTCTTGCCGAATACGCTCCTGCCTTTTCATTGATGAATGAATTACCACACACAATAATTGGCATCGAAGACGTGGATGATTTCCGCATCGTTAGGACGCCTACAGACATTCGCCTCGACAAGAGCTCGACCCAAGTTCGCAGGATGAAAAAAGTACTTCATCCAAGTGAGGCCCCCAACTTCGTCGACGTAGGTACGCTGATCCTTCCTAACCGACCAGCTACCGTAGCTGAGGTCGATACCGAGGCGTTCCGCATTGAACAGCATGGCTATTGGAAACAGCTTCGATCAGATCAAAGCGGCGAGGGAAAAAATGGGGATACGGTGATCGGGAAGACATGGGTCACGGTCACTGAGACTTGGCAAGAAGCCTTTGGCAGTTCACCTCCGGAGAACTCAAAGACGGTAACCGTAAAGACGGGTACGGATGCAGAGCAGACAGGCGAACTGTACGTGATGAGGAGCGCCCAGCACCCGAAAGATGTGTACAAGATTGGATACACGACAAAGACCGCCGATGAGAGGGCCAGACAATTAGAGTCTACCTCCGGTCAACCAGATCAATTCGCGGTCGTAAATTCGTGGAAGGTAAAGCAGCCGCGCAGAGTCGAGGGCATCGTGCACGATTACTTGGCGCGGTATCGCACCAACCCGCGCCGTGAGTTTTTCAAGGTAAAGTATGCAAAGATACAATCGGCCATCGAAGAAATAATCGCAGACCTCGATGCAGCGACTGAATAACGTACCCGACCTGAAAATTACCTCGCTACAGTAGGGGGCATACAGTGGGTATAAACTGAAACTTGCTCGGCTTAGTGGACACCCCATTGATTGTAAATGAAAGGCGTTCAAATACTAACAACAAGGCCCCTTCAGCCTTCAGCTTTTCGTAAATAGTCTACCATCTGTATAGGGCGGGATGAAGCGCCGAGGAGTTCGCACGGAAGCTTGCCTCCCAGATAGCGACGATTGACCACTTCCTGAAAATATGTGGACTTTCGTGAACCGTTAACAAACGGTCAGCTTTCGCAGCTTCTTGTCAAGAGCTGTTGGTCCGCTTCAAGCTGCCTGCGGCCCGTCGCTGCGGTCGCCGCCGATGTTCGATTCGGGACGTTTGTGTACTTCGATGCGTTCGCCGGAAACCGGGCATTCGGCGTCTTTTCAACCAATTGGCCGTTCCATCGCGAAGCGAACCTTTGGATCGGGGCAACAAGATACCGCGATGGTACAGCATCAGCGAAAAGCACCTGTTTTGCTTTATCCTGATGTACCTAGTCAGTGTGTAAGTTGAGTTTAGCCCCCCCGCTCAGCGTGATACGCGGAATGCTGTTGGCTCCAAGAGCCATTCGTCGATATCCCAGCCGATGAGCGTTTCAAGAGTTCCGCCAGAAGCGCTTGGCTGTTCTGCGTCTTTCTTGAGACGAATGCCTGTGACTATTATCAACCCTGTTCTGCCTTTCTCTCGCCGATGAAGCGCTACTTCACCATGGGTCATGGCGATAGCGTTTGCTGTGTCGCTGGTGGTACCCTTTACCTCAACATAAAGTAATTCGTCGTCTTTCTTCGCCTCGAAATCATATGGCTCGGTCGCCGCAGTATTGCGTAGCATGTAACCTTGGGAGCACAACCACTCTTCGGCGACGTCCATTGCACGCAGCTCGACGGCTGTACGCTCTTTGGCGTTGAGGCCAAAACCCTGTCCACTGCGAGCCTTTGCGGCTGGACGTGTAATGTCTATGATTTCTAGTTCAGCTTGGTCAGCCGGAGAAAGCTCGCGACCCTGACGCTGCGCAGCATAAATGGCGCCCAACATTTCAGCAGCCTCGACGAGATGCTGCTCCATGACGCCGTCCTCGATATCATCATACGAAACCTTCTTTACAAGGGCACTTGCGCGCTCGAAAGATTTTGGAAGCTTCGCCCTCGCCCCGAAATCATTCGGGTCGGTAAAGGGTTCTAAATCTCCACGGTCTTCAAGAACGATATTTCTCGCCCATTCGCAGCGATTATCAAGCTCCTCTAGTGGGAGAACAATCGAATAACCGTTGTGAAATTTGGATGAACTGCATCCAACCACGATATTTACGCCCGAACCATCGGTTGAAAAGTGAAGGACTACATAGAATCCAACTGTAGGGCGCGGTGACATTTGTTTACAGCAAAGCCTTGTCCAGGCGAGCTCAGTCTTCCGCCCGATCCCATCTGATCCTTCGACAAGGATATCATGCCCAAAGTCACCGAGCGCTGCTGACAAGGGGACATGAAGGGCCCTAATTTCTTCTACAAGAGCCTGACGAACTAAGCGACCACGCTCCTGCATTTCAGGGGTGTTATCTGACGAGTAGTAGGGCTGTAGCTCGCAAATTCGACGCAGCGTTTCGCGCATATTGGTTCTGCCTCATAACTTCTCAGCCTAAACTACATCAGAACATGTGTAGCCAAAAGAACCCCCTTCAAAGTTTCTGTCCCGCAGAATTTGAAAGTTAACAACAATGTCCGGTATGGGCCGTCACGTCTGGTCGGATAGCGGCATTCTCTGCGCCAGACATCACTGATCGGAACGCGCAGGAAGCGGTGTTTGCAAAGTCATGGCAAGTCTCTGACAGCGGACATTCATGCCTCGTGCGCGAGCGGAAGGACCGAGCTCACACCGGCCCGTCAGGCAAGACCAAGAATCTGCCGACGAAGCCGCAGGTTATCAGCCCTTCAGTGAGAACTCATCTTGTGTTGGTCGGAAGGAAAATTGTGCGGTGGCGGCTGCCTCGAAGCACTGTTACCAGCGAGGCACTCTCAATACGTACGACCAAGAAACCACCATGTTGCCAATACCCCAGTTGATTAGTGATCGCCGAGATATTCTTAAAGGTCAATGAATCACGGCTATGTTTCCCATCGGTGGAGTGGTTCGGGATTATCTCCCATCGTTTGTCCGATTTATGCTTCCAGTCCGCGATACTCACCGCTGCTCTAGTGATGCCATTTATGCACCCGATGGCCATGGCGCCCGCCAGAGACCTATAATGCTGCGTAACATTCCAATACTGGCAAGTTGCTTCCTCATAGAGTTTAGGGCAGTCGTCAGGAAACTTATTGCGCCGATGAGCAACACCTTTTGCAATATTGAAGATGAAGATAGGGCGATTCAGAACATCATTCGGCAAATCTGAAAGGTTAAGCTTCGGTGCGCACCAAGCGCGCAACTCGGCCCGTGATTTCATCCCACTTTCGGCTGAGCCATGTCCGGATTTCTTATTCGTCAAAGGAATTTTCATCTCGCGCAGCATGTCGATAAGTGCGCTTTCGATCACAAGCGCCTCCTCTTCGCTGGACAACCCCGACCGCACGATCTTCCATGGGACATCGCCATCGGTCTTCCATATGTCTCGAATTTTTGAGATTTTCTCCTTTTCGGTACCTCTATCGCCTCTGGCCTCGTCGAAATGGTCAAAAATTCGACGATTTCCAGCGCCCCGCCGTCCGCCACCCTTTCCCACATAGAACGGTTGACCTGTAGCGGGATCAAAAAGCGCATAGACATAGTGGCGCAGTTGGTTAGCTACGAGATCATCAAATAGCTGCGCATCTTCTTGGTTCTTCAAAGCGCCCTCGTGTAGATAGTATGTTTCGGGCGGCAACGCTGACAAAGCGCGCCGACTAATCACATATTTCTACCGAATAGAGTTCTGCGGGGAAAGGTACCGTCTCTGTGGACTGCCGCCTACACCTTTATCGTTGACGGATTGGCCGAAAAAGCCTGCTCTTAGTCCCGCATATCCGCGACTTGACCGACCCTGTGCGAAGTTCTGCTCTGACCAACCCCGCCGTTTCGCACCATGTACGCTTCGGCATGAGAGCCGCCCTCCGCTGCGTAGAACATGAACGGCGGCTCTGGGCCGGATGTGACGGTCGCCCCAGTGAGGCGTTCGCGACTTCGCAAAGCCCCCTCCCTGCGCAAAGCCGACCCTAGAGACCGATGCAGCCGGAGTCCGGTTCCACCCAAAGTGTAAGGTGGTACCGCTTTAGGCTGTCAGCCACTTTCACTAGCGAGCGGGACAGCGCACTAACCGGTCGAGAACCCCCACCAAATCGACCATCTGCAAGCCAAACGCAACGGCCCGCTTACCGATTACGGGTAAATAGCGTACCCAGCTCAATCGAAAAATTCCTAAAGCCCTGTTTTTAAGTGATTTTTATAGATTTTATGGTGCCCCCACACGGACTCGAACCGCGGACCTACTGATTACAAATCAGTTGCTCTACCAGCTGAGCTATAGGGGCATTTCGCCCCGATTACCGACAATCTGCCAGCGTATCAAGCGGCAATCTCCGGAGGGCCGCCGATGCGAAGGCATTTGACTGGACCCGGGCAAGGCGGTAACCCGATAACATGTTCCAAAACTGTCAGGGTGCGTGCCAGGGATGAAGATCATTTTCCATGCCGGGGCGCATTGCACGGACGACGACCGTATCCTCAAATGCCTGTTGCGCAACAAGGAGGAGCTGTCGCAGCGCTGGATCGCCGTGCCCGGACCGGGAAAATACCGCCCGCTGCTCAAGGAGGCCTTCCAGGGGCTGGAGGCAGGGCCGGCGGCGCCGGGGGCCCGCGACGTGCTGGTCGACGCGATCCTCGACGAAGAGGTCGCCAACCGTGTGGTGCTGTCGAACTCACATTTCTTCGGCTCGCAACGCTATGCGCTGGATCACGGCATGCTTTATCCGCACGCCCCCGACCGCGTCGACAAGATGTGCGAACTGTTCGAAGGCGACCGGATCGAACTTTACATGGCGATCCGGGATCCGGCGACCTTTGTGCCGGCGGCGCTGCGAAAGGCCCCCGCGCAACGGATCGCCGAGACCCTTGGCGGGATCGACCCGCGCGCGTTGCGATGGTCCGACCTGTTCCGGCGCATCCGCGAGGTGGCGCCGGAGGTCAAGATCACGGTCTGGTGCAACGAGGATCTGCCTCTGATCTGGGGCGAGGTGGTGCGCCGGCTGGCCGGGCTGCCGCTTGATGAACGGATTGCCGGCGGCTTTGACCTCTTGTCCGAGATCATGAACAAGGAAGGCATGCAGCGGTTCCGCGCCTACCTGCACCAGAACCCGGTCCTGACCGAGGACCAGCGGCGCAGGGTGATCAGCGCCTTTCTGGACAAGTACGCCATCGAGGACGAGATCGTCGAAGAGCTTGACCTGCCCGGCTGGGACGAGGCGCTGGTCGAGGAGATGTCGGAGATCTACGACGCCGATCTCGACGTGATCGCCGACATTCCCGGCGTCCGGATGATCCTGCCCTGAGGGCCGCCACCGGGAGGGCGCGCATGAGTGATCCCGTCTCCGATACCGGTCCGGCCCTGCGGCTGCGCGTTGTCTTTGCAGGCGGGCGGCGGCTGGGACCGGGCAAGGCCGACCTGCTGGAACTCGTGCGAGAGACCGGCTCGATTTCGGCGGCAGGGCGGCGGATGGGCATGAGCTACAAGCGCGCCTGGACCCTGATCGAAGAACTCAACGCCATGTTCCGGGCACCGCTGGTGCACAGCGTGCGGGGCGGCGCAAAGGGCGGCGGCGCGCAACTGACCGAATTGGGCGAAACGATCCTGGCACATTACCGCGCACTGGAGCGGACAGCGGCCCTGCAGGGCCGCGCCGAGCTGGAGGCGTTGGCGGCACTCTCCAGCGATATGTCCGAATGAAAACAACGCTTGAATCCAGGGCCACGGGGCGCGATATTTCCACTTGGACATATCGAAATCATCCCGGAGAGACCTTCATGCCCCGCATCCTGCACGCCGCTTTCGCCCTGGTGCTGGCCGCCCTGCCCGCCATCCTGCCCGCCGTCGCGCGGGCCGAAACCACCACGGTCTTTGCCGCCGCGAGTCTGAAGACCGCGCTGGATGAAATCGCGACGGGCTATGGCGAAGAGACAGGCGATGCGCTGCGGATTTCCTATGCCGGCAGTTCCAAACTGGCCCGCCAGATCCAGCAGGGGGCGCCGGCGCAGATCTTCATCTCGGCAAACACCGCCTGGATGGACGCGCTGGAGGACGACCACCTGCTCGCCGACGGAACCCGCGCCGACCTGTTGGTCAACCGGATCGTCCTTGTCGCCGGTCCGGGCGCGCCCGAGGATCTGTCTCTGACGCTTGCGCCCGGCGCCGACCTGGTCGGCCCGCTGGGCGATGGGCGGCTGGCGATGGCGCTGGTCGATGCGGTGCCCGCCGGCATCTATGGCAAGGCCGCGCTGCAATCGCTGGACCTGTGGGACGGCGTCGCGCCCCACGTGGCCCAGGCCGACAACGTGCGCGCCGCGCTTCGGCTGGTGGCCTCGGGCGAGGCGCCGCTGGGCATCGTCTATGCCACCGACGCCGTGGCCGAGCCCAAGGTGCGCGTGCTCGACATGTTCCCCGCCGACAGCCATCCGCCGATCCGCTATCCCGCCGCGATCCTGGCCGAGGGCGACGGGCCGGCGGCACACGCCGCGCTGGACTATCTGCGGGGCGACAGTGCGCGCGCGGTCTTCCTGCGCAATGGCTTCGGCCTTGCAGGGGGTCAGCCTGAATGACCGATTGGCTCGGCCCCGAGGAATGGCAGGCGGTGGCGCTGTCACTCAAGGTCTCGCTCTGGGCCGTGGGGCTGAGCCTGCCGCTGAGCATCCTGGCCGCCTATGCCCTTGCCCGCTGGCAATTTCGCGGCAAGCAATTGCTGAACGGCATAATCCACCTGCCGCTGATCCTGCCGCCGGTGGTCACCGGCTACCTGCTGCTGCTGGGCTTCGGGCGGCGCGGGCCGCTGGGCGGGGTGCTGGAGGATGCGTTCGGCCTCGTCCTTGCGTTCCGCTGGACCGGGGCCGCGCTGGCTGCGGCGCTGATGGCCTTTCCGCTGACGGTGCGGGCGATCCGGCTGGCAATCGAGGCGGTCGATCCGAAACTGGAGCAGGCCGCCGCGACGCTGGGCGCATCGCGGCCTTGGGTTTTCCTCACCGTGACCCTGCCGCTGATCCTGCCCGGGGTGATCGCAGGGGTCGTCCTGGGGTTTGCCAAGGCGATGGGAGAGTTCGGGGCAACGATCACCTTTGTCTCCAACATCCCGGGCCAGACCCAGACCCTGCCGCTGGCGATCTACACCTTCCTGCAGGTGCCCGGCGGTGACGGCGCCGCGCTGCGCCTGGTGCTGGTCTCGGTCGCGGTGGCGATGGCCGCCCTGACCCTGTCGGAGGTGCTGGCGCGCCGGGCCGCGCAACGGGTGGCCGGCGGATGAGCCTGCAGGTCGAGATCACCCACCCGCTGCCCGGCTTCGAGGTGAACGTCGCCTTCGAGGCACCCGGCGGGGTGACCGCGCTGTTCGGCCAGTCGGGCGCCGGCAAGACCACGGTGATCAACGCCGTCGCCGGCCTGTTGCGCCCCAAGGCCGGGCGCATCGCGCTGTCGGGCGAGCCCCTGTTCGACGCGTCGGCCCGGGTGAACCTGCCGGTGCATCGGCGGCGGCTGGGCTATGTGTTCCAGGACGGGCGGCTGTTTCCGCATCTCTCGGTGCGGCAGAACCTGACCTATGGCCAGCGGTTCGCGCCGCGCGGCCTCCCCGGCCCCGGGTTGGACGAGGTCGCCGACCTGCTGGGCCTCGACCGCCTGCTCGACCGCCGCCCAGGCGCGCTCTCGGGGGGCGAGAAACAGCGCGTCGCCTTTGGCCGTGCCCTGCTGTCGCATCCCCGGATGCTGCTGATGGACGAACCACTCGCCGCGCTGGACGCGGCCCGCAAGGACGAGATCCTGCCCTATCTCGAGCGGCTCCGTGATCGCAGCGGGCTGCCCATTCTCTACGTCAGCCATTCGGTGGCCGAGGTGGCGCGGCTGGCCACCACCGTCGTGGTGCTGGAGGCGGGCCAGGTGGTGCGCGCCGGCCCTGCCGAACAGGTGCTGTCGGATCCCGCCATGGTGCGCCAGTTCGGCCTGCGCGAGGCCGGCGCGGTGCTGCCGGCCGAGATCGCATGTCACCACGCCGACGGGCTGACCGAACTGGCGATTTCCGGTGGCCGTCTGTTCCTGCCACGGATGGAGCAGCCCGCCGGCGCCCACACCCGGGTCCGCATCCTCGCCCATGACGTGATCGTCGCGGATCGCGCGCCGCAGGGGCTGTCGGCGCTGAACGTGCTGCCGGGCGAGGTCATCGCCCTGCGCGAGGGTCAGGGCCCCGGAATGATCGTGCAGATCCAATGCGGCGCCGACCGCTTGCTGGCGCGGATCACCCGCCGTTCGGCCGAGGCACTGGCGCTGGCGCCGGGGCGCAAGGTCCATGCGGTGATCAAGTCGGTCTCGATCGCGCGCACCGACGTGGCGGCGGGCTGAGGCCCCGACAGTCCGGCGCAGGGAAAGCCTCAAAGCGACAGCTTGATCCGGCCACCATTCTTTGCGCGCGAACAGCAGGACATCATGCGATTGTTTGCGGCCCGTTCGCCCCGCGTCAGCACCATGTCGCGGTGGTCGATCTCGCCGTCGATCACGCCGACCTCGCAACTGCCACAGAGCCCCTCGCAGCAATCCGAGGCCACGTCGATGCCCGCCGATTGGATCGCCTCCAGCAGCGTCTGGTCGGCGGCCACGTTCAGGGTCAGCCCGGAGTCCGTCAATTCGACGTCGAACCCCTGTTCCTTGTCCGGGTCGAGCCCGGTGCCATGGGTCGAGAAATGCTCGAAATGCAGCGTGCCCTCGGGGCGTTCCGCGGTCAGATCCTCCAGCGCGGTGATCATCCGTTCCGGCCCGCAGCAATAGATCTGGCCACCCTCCGGCAGGGCCGCGACAAGCGCCGACAGATCGGCGCGCGCGCCCTCGTCCCTGACATGCAGGGTGACATGCCCCGCGTGATCGGCCTCCAGCCGCGCGAGCAGCGCCATGGTCGCCCGGCTCCGGCCGCAGTAATGAACCGCATAGGGTTTGCCCAGCGCCTTGAGCCGGTCGGCCATGGCAAGGATCGGGGTGATGCCGATACCGCCGGCGATCAGGGTATAGGCGCAAGCCTCCTCGTCGAGCCGAAACAGGTTGCTCGGCCCGCGCAGGCGCAGCTCCATCCCCGCGCGCACCGTGTCGTGGATATGACGCGAGCCGCCGCGCCCCTCCTCCTCGCGCAGGATGGCGAGGCCATAGCCCGGCGCGTCACTGCGCCCGCAGAGCGAATACTTGCGGTCGTACGCCCCGGCGATCAGTTCCACATGCGCCCCGGCGCTCCAATGCGGCAGGGGTCGCCCCTTGGCGTCCTCCAGCGTCAGGCCGAGAATGCCCTCGGCCTCCTGCCGCACCTCGGTCACGCGCACTTTGCGCGCGATATCGCGGCGCGACGGCGCGCCGACCGGGAAGCGAAGGTGATCCCGGGCCAGCTGTGGCTGTGCGCGCTCGGGGTTCAAATCCGGGTCCCATTCCACCCACAGGTGATCCGGCCCCCGGAACGAGGTGTTGGGCAGATAGGTGAACTCCTGCTCGGCCAGCCGCAGGTGCGGCAGGCGGCGGCTAAACTCCTCGAGAAAGATCCGCATCTCCATCCGGCCGATGTTCTTGCCCATGCACTGGTGGCTGCCATAGCCGAACGTCAGGTGGTCAACCGCATTGTCGCGATAGATGTCGAACCTGTCGCCATCCTCGAAATGTCGCTCGTCCTGGTTGCCCGAGGCCTGCACGATCAGCAGCTTGGCCCCCTCGGGCAGGTCCACCCCGCCCAACCGCGTCGGGGCCGTGACCTGCCGCCGCCAGGCGACGATCGAGCCCGCATAGCGCAGGCATTCCTCGACCGCGTTGGGGATCAGGCTGGGATCGGCGCAGATATCCTCCCAGGCTTCGCGGTGGCTGAGCAGCGTCTTGAACATGTTGGTGGAGGCCAGCGAGGTGGTCTCATGCGCCGCGACGATGATCGCCATCATCATCGAATGCACGTAGCTGTCGGTGACCACGTCCGGCATCTCGGCATTCTTGCGGATGGTCTCGTGCATCCAGCCGGTGCCCTCCGGCTCTGCCTTCATCTTCTCGATGATCTTGCCCGCGTATTGCCAGAACCGGCCCACATCATGGGCGATGGCGACCTGCTGGTCGTCGGTGGGCCTGCCCCAGGTGTTGACCGAATGCGCGACAGAGAAGTTGCGCAGCACCGCTATCTCGTCCTCGGGCACGCCGAGGAAATGCAGCGCCACGTTCAGCGGCACCTCGTAGAGCAGCGAGTCAACCAGATCGACACGACCCGCGTCGATGAATTCATCCATCTTTTCCCGCGTGAGGCGGCGCACCATCTCCTGGTGATGTTCAAGGTTGGCGGGGATGAAATGGTCCATCAGGGCGCGGCGCCGCTCCATGTGCGCCGGTTCGTCCTCGTTCACCATGGTGCGGTTCATGGCGTAGCCGTAGCTTTTCAGAACCTCCATCGCCTCGGGTGTGGCGGGGGTGATTTTTTCCAGCACGTTACGCGGCGAGAACAGGATGCCGTCGCGAAACACCGCCTTGATGTCGTCGTAGCGGCTCACCACCCAGTACCCGAGCGTCTCGGCGTAGAACACGGGCAGCTGATCACGCGACCAGCGCAGCGCCTCGGCCGGATCGAGTTGGTACGGCCCCTCGAAGGCATCGAAGGCGCGCGCCAGGACCGCCGGATCGGACGCAGGGCATCCCCCCTGCCCCCCGACCTGCGCCGATGCGCCCCCCATCGGGCAGGATTGCGAATGGGGCGATCCCTTTTGCGTGGTCTCCGTCATAGCTCCGTCTCCTCCCGGGCATGATGTGCGCACCCCGGTCTAGATTGCAAATAATGGACAATCAATTGCAAATATCGTCATAATTTGTGCGGATAGTGAGACTCTCCATTGCCCAAGTACCGGAAAATGGCCTATGGCAGGCCCCGGGGCGGCAAGGAAAACAAAGGCGCAGAATGGCACAGGGAACGCTTCAGACGCTCGACCGGGGGATCGAGGCGCTTTTACTGGTCGCGCGCACACCGGGCGGGATCAAGGTGGGCGATCTTGCCGATCGCCTCGCGCTGCACCGCGCGGTGGCCTATCGCATCATCTCGACCCTGTCGGGGCATGGCATGGTGCGGCGGCTGGAAGACGGGCGGATCGTGCTGGGCGCGGCGGCGTTCCAGCTGGGCGCGCAGGCGACCGACAGCATCCGCGCACAGGTACGCCCGATCCTCGAGGATCTGGCCGAGCGCACCGGCGCCACCGCCTTTCTGTCGATGGCCGAGGACGAGGAGTGCGTCGTGGTCCAGACGGTCGAGCCGCGACAGACCATGGTCACCATCCACTACCGCGTCGGCATCCGGCACCCGCTCAATCGCGGCGCCGCCGGGATCGCCATCCTCGCGGCACGTCCCGCCCACCCGGACGATAGCGACGAGGTCCGCCTTGCCCGTGAGCAGGGCTTCAGCGCCACCCGCGGCCAGATCCACAAGGGCGCCGTCGGCGTCTCCAGCCCGGTCCACCTGTCCGGAGCGGGTTTTGCCGGGATGGAATATTCCATCGGCGTCGTCGCGCTGGAAAGCCTCGACATGGAGACCGCCTGCCGCGCCGTCCCCGAGGCCGCCCGGACCCTGTCCGACCGCTTTGCCTGACCCCGGCCCGGCCGGGCGCCACCACTCGCGCTACCCGGCCTTGATCATCGTCTCGAACAACGCCGGTTCGAGGCCGGGCGCGGCAAAGCTGTCGCCGGAGGTCAGGACGCTGATCGCATCGTGGCTGTGCAGGCTTTCCTGATGGCTCGCCACGATCCGGAAATCGCCGATGCGCGGGTCCGCCTGAAGCGGCACGCTGAACAGCCGCGCCGCGTCCTCGACGAAGATCGGGTTGGCGGCATTGAGCTCTGCAAAGGCCTGCTCGTCCTCGCGCTTGACCATCACCTGGGTTTCGGTCGGCACCGCCTTGCGCGCCAAGTCGACGAGATCCTCGATCCACAGCCGGTCCGGGCCCTGCAATTCGACCGAGATCCGCGCCACCGACCGCTGGGAATGCGGCGTCGCCAGTTGGTGCCGTTCGCGCCGCGCGTGTTCGCTCAGCTCGAGCGAACAGGGGCAGGTCGAGGAATAGACGTAATCGAGATGCAGAACCCGGCGCAGTGTCCCCCCGGCCGCGACCAGTTCCATGGCGACGTCGTAATACTGGATGCCCTCAAGACCCGACCTCAACGACATGACCTTGAGCGGATAGCAGAACCGCAGCAAGAGCCGCGCGTCGGTACTCTCAAGGTCACGCAGGTAGTCATCCAGCACGGCGGCCATCCTGTCGAAATCGAAGTCGACCTCGCCATGCCGGTAAAAGCTGCGCATGATCCGGGACATGTTGATGCCCTTGCGGTCCTTTGCAAGGCTGACCGTGCCGGTCACCGACACCTGCAAGGTCATCTCGCTCGCGTCGCGACAGCGGAACCGCAGCGGCACCCGAAAATTGGAGATCCCCACATGCTGGATCTTCCGCCGTGCCCCCCGGATCAGGGCCGCAGGTCCGTTCTGCAGATCGGGCATCGCGGCGCGATAGGCGGCATCGGGCAGGAAATCCTCGGGGTAGTCGCGGGACAACGCGGGATCGTCGCGCCCTTGCCCGACCGCTCGTTCCGCATCCCTCCGCGCCCCACCCGGCGCCTGACCGGCGCTCGCCTCCGGCCTGAATGGCATGGTCATGTCACAGCCTCCCCTTTGCCTTCAGCCCGGAAACGACCCGGTCGGCCATGTCGGCGCATCTCTGGCCATCGAAGGGAAAGATCGCCTCGAACCCGCCGCGCACCTGTTTCTCCAGCGCCGCGCGCAACCGCCGACGCGCCCGGAACAGCCGCGTCTTGACGGTGACCGGGCTGATCTGAAGCTGATGCGCGATGGCGGCGATGCTCAGCCCCTCGGTTTCGCGCAACAGAAAGGTCAGCCGCAGATCGGGCGGCAGACCCGCGACGGCGGCCTCGACGAAGCCACGGATCTGCGCCCGGGCCACGGCGGTCTCGGGCGCCTCGCCCCCCTGTCCGGGGAACGCGAGGATCTGGGATGTGTCACCTTCGCTCACGGTATCATATGCCTCTTTCGGACGGTCACGCCGGAGCCGCATCCGCGCGGTGTTGATGGCGATCCGGGTGATCCAGGTGGTAAAGCGCGCCTCGTCGCGGAATCCGTCCAGCTTGGCGAAGGCGGAGAGGTAGGTCTCCTGCACCACCTCCTCGGCCTCGGCGTCGCTGGCGACGATGCCGCGCGCGACCCGGAACAGGCGCGGGTTCAGACGGCGGACCAGCTCGCGCACCGCCATCTCGCTGCCTTGGCGCGCGGCGGCCACCAGTTCGGCCTCGGGTGTCGCCGCATCCGCAAGGGTGTCCTCGTTGCGCTGTCTCCGGGCGCTCATGATCTCTCCTCCCTGCGTAGGGCGCCCCGGGCCAGGATTGTCTCGACCCCCGGCAGCGCCGCCAGCACCTCGGCCGAGACATCCTCGCGATCCTCGGCGGGGCCCTCCCAGCCGGGATCGGCCGGGGTTCCGACCACGATGCGACCGACCATGGCGGCCATCTCGTGCGGGATGCAGTAGTAATCATAGACCCCCGGCACGCGCAGCGTCACCTCGAAGCTCTCCCCCGGCAGCAGGAAATCGCTGTCCCAGGGCGCCGCCTTGGCCGGGATTCGCCGCAGACGGTCATAGTTTTCGGGATGATAGGCGGTGGCGGTATGGCTGTTGCCCGGATCGCGGTTGACGAAGCGCAGCACCGTGCCCGGTGCCACGGCAAGCGCAAAGGGATCGAACCAGATTCGCTCGCCCCGCGCGGTGCCACGCATCTCGATCACCGTTTCGCCCGCAGCGAACACCGGCAGCGGAGAGCCGAGAGCGGCGATTGCGCCGCCCCCGAGCCGAATGACCTGTCGTCGCGTCCAGCTCATTCCGCCAGCCGCCCCTTGGCCTCGGCATCGTGGTAGAGGACCACATGCGCATGCGGCTTCTCGACCCCGGGGTGCCCGGCGTTGTAATAAACATCGACCGAGCTGACCGCATGCGACCCGATGCCCAGCCCATCATAGGCCGTTCGGTTTTCCAACTCCTCCAACGGCGTCATGTAGATCGACGCAGACAGTTTGCCGTCGTGGTCATAGGCCAGGAATGGCCCCGCCGGCAGGGTGTCCGGATTGACGAAGAGGGTGCCGAGGCCCGGAATGAACGCCGGCAGCGGCAGCACGTCGCTCACCTGAACATAGGGATCACCCGGAGGCGCCGCCTTCAGGGCCGCCTCATCATGGGCCTGCGCAAGGGTTGCCGTGGCCACCAGGCTCACCGCCAACAGGGTTTGCTTGATCATATCCATTTTCCTTTCCGGTTCTGACTGGGATGCATCGCGTCGACACATGCCCATTGGATGCAGCCGCGGCGAAAAGGTTCCCGTTCTCCGGGCCGATCCCTGAATCTTTTTTTCAGCGCCCCGGTCGATTCCGGCATCACGATCAGGCGGATCGACGGGATCACAGCGCCGGAAACCCGCACCATTCTGAAAGGATTTCTCCAAACGCCCCGTCATGTTGTCATTATCTTGACACAAGACCCGGTTATCAGAGAGACTTCACGGGGCACGCCTGTTCGCGCGCCGGTTCGCGGTGCCGCGTCAGCCTGTCCGGCACGGCATGAAGCCGTATACCCCCGAATGTGAAATTTTTATTATCCCATTGACACAAAAGGGTTTTTCACAGACCCTTCCGCCACCGTTAATCCGAAACGCTTCACTGGGAATGAACGATGAAACATGTTGCCACGGCGGTCTGCTCCGCCCTCACGATTGCCATTGTCTGCGGCACCACGCCGGCCTCCGCTGACACCCTGCGCCTGCTGACCTGGGGCGGCTACGCGCCCGAGAACGTCGTAGCCAAGTTCGAGGAAGAGACCGGCCACACCGTCGAGGTCACCAAGTCGAACAACGAAGAGATGATCGCCAAGCTGCGCGCCACCGGCGGCGGCGGCTTCGACCTTGCCCAGCCCAGCCAGGACCGGATCGCCGGCCCGCAGGCCGAGTTCGGGATCTACAAGCCGATCGACCTGAGCAAGATCGACACCGCGCAGTTCATCCCCTCGATGCTGGAGGCCACCAAGGCCAACACCACCGTCGGCGGCGAGATTTACGGCGTGCCGCATGTCTGGGGCACCTCGGGCCTGGTGGTCGACACCAAGAAGGCCCCCTCGGTCAAGGACTACACCGATCTCTGCGGCGCCGAGGTGGCGGGCAAGGTGTCCTACCGGCTCAAGCGCCCGACGCTGATCGGCTTTGCCTTCGCCATGGGGATGGACCCCTTTGCCGCCTATGGTGACGAGGCCGCCTACAAGGAGGTCATGGACAAGGTCGAGGCCAAGCTGGTCGACTGCAAGCCCAACGTGAAAACCTACTGGGGCGGCGGTGACGAGCTGATGGGCCTGATGCGCTCGGGCGAAGCCGTGGCCGCGATGGCCTGGGACACCGGCGGCTGGAAACTGAACGCCGACAACCCCGACATCACCTTTGTCGCCCCCGCCTCGGGCGCGCTGGGCTGGGTCGATACCTTCGTGCTGCCGGCCAAGGGCCGTGCCGATGATGCCGCCTATGCCTGGATCAACTTCGTGATGCAGCCCGAGATCGCCGCGATGATCACCGAGGCCGCCGGCAACTTCACCGCCTCCAAGGGCGCCGACGAGTTTGCCGCCGCCGACCTCAAGGCACGTTACCAGGCCAGCTTCCCGCCCGAGGCGCTGGACAACATCAAGTGGTACCCGCCGGTCCCCGCCGGGCTTGAGGCCATCGAGGGTGGCGTGCTGGACCGCGTCAAGGCCGCCCAGTAAACCGACCGCAACGAAAACCAGCGGCACCCGGGACAAACCCCGGGGGCCGCATCTTCAATTCCGGAAGCCTTCATGACCCCCGATCTCGAATGTCTGAACCTGGTCAAGCGGTTCGGTGACACAACCGCGGTGGACAACGTCTCGTTCGACGTGCCGCGCGGGTCGTTCTTTTCCATCCTGGGCCCCTCGGGCTGTGGCAAGACCACGATCATGCGGATGATCGCGGGCTTTCTCGAGCCCACCTCCGGCGACATCCAGATCCGGGGCCGCTCGGTCCTGAACACGCCGCCGAACAAGCGACCGGTGAACATGGTGTTCCAGCACCTGGCGCTGTTCCCGATGATGACCATCGCCGAGAACATCGGCTACGGGCTGCGCCGCAACGGGCTGCCCAAGCCCGAGATCGCCAGGAAGGTCGACGAGGCGCTGGAGCGCATCGGCCTGCCGGGCATCGGGAACCGCAAGGTCGACGAACTGTCGGGCGGCCAGAAACAGCGGGTCGCCATCGCCCGCTGCATGGTTCTGGAGCCTGACGTTCTGCTGCTGGACGAACCGCTGGGCGCGCTGGACCTCAAGCTGCGCGAACGGATGAAGGTCGAGCTCAAGGCGCTGCAGGCGGCCTTTGACACCACCTTCGTCTATATCACCCACGACCAGTCCGAGGCGCTGGTCATGTCCGACCAGATCGCGGTGATGAACCACGGAAGGTTCGAGCAGATCGGCACCGGGCAGGATCTTTATTACCGGCCCGCGACCTCCTTTGTCGCCGGCTTCGTCGGAGATACCAACCACTGGTCCGGGCAGGTCACCCGGGTCGAGGGCGATGAGATGGAGATCCGGACCGACAGCGGGCTGCTGCTGCGCGGGGCCAGCCACGGGCGGGCGCTGAGCACCGGCGACAGCGCGCAGATCTTTGTCCGGCCCGAGTCGATCCGCATCGCCTATGACACCGAGGAACTGACTCATTTCGACAACCGGATGACCGGGCGCGTCTCGTCGATCCTGTTCAACGGTGCCGCCAGCCGGATCATCGTGCAGGATCCCGACGGGCGCGAGGAGATCGAGGTCAACCTGCCGCAATCGGGCGAGTTTTCCACCCTCGCCCGTGGCGCCGAGGTGCATATCGGCTGGTCCGGTGCGCAGGGCAACTGTTTCGCCGCCGGAGGCCGATGAATGCGCGCACAAGCGAAACTGGGCCTGTTCCTTCTGCTGTCGCCGCTGCTGCTGTGGCTGACCCTGCTGATCCTGATCCCGCATGTGGACATGCTGCTGGTCTCGCTGCGTGAACGCATCGGCGTCGGGCAGTACCGGATCAGCCTTGCCAACTATTTCACCTTTTTCAGCGAACCGCTCTACCTGAGGACCTTCCTGCGCACCGCAGTGATGTCGATCATGGCCACCGCGATTACCCTGCTGATCGCCTTCCCGGTGTCTTACTACATCGCCAAGATGGCGCGCGGGCGAGTGCGCTCGGCGCTGTTCCTGCTCTGCCTTGTGCCGTTCTGGGTGTCGGAACTGGTGCGCACCTTCGGCTGGATGATCCTGCTGCGCGAAACCGGCGTCATCTCGAACCTGCTGCAGTTCCTCAATCTCACCGAAGGCCCGGTCGAACTGCTCTACAACGACGCCGCGATCATGGTCGGGCTGGTCTATACCTCGATGCTGTTCATGGTGGTGCCGCTGGTCACGACGCTGGAAAGCCTGCCGGACGAGGTGATCGAGGCCGGCTATGACCTGGGCGGCAACGGCTTTTCCGTGCTGCGCGAGATCGTGATCCCACACGCCATGCCGGGCATCGTCTCGGGCTGCATCGTGGTGTTCATGCTGAGCCTTGGCAATTACCTGACGCCGACCATGCTGGGCGGCAAGGACAGCCTGTGGTTCACCGAGCTGATCTACTCCCAGTTCATCGTCCGCTTCAACTGGGAGCTGGGCGCGGCCTTCGGCTTCATGCTGCTGATCCTGTCCTCGACCATCGTCTGGGGCATGCTCAAGCTGACCGGCCAGTCGCTGGAAAAGACAATGGGCTGAGGACACCGTACAAATGATCCCCTCGATTCCCCAATCCCGCTTTCTCACCGTCAGCTACACGGCCTATATTGCGCTGTTCTTCATCTTCCTCGCGTTGCCACTTGTGGTGGTCGCGGTGTTCGCCTTCAACGACAGCCAGTTCCCCTCTCTGCCGTGGGAGGGGTTCACCTGGAACTGGTTCTTCGGCACGGAACGCCCGATGATCGGTGTCTTTCACGAACGCCCGATCCTGCGGGCGATCGGCACCTCGGCCATTGTCGCGATCTTCGTGTCGATCCTGTCGGTCGGCGTCGGTCTGTCCAACGCCTTCCTGTTCAACCGCTACCGGTTCCGGGGCCAAGGCATTCTCTATGTCTTCATGCTGCTGCCGCTGGTGATCCCGGGGATCGTGCTGGGCATCTCGATCCTGGTGTTTTCCAGCCGCGCGGCCGAAGGGTTGTGGGACCTGGCACAATGGGATGTCACGGCGCTGCGGCCCGGGCTGACGCTGGTGATCCTCGGACAGTTCTCGTTCATCGCCACCATCGCCACCCTGGTGATCGCGGCGCGATTGCAGAAATTCGACAAGACGCTGGAAGAGGCGGCGCTGAACCTGGGCGCCAGCCGGTTGACGGCGGTGCGCACCGTCACCCTGCCCTACCTGGCACCGGCGATGATCGGCGCCTTTGTGGTGGCCTTCCTGATGAGTTTCGAGAACTTCAACACCACGCTGATGCTGGTGGGCTCGGACGCACCGCTGACCATCGCCATGTTCGACCGGCTGAAAGAGGGGTCCACCCCCCTGCTCAACGCGGTCTCTCTACTGCTGATGCTGGTCTCCAGTGGGCTGGCACTGATCATGATCTTCGCGCAAAAGCGCGGCTGACGTCGCGCCGGGACACCCCCGCGTCATTCCGCCCGGGGCGGCGATGGCGTGCGGGTCCCGGGCGATGGTCGGCGCGGGCATCGCCACGCCGTTGCTGCGCGAAACGCCTCGGCCCGCGCATCACACCGGTGAACCGCGGGCCGAGAGATCATCCGTTTTTTGCAGATCGGGCGGCGCTTACGCCATCCCCAGCGCTTCCTTGTACATTTCCAGCACCGCCTCTTCCTCGGCGATGTCGTCCTTGTCGCGCTTGCGCAGGGCAATCACCTTGCGCATCACCTTGGTGTCGTAGCCGCGTGCCTTGGCCTCGGACATCACCTCTTTCTGCTGGTCGGCGATGTCCTTCTTCTCGGCTTCCAGCCGCTCGAACCGCTCGATGAACTGGCGCAATTCGCCCGCGGTCACGCGGTAGTTGGCCTCGGCCGTGTTGTCGTCCACTGGGTCCATGATCCTGCTCCGCTCGATGGTCGGGATGTGAAAGTACCCGCCGGGATACCCCCCCCGCCCGGCTGCCGCAAGACGGGAATGACGCGCATCCTGCCGCAATCGTTCTTGCGTTGCGTGGCCGCAGCCCCTATCCACGGGGCTGCTTTGGTTCGGCGGCTTCGGCCGTCGTGAAAAGGGAACGCGGTTCGGTCCGGAAACGGGCCAAATCCGCGACTGCCCCCGCAACTGTAGGCGGAGAGCGGGGCCGGCAGATACCACTGAACCCGATCGGGGTTCGGGAAGGTCCGGCCCAGCGTTGACCCGCAAGTCAGGAGACCTGCCAGGGCGATCACCTTCATTTGGCGCGGGGTGCGTCAGATGGGCGGCGTTCGAACCGTAGGGGTGATGACCAACTCACCGTTTGCGGAAGAGCGCGGCCCGCCCGTGCCTTTCCAGACATTGCCGATACCTGTCCCGGAAAGGACAACGACGATGAAAAAACTGCTTCTGACGGCCTCCACGCTGTCGCTCTGCGCCGCCGGCGCCGCCCGCGCGCAAGAGGTCTTCGACCTGGACGAGATCACCGTCTCCTCGACCAAGGCGGGCACGCAAACCCCGCTCGACCGCACCGGGGCGACGGTGCAGGTGATCACGCAGGACGAGCTGGAACAGGCCGACGAAACCACGCTGGCCGAGTTTCTCGCCCGCCAGCCCGGCATCTCGGTCAGTGCCAATGGCGGCGTCGGCGCCAGCACCAACCTGCGCATCCGCGGGCTGGGCGGCGCATATATCAAGGTCTTGGTCAACGGCATCGACGTGACCGACCCCAGTTCGCCCCAGACGCAATTCGACTGGGGCGGAATGACCACCGCCAACCTCGGGCGGGTGGAGATCCTCAAGGGGTCCAGCTCGTCTCTCTACGGCTCGCGCGCGGTGGGCGGCGTGGTCAACATCTCGACCATCCAGCGCCCGGAGGAACCCGGCAGTGAAACCACCTTCGCGCTGGAGGGCGGCAGTTACGAGACCTACCGCGCGGCGGCGAGCTACGCCTACAGCGGTGAGCGCGGCGGCATGACCTTCGGCATCGACCGGATCACCACCAACGGATTCTCGGCCAAGAGCGGCGCCGGAAACACCGAGGCGGACGGCTACCAGGCCACCCAGATCACCCTGTCCGCCGATGTGATGGCGACCGATACCCTCAAACTGGGGCTGTCGGTCTATGCGCTCGATTCCGAGGGGGATTACGACGAGTTCGCCGGCGACGGCGCCGCCCCCTATGACGAGCGCAACACCACCGAGTCGCGCGGGGTCCGCGCCTATGCCGAGTTGATGACCGGCGCGGTGGATCACACCCTGTCGTTCACCTATTTCACCACCGACCGGCTGAGCAGTTCCAACGGCTTTGACACCACGTTTGACGGCGACCGCAAGCGGATCGACTATACCGGCAAATACACGGTCTCGGATGTGCTGACCTTCACCTTCGGCGCCGATTGGGAGGAAGAGAGTTTCAACACCGGCACCGATACCGGCAGCGTCGAGACCACCGGCATTTTCGGCGAGATCCTCTATGCCCCCACCGCCGATCTGGACCTCTCGGCCTCGGTCCGGCTGGACGATCATTCCACCTTCGGCGATTACGTGACCGGGCGGTTGGCCGCCGCTTACCGCGTGAGCGATGCCACTACCCTGCGCGCGGTCGCCGCAACCGGGTTCCGCGCGCCGTCACTTTATGAGCTGAACAGCACTTTCTACGGCAACGCCGCCCTGAACCCCGAGGAGAGCACCAGCTTCGAACTGGGCGTGGAGCATGAGTTCGGCGCGGGCCGCAGCGTCAAGGCCACCGCCTTTCATACCCGGATCGACAACCTGATCCAGTTCGTCTCGCTCTATGATGCGGCAGGCACATGGATCGGCGGCCAGTACCAGCAGGTCGCGGGCGAATCCACGTCGCAGGGCGTGGAGCTTTCGGGTGAATGGGCGGTGAACGACTGGCTCGGCCTCTATGGCAACTATACCTATACCGATGCCGAGGATGCCGCCGGCGCGCGGTTGCTGCGGGTGCCGACCCATGACGTGACCATCGGGTTGGGGGCGGATTTCGCCGCTGGCTGGAGCGGCGACCTGAGCCTGCGTCACGTGGCCGACCGCCCGGCGGAATACGGTGTCGTGATGGATGATTACACCGTGGTCAACGCCGGTGTAACCTATGCCTTTACCGACAACGCGGAGGGATACCTGCGCATCGAGAACCTGTTGGATGAAACCTATGAGACGGCAGCCAGCTACCAGGCGTCGGGGCGCGCGCTCTATGTGGGGCTGCGTGCGTCCTTCTAGGATCATAACCCTGCTCGCCGCGCTGGTGCTGACCGGCGCGGCGGCCGTGGCCGAAGCCGCCCCGAAACGGGTGGTTTCGGTCAATCTTTGTACGGATCAACTCGCCTTGATGCTGGCGGCGCCGGGACAGATCGTATCGCTGTCGCGCCTGTCCCACGATCCCGACAGCTCCTCGATGGCTAAGGCCGCGCGCGCCTTTCCCACCAACGGGTCGGGTGCCGAGGAGGTCTATCTGCTCAAACCCGACCTGGTTCTGGCGGGCACTTTCACCGCGGCGACGACGGTGCAGATGCTGCGCGACCTTGGCATCAGGGTCGAGCTGTTCGCCCCGGCGCGATCGTTGGAGGACGTGCCCGCGCGCCTTGCGCAGATGGGGGCGGCGCTGGGACGCGAGGCGGAGGCAGAGGCGATGATCGCAACTTTCCGCGCCGATCTCGCCCGGCTCACCACCCCGCCGGGCCGGCGTCCGCGCGCGGCGCTTTACTATGTCAACAGCTATACCGTGGGCGACCGTACGCTGGCCGGTGACATTCTGCGCGTGGCCGGGTTCGACAATATCGCCGCCGAGGCGGGGCTGGAGCGCGGCGGCACGCTGGCGCTGGAGCAATTGGTGATGCTGGCGCCCGAGGTGATCGTCAGCGGCCGCGACTATCCCGGACAGGCCCGCGCCGAAGAGGTGCTGAGCCACCCCGCCCTGCGCGCCCTGCCCGGCACCCGTGTCGCCGGCACGCTGACCGACCGCGACTGGATCTGCGGCACGCCGCTGGTGCTCACGGCGGTGGAAAAGATGCGCGATCTGCGCCTGTCGCTGGAGGCCGGGGAATGAGGTTGGCGTTGGGCCTGGTCCTGCTGGTGGCCGTGCTTTTCGTGCTGTCGCTGCTCAGCGGCCAGGCGCCGGTGGGCGCGGGCGACAGTCTGAAGGCGCTGATCGCCGGCGATGGCACGCCGCTGTCGGTGGTGATGCGCGAGATCCGGCTGCCGCGCGCGCTGCTGGCGGCGATGATCGGCGCGGTACTGGGCCAGTCCGGCGCGGCGATGCAGGGCTATCTGCGCAACCCGCTGGCCGAGCCGGGGCTGATCGGTATCTCCGGCGCCTCGGCCCTGGGCGCGGTGCTGGCCATCCAGACCGGGCTGAGCCTGATGTTCCCGCTGGCGCTGCCGCTGGCGGCACTCGGGATGGCGGTGCTGGCGGTACTGCTGATCCTGGCGCTGGCCGGGCCGCGCGGGGCCTCGATCACGCTGATCCTTGCGGGCATCGCGATCTCGGCATTGGCCGGCGCGCTGACCTCGCTGGCGCTGAACCTGTCACCCAACCCGTTTGCCGCCGCCGATATCGTATTCTGGATGATGGGCTCGCTCGCCGACCGCAGCTTTACCCATGTCTGGCTCGCGGCCCCCTTCATGGCGGTGGGCGCGCTTTTGCTGGCCAGCCTCGGGCGGGGGCTGGATGCGCTGACCCTGGGCGAGGATGCGGCCGAGGCGCTGGGGATCGGCCTCTCCGGGTTGCGGCTGCGGCTGATCCTGGGCACGGCGGCCTGTGTTGGCGCGGCGACGGCGGTGGCCGGCGCGATCGGCTTCGTCGGGCTGGTGGTGCCGCACTTATTACGCCCGGCGGTGGGGGCGCGACCCTCGGCCCTGCTCTGGGCCTCGGCACTGGGGGGCGCGGCGATGGTGCTGGCCGCCGATATCGCCGTGCGCGAGCTGTTGCCCGCCCGCGATCTCAAGCTGGGCGTGCTGATGGCGCTGGTCGGCGCGCCGCTGTTCCTGCACCTGATCTACAAGACGCGGAAGGAGATGGCATGAGCCTGATGACCTTGCGCGACCTGACCGTGCGGCGCGGCGAATGCCCGGTGGTCGATCACGTGTCCCTGAGCGTGTCAGAGGGCGAATGCATCGGGCTGATCGGCCCCAACGGCGCCGGCAAGACCACGCTGATGCGCGCTGCGCTGGGCCTGTTGCCCGCCAGCGGAGAGAGCACGCTGGCCGCCCTGCCCGCGCCGGAGCGCGCCCGCACCGCCGCATGGATGCCGCAGGCGCGCGAGATCGCCTGGCCGGTGACGGTGGAGCGGCTGATCGCGCTGGGGCGCATCCCGCACCTGCCACGCGGCGCCCGGCTGCGGTCGCAGGACCGCGCGGCGGTCGAGGCCGCCATCGCCCGCATGGGGTTGGACAGCTACCGCGCGCGCACCGCGACGCAGCTTTCGGGCGGCGAACAGGCGCGGGTGCTGATCGCCCGCGCGTTGGCGCAGGAGACGCCGCTGTTGCTGGCGGACGAGCCGATCGCCGGTCTCGACCCGGCGCATCAGATCGCCACGATGGAGGTCTTCGCGGATCTCGCGCGCGAGGGGCGCTCGGTCATCGTGTCACTGCACGACCTCGGCGCGGCGGCCCGACATTGTACCCGACTGCTGATGATGGAGCGCGGGCGGCTGGTGGCCGATGGTCCGCCCGGTGCGGTGCTGACGCCCGGGAACGTCGACCGGGTGTTCGGCGTCTCGGCATATTACGAGGACACCGCGCAGGGCCCGGTGTTCCAGCCATTGCAGGTCACGCGATGAGGGTGACGCTCGAATCCCCGTGGCTGGAACTGGACCTGGGCGCCGAGGCCCGCGTGCTGAGCTGGTCGCTGACCCGGCCCGGTTTCGTCACGGCCCGGCAGATCCTCTGGCGCGAGGTACGCAATGCCGACCTGCCCGAGGATCTCGACGTGCTGGCCTGGTTTCGCGCCGAACTGGCGGCGCGCGAGGCGGGCGACGCGGTGGCGATGCTGACCTCGCGCCACCTGGAGGCCTTCGAGACGGCGCAGGCGACGGTCGAGGGCGTGACCGGGTTTTGCCTGGCCACCGTCGGGCTGAGCAACGCCGAACGCATCGGCACCCGGCTGGATCGGACCGGCAAGGATTGGGGCACGATCAACGTCGCGCTGCATCTCGACCTGCCGCTGAGCGAGGCGGCGCTGCTGGAACTGATGTCGATCGCGACCCAGGCCCGGACGGCGGCGGTGATGGAGGCCGGGCTCGACCTGCCCACCGGGCGCGCGACCGGGACCGGGACCGACTGCATCGCCGTGGCCGCCCCCGCCGGCGATACCCCCTTTGCCGGGCTGCACACCCCGCAGGGCGAAGCGGCCGGCCGCGCGGTGCACGAGGCGGTGCAGCGCGGCGCGCAGGTCTGGATGGAAACTGTGCGCCGCCCGGACGACCCCTAGGGGCGGGAGGCTCCACTACCTGAACTGGCACAGCCGCCCGTCATCCACAGGTGCCATCGCCGCCCCCCTTTCAATCCCGCATCCGCTGTCCTCCCCGCGCAGGCGGGGATCTTCCACTTTGGGTGCGCGGTTGCGCGGCCCTCCGCTTTCGCGGGGGTGACAGGCAAACCTGAGTAACAGGCGCACCGGGGACAGCGGACCGCCCGACATGCGCCCCGTCCTCCCCGCGACCTGTCATCCCCGCGCAGGCGGGGATCTTTCGCCGTGGGAACCGATGGTGCGAGGCCCTCGCTTTCGCGGGGGTGACATGGGATTGTGATGACAGTCAAAGGGGCGCGGTACGACACCGTCCCACATATCCTTGCACCAACCGGCCCGATCCGATACCGGCAGGGACAATTCGAAACCGGGAGGACCCCCCATGTTCGACATCATGATCTGGGCCGGCGTGGCAATGTCGCTGGCCGGGCTGGCCGGGCTGATCTGGTGCATCCTGCGGGTTGCCCGCGCCCGCCGCGCCAAGCTGCCCGACGACCAGTTGCGCGCGGTGCTGAAATCGGTGCTGCCGATCAACCTCGGCGCACTGGGCCTGTCCGTGCTGGGGCTGATGCTGGTCGGGGCGGGATCCTTCCTCGGTTGATCGCCCGCCCCTGCCCGTCGCCCCCCTGCCCCGCGCGGACCTCAGATCGGCAAGTTGTCAAAGCGATCCTCGATCGCCTCCTCGGTCAGGGCCGCATCAAGACGGCGCAGGCGGTTCGGCACCGGCGCACCCTGTTCCGCCAGCCGTTCGAGAACCTGGCTGAACTGCGGTTGCAGCGCGAGGCGCTGATCCCGGTCGGCCGTGGAAATCCTGCTCTCCAGCCGTTCGGCCTGCGTCAATAGCTCGTGTGTGGTCATGGTATCCTCCCTACGAATCCCGATACTGCCATGAACCTGTGTCATCGGTGACAAACGAAAACTGAATCCCGGGCCTTGCCGACGACACCGGCGATTTTCCGCCCATCCCTTGTGCATTTACCGGTCCCGTCGTTCAAACTTGCGGCACCGGTGACTGCGCGCCAGACTGCCGACGGTTGCCACATGTGGCGCCAGATCCATCACGAGTTCGGCCTTGCAACATATTCATTCCAAGATATATGTTTCACGGAAGCCAATGGAGATCCCGATGACCCCCTTTGTGAAAGCCTTTTTCGACGAAGCCACCTTCACGGTGTCCTACGTCGTCCGCGACCCGAACGGAACAGCCTGCGCCATCATCGACAGCGTGCTGGATTTCGACAATGCCTCGGGGCGCACCGACACCCGGTCCGCCGACAAGATCATCGCCTATGTCCGGGACGAGGGCCTGACGGTGGATTGGATCCTCGAGTCCCACGTGCATGCCGACCACCTGTCGGCAGCGCCCTACATCCAGGAAAAGACCGGCGGCAAGATCGGCATCGGCGACCGGATCACCGTGGTGCAGGACACCTTTGGCAAGGTGTTCAACGAGGGCACCGAGTTCCAGCGTGACGGCAGCCAGTTCGACGCGCTGTTCAAGGAAGGCGACAGTTTCATGGTCGGGCAGATGCGCGGTGACGTGCTGCACACGCCGGGCCACACGCCGGCCTGCCTGACCTATGTGATCGGCGACGCCGCCTTTGTCGGCGACACGCTGTTCATGCCCGATTTCGGCACCGCGCGCTGCGATTTTCCCGGCGGGTCGTCGGAAACGCTGTACCAGTCGATCCAGAAGATCCTGGCGCTGCCCGACGAGACCCGCGTCTTCGTCGGGCACGACTACAAGGCGCCCGGTCGCGACGAATACGCCTGGGAGACCACGGTGGGCGAGCAGAAGGCGCTCAACATCCACGTGGGCCAGGGCAAGAAGATCGAGGACTTCGTGCAGATGCGCGATGCCCGCGACGCCACGCTGAGCATGCCGCGCCTGATCCTGCCGTCACTGCAGGTCAACATGCGCGCCGGCCAGATGCCACCGCCCGACGACCAGGGCGACGTCTTTCTCAAGATCCCGGTGAACAAGCTGTAGCGGCCCGCACCGGGCACAGAACAAGGACGGCGGGCCGGACCCGGGCCGCTGCCGACAGGGACCCCGGCGACCGGACCGAAAGAGCCCGCAGCCGGACAGATGCGCGAACACGATAGGGACATTTGAACATCATGGAAACAGACTGGATCTGGGGCCTGGTCGGCGGCGTGCTGATCGGGACGGGCGGCGCCGTCTATCTGCTTGGCAACGGGCGGATCATGGGCGCCTCGGGCATTCTCGGCGGCCTGGTGGACGGCAGCGGCTGGAAAACGGCCGCGGAACGGATCGCCTTCCTGGTCGGGGTGGTGGTGATGCCGCTGATCCTGTGGCCGCTCTACAACGTCGGGATCGAAACCCACATGACCAAGGACGTCTGGGTGATCCTCTCCGCCGGGCTGCTGGTCGGGATCGGCACGCGGATCGCCAACGGCTGCACCTCGGGGCACGGGGTCTGCGGCATCTCGCGGCTGTCGCTGCGCGGGATCGTGGCGACGGTCTTCTACATCCTCGCCGGCGGCCTGATGCTGGTGCTGTTCCGTCACGTTCTGGAGGTGATCTGATGCGTATCCTTCTTTCGCTGCTCGCCGGCAGCCTGTTCGGCGGCGGGCTGTTCATCTCGGGCATGACCGACACCACCAAGGTGCAGGGCTGGCTCGACGTGTTCGGCAACTGGGATCCGACGCTGGCCTTTGTCATGGGCGGCGCCATCATCCCGATGTTCTTCGCCTGGCGGCTGACCCGGGGGCGCACACCGCTGGTGGGCGGCGCGTTCCCCAGCCTGCCGCGCCCCGAGCTGGATCACCGGCTGATCACCGGGTCGATCCTGTTCGGCATGGGCTGGGGGCTGGCAGGGCTGTGCCCGGGGCCGGCGGTGGCCTCGATCACCTATAACGGGGTCGAGGGGCTGCTGTTCATGGCGGCGATGCTGACCGGCATGGGGGTCGCCCCGGTGATCGGCCGCAATCTGGACAGGCTCGCCGCCACCGCGTAAGGAAAGGCATGGATATTCGCCCCCTTACCCCCGGCTATGCCGTCTCGCCGCAGATCGACGCGGATGACCTGCCCGCGATCGCCGCGGCCGGCTTCACCACCGTGATCTGCAACCGCCCCGACCCCGAGGTCGGCCCCGACCAGTCCTGCGCCACGATGCGGCAGGCTGCCGAGGCCGCCGGGCTGACGTTTTCGGAACTGCCACTGGTGCAGGAGACCCTGACGCCCGAGAATGCCGCGCGCCAGCGGGACATGATCGAGGCCGCCAGCGGGCCGGTGCTGGCCTATTGCCGGTCGGGCACCCGCTGCACGGTGATCTGGGCGCTGGGCCAGGCCGGGCGGATGCCCACCGACGAGATCCTGCAGGCCGCCACCAAGGCGGGCTATCAGCTCGACGGGATGCGCCCGGTGCTGGAGGCGCTGGCAAAACAGGACTGAGACACACCCGGCCTCCCGGGTCTGCCTATTGCGCCGCCAGCCGTTCATCGGCCAGCGGCAGGCTGACCCGAAAGGCGCCCCCGGCCGGCCCTGACAGATAGACGATATCGCCGCCCAGCCGCTGCATGATTTCATAGGAGATCGCCAGCCCAAGCCCGGCGCCGCCGGCCTTTTCGGCGTTCACGCGAAAGAACTTCTCGAACACGGTGGATTGCACCTCGGCAGGAATGCCACTGCCGTTGTCGATGAAATCCACCACCAGTTGCCCACCCACGTCATGCACCGAGATCGTCAGCTCGGGGTTGGCCGAATCGCAGTATTTCTGCGCGTTGGCGATCAGGTTGATGAAGACCTGCGCCAGCCGGTCCAGATCGGTGCGCATCCGCACCGCTTCCTGCGCCCGGCGGCGTTTCACCGCCAGCGGCCGCTCCTCGCCGGCCAGCGCGGTCGACACCGCCCGGTCGAGCACGTCGCCCAGCACCCCGTCGCGCATGTTGAGGTTCACCTGCCCGTTCTCCAGCACGCTGAGATCCAGCAGGTCGTCGAGCAGCCGGGTCAGCCGCAGCGCCTCGTCGTGGATGATGGTGGCATAGCGCACCTTGTCGCCGGGGCCGAGCCCCTCGTTGTCGCGCAGGATCTCGGAAAACGCCCGGATCGAGGTCATCGGTGTGCGCAGCTCGTGGCTGATCTGACCGAGGAAGGCATCCTTTTGCAGCGAGATCTGGGTCAGCTTCTCGTTCGCCTCGCGCAGCTGTTTCGCGGTGCGCGCCAGTTCCGCCGATTTCACCTCGAGCTGGCTGGAATACTCCATCAGCTGGGCGCTTTCGTCCGCCACCGCCAGCAGGTCCTCGACCGAAACCGAGGAGCCGCCGACGATCTGGCCAATCATCGCATGTGCCGCCGCCGCGCCCACCGAGCCGCTGAGTTCGCGCTCCAACCGTTCCAGGAACATCGGCGTCGGCTCGGGCAGATAGCCGCGTCCGCCCTGCAACGCCGCCTCGCGCTGGAACAGGTCCTGCGCCTCGCGCGCGCCGAGGATGCGCTGCGACATGATCATCAGATCCTCGCTTTGCGCCACCGAGCCGGTCCAGCCGCGCGGCCCGGCGGAATGATCGAACACGTTGACGAACTGCGCGCCCTGCAGCCGCTCCAGCGGCGAGGGAAAGCTCAGCAGAGAGGCGGCGCAGAAGGCCACCGTGTTCAGCAGCATGCTCCACATCACCGAATGCACGATGGGGTCCAACCCCTCGATCCCGAACAGCGCCTCCGGGCGCAGCCAGCCGATGCCGAAGGGGCCGTACGCGAGCACGGATTCAGGCATCAAGCCGCCGCCGAGCCCGGGCAGAAGCAGCGTGTACAGCCACAGCGCGAAGCCCACCGTGAGGCCCGCCAGCGCACCGCTGCGCGTGGCCCCGCGCCAGAACAGCCCGCCGACCAGTGCCGGCAGGATCTGCGCGATGCCAGCGAATGAGATCAACCCGATCGAGGCCAGCGCCGCGCCGCCCCCCGACAGCCGGAAATAGAAATAGCCCAGCGCCATGATCACCGCGATCGACACCCGGCGCGCCAGCAGGATCACGTGGCGTACATCGCCCGAGACCGAGGCCCGGTCGCTTTGCGACGATAGCCAGATCGGCATCACCACGTGGTTCGACACCATGGTCGACAGCGCCATCGCGGCGACGATCACCATCGAGGTGGCCGAGGAAAACCCGCCGAGGAACGACAGCATCGCCAGCGACTCGCGGCCCTGGCTCAGCGGCACGGTGAGCACGAACATGTCCGGATTGGAGCCCTCGGGCATCACCTCGAGCCCGACCACGGCGATCGGCACGACGAACAGGCTGATCAGCAGCAGATAGGTCGGAAAGGCCCAGGCGGCGGTGCGCAGGTGGCGCTCGTCGTCGTTCTCGACCACCATCACCTGGAACATGCGCGGCAGGCAGACAAAGGCCGCCACGGCGAGAAAGGTGATCGTGGCCCAGCGGCTGCCGTTGACCTGCCATTCGCCGATCGGCGAGGCGTCGATGCGGGCCATGGTCTCGGACACGCCGCCGGACAGGCCCCAGACCACGAAGACCCCGACCGCGAGCAGAGCGATCAGCTTGACCACCGCCTCGAGCGCGATGGCGGTGACCACGCCGTGGTGACGTTCGTTGGCGTCGAGGTTGCGGGTGCCGAACAGGATCGCGAAGACCGCCAGCCCCGCCGCCACCCAGAACACCACCGAGGCATCGCTGAACCCGCTGACCGGCGCGTCCTCGAAGAAGATCGAGAACGACAGGGTGATGGATTGCAATTGCAGCGCGATATAGGGGGTGATCCCGATCACGGCCAGAATGGTGACACAGATCGCCAACAGGTTGGATTTTCCGTAGCGGGACGAGATCAGGTCGGCGATCGAGGTGACGCGTTGGCTGCGGCCGACGCGCACCAGCTTGCGCAGCCCCCACCACCAGCCCACCATCACCAGCGTCGGGCCAAGGTAGATGGTGACATACTCCAGCCCCGAGCGTGCGGCGTAGCCGACCGCGCCGTAAAACGTCCAGGCGGTGCAGTAGATCGACAGCGACAGCGTGTAGATCAGCGGCGAGCGCAACCAGGTGGCGCGCCCGGTGGCGGCCAGCCTGTCGGCGGCAAAGGCGACGATGAACAACAGCGCCACATAGGACAGGCAGACCAGCACCATCAGGTTGAGCGTGGCCATCAGCCGCGCCCCCGCCCGGGCCCCTCGGCCTCGTCCTCGCCGCGCGCCGGCCCCGACCAGCCGCGGGTCAGCCGGCCAAACCAGATGTTGCCCAGGATCAGCAGCGCCCAGACCAGGAAGATGTAAAGGATGGCGCGCGACGTGGGCAGCGGCGCCACATCGCCGCTCTCTCCGGCCGCCGGCCACATCAGCGGCACCGCGAACAGCAGCGCCCCGAGCACCGGCAGCAACCGGGCGGTATCCATCAACCGGCGCCGGCGATAGCTTTGACGTCCAAGGAAAACCGCCGGCGACCTGCGATCGGCTGTGTCCTCCTCGCCGGTCATGGCCGCGAGGCCTGCGCGTACAGGTCACGCACGGCGGTCAGCACCTCGGCATTGGAGAACGGCTTGGTCATGAAACGGTTGACCCCCGCCTTTTCCGCCATCTCGCGGTCGCGCGACTGTCCCCGCGCGGTCAGCATCAGCACCGGCAGATCGCGCAGCCCGTCGCTCTCACGCAGCTCGCGCAGGATGTCCATACCGCTCTTGCCCGGCAGCATCACGTCGAGAATGACAAGGTCCGGACGGGCGGCGCGAATGACCTCGACAGCATCGCTTCCGTCGGCGTGGATGTCCACGCGCCATCCCTCCCGCGTGAGCAGAAAGCGGATCGCCTCGGAAATATTGGCTTCGTCCTCGATCAGCAGAACATGTCGACCCATGCCAGACCATCCCTCCCCAGATGTGCGTCTCGCGATCAGGCGATCGTATCGCCTTTCAACAGTATGTCGACGCGACAGCAGAACCGCAACAACCACGGTCGCCCTTCGCCGCCCCGGTCAGAACCCCTCGCTCAGGATCGAGGGTTCGCGACGGGCCTCGCAGCCGCTGCGCGGGCAGACCCGACAGGTGCTCCCCACCGGTTGCACGGTGGCCGCGTTGCCGCCCTCGCCCGGTCGCACCGGCAGGATCAGCATGATCGAGCGGTACAGCGGGTCACGCTCGAACCCGGGCGGCCCGTCGGGCCAGGCCACTGCCAGGCAGTCGAACTCGACCGCCGTGCGCCCCTGTTGCGACACCCGGCGGCGGATCGGCACCAGCGGCCGGTTCAGCGCGGCGAACAGGGGCCACAGCGGGCAGGCCTCGCCATGGCGCGGCAGGGCAAAGCCGGTCACCGCCTTACGGAACAGGATGCTGCCCGAGGCATCGCAGATCACCAGCCCGACCTCGCCCGACAGCACCCCTTCGGGCAGCGCCGCGATGCGCCGAAAGACCGCCGGCAGATCGACATCGAAGGCCCCGGCCAGCGCCAGCGGGTCGAGGCCGACCGCCTTCACCTCGCGCTGAAAGGGCGCCAGCGGCATCTTGGCCGCATCCTCGGCGTATTGATCCAGAACGGCGCGGGCCACCTGCCGCGCGGCCCGCCCGGTCAGCTCGGGCGCCGCCGCGACGATCACCTCCGGCGTCTCGGTGCCACGTTCCAGCGCCGGAAAGTGATGGCCGTTGGCGGCCATGAAGCCCTCGACCTCCTCCTGCGGGGCGCCGCGATGATCCTCGCCCATCCGGTTGTCGTCGAGATAGTTGACCAGCGCCTTGGAACTGTCGGCGAGACGCGCACTGTCCTCGTTCAGGTTGCGGTGAAACCGGTCGCGCCATTCCGGCTCCAGCTCGCCGGTCTCGGCCAGGATCGAGGCGGTGGAGCGGATCGCCGCCGCCGTCGACAGGACCTCGTGCAGCGAGGCGGCAAGCCGGGGATCATGGGTGAGCCGGTCCGACAGCGTCTCGACCGTGCGCTCGAGCGAGGCGATGCGCCGATGCGACCAGGCCAGCACCTCGGCCCAGCCCGGAAACCGGCCGGCGAATTCCTCGGCACGGTCGGTCTCGGCGATGGCAACACCGGCCCCGGCCGCGGCCTCGCGCAGCGTGGCGATCAGCGCCGCCTCGGCCCCCTCGGTCAGCATCGACGGCTCGACCGCCAGCACCTCGGCGATATCGACCAGCAGTTTGCCGCCGATTCTGCGCCGGTTGTGCTCGATGAGGTTGAGGTAGGAGGGCGAGATTCCGACCTGCCGGGCCAGATCGGCCTGGCGCAGCCCCTTGATCGCCCGCCGTTCGCGGATACGGCTGCCGGTCAGGGTGTCACGGGGCATCGCGTCGGACCTCCTTTTTCATGGATTTTCAATGCCTTTCTGCATTGCGACATAACTTTATTTACAAGTTCGCCCGACCATCTGTTCATTTGTTGACAAATATATTGTGCTTTTCAAGGGGTTTATTGCGTCATTTTCCAAAACCTCACCATAATAAATTTGCACAATACGTGCATGCGCCGCACAGGGAATGAGGAGCTCTGCGGCGCAATACATGAAATGGGAGGATTTCAATGTCCAAGACTGATGTCACACGTCGTGGCGTGCTGAAAACCGGCGCGATCGCCGGGGCCGGCGTTGCGCTGCCGACGATCTTCACGGCGTCGTCCGCGGCCGCCTACATGAACGAACCGACCGGCGGTACGGTCACGCTGGGCTTCAACGTGCCCCAGACCGGCCCCTATGCGGACGAGGGAGCGGACGAGCTTCGCGCCTATGAACTGGCGGTCGAGCACCTGAACGGTGGCGGTGACGGCGGCATGATGAACACCTTCAGCTCCAAGGCGCTGCAGGGCAACGGCATCCTGGGCAAGAAGGTCGATTTCGTCACCGGCGACACCCAGACCAAATCGGACGCCGCCCGCGCATCGGCCAAGTCGATGATCGAAAAGGACGGCGCCATCATGATCACCGGCGGTTCGTCCTCGGGCGTGGCCGTCGCCGTGCAGGGCCTCTGCCAAGAGGCCGGCGTGATCTTCATGGCGGGTCTGACCCACTCCAACGACACCACCGGCAAGGACAAGAAGGCCAACGGCTTCCGCCACTTCTTCAACGCCTACATGTCGGGCGCCGCGCTGGCGCCGGTGCTCAAGAACCTCTACGGCGCCGACCGCAAGGCCTATCACCTGACCGCCGATTACACCTGGGGCTGGACCCAGGAGGAATCGATCGTGGCCGCCACCGAGGCACTGGGCTGGGAAACCGTGAACACGGTGAAGACTCCGCTGGCCGCGACCGACTTCTCGTCCTACATCGCGCCGGTGCTGAACTCGGGCGCCGACGTGCTGGTGCTGAACCACTACGGCGGCAACATGGTCAACTCGCTGACCAACGCCGTGCAGTTCGGCCTGCGTGAAAAGATGGTCAACGGCAAGAACTTCGAGATCGTCGTGCCGCTCTATTCGCGGCTGATGGCCAAGGGCGCCGGCGAGAACGTGAAGGGCATTCACGGTTCGACCAACTGGCACTGGTCGCTGCAGGACGACGCATCCAAGGCCTTCGTCAAGTCGTTCGGCACCAAGTACGGCTTCCCGCCGAGCCAGGCAGCACACACCGTGTATTGCCAGACGATGCTCTATGCGGATGCCTGCCAGCGCGCCGGTACCTTCAACCCCTGCGGTGTGGCCGAGGCGCTCGAAGGTTTCGAGTTCGACGGGCTGGGCAACGGCAAGACGCTCTATCGTGCCGACGATCACCAGTGCTTCAAGGACGTGCTCGTGGTGCGCGGGAAGGAAAACCCGACATCCGAGTTCGACCTGCTGGAAGTCGTCGAGGTGACCCCGGCCGCGCAAGTGACC
This sequence comes from Aquicoccus sp. SU-CL01552, assembly GCF_040365005.1. Taxonomy (NCBI): domain Bacteria; kingdom Pseudomonadati; phylum Pseudomonadota; class Alphaproteobacteria; order Rhodobacterales; family Paracoccaceae; genus Aquicoccus; species Aquicoccus sp. SU-CL01552. The sequence goes on along the minus strand of NZ_BAABWV010000002.1, from coordinate 258,651 downwards.
TATCCGCCGGATCATCCGATGTTCGCCGGCGGCAACCTGGGCACCTGTAACCCGGGCGCCTGATCACGGCTGGTCCGGGCCGCCTTAGGGCCCGGACCGCTTTTCAACTTTTCCGGGAATTCGGTTGAACCTGCCGGCGGTCCGCAAGGTCCGCTCCGGCGCGGTGTTGCCAATCCAAAATTACGGTGGGGACCATGGACGCACTCCTGCTGCAGATTCTAAACGGGCTCGACAAAGGCTCGGCCTATGCGCTGATCGCGCTTGGCCTGACACTCATCTTCGGCACGCTCGGCGTGGTGAACTTCGCGCATGGCGCGCTGTTCATGATCGGCGCCTTCTGTGCGGTCACGGTACAACGTTTCCTGAACCTGAGTTTCGAGACCATCGACGAGACCCAGAAGGATTTCCTGGGCAATGCGCTCAAGGTCAAGACACCCTATGTCGAATCCTGGTTCGGCCCCGACATGGGGGCGGCCATCATCGACTGGTCGGTACCACTGGCGATCCTGTTCGCGATCCCGATCATGATCCTTGTCGGGGTCGTGATGGAACGCGGACTGATCAAGCATTTCTACAAACGCGAACACGCCGACCAGATCCTCGTGACCTTCGGCCTGGCCATCGTGCTGCAGGAAGTGGTCAAGTATTTCTTCGGCGCCAACCCGATCCAGACCCCGGAGCCCGACGCGATGCGCGGCTCGGTCGATCTGGGCGTGATGATCGGGTTCCAGGTCAACGCGATCATCTACCCGATCTGGCGGCTGGTCTATTTCTTCTTCGCCCTCGCGATCATCGGCGGCGTCTTCGCCTTCCTGCAGTTCACCACCTTCGGGATGGTGGTGCGCGCCGGCATGGCCGACCGCGAGACGGTGGGCCTCCTGGGGATCAACATCGACCGCCGGTTCACCATCATGTTCGGCGTCGCCTCGGCGGTGGCCGGCCTCGCCGGGGTGATGTACGGCCCGCTGAACCCGCCCAACTATCACATGGGCATGGATTTCCTGGTGCTGAGCTTCGTGGTCGTGGTTGTCGGCGGCATGGGCTCGCTCCCCGGTGCCGTGCTCGCCGGGTTCCTGCTGGGCATCCTGGAAAGCTTCGCCTCGACCACATGGGCGACGACGACGATCCCGGGCATCAACCAGATCATCATCTACCTCGTCGCGATCATCATTCTGCTGACCCGCCCACGGGGCCTGATGGGCCGCAAAGGCGTGATGGAGGACTAATACATGCTCGGACTCAACAAGAAAGACACCACGCTCCTGCTCGTGGTCGCGGTGCTGACGCTGTTCGCGCCCTTCATCCTCAACCCGTTCCCGACCGACAGCGCCATGGCGCAATTCAACGCCGGCTACCCGGACCTGATGCAACGCTTCATCATCTTCGGGATCTTCGCCGTCGGGTACAACATCCTGTTCGGGCTGACCGGCTACCTCTCCTTCGGCCACGCGGCCTTTCTGGGGGTGGGCAGCTATTCGGCAGTCTGGATCTTCAAGCTGTTCTCCTACAACGTGCTGCCCGCGATCGGCCTCAGCGTGGTGGTCGCAGCGATCTTCTCGCTGTTGATCGGATTCGTCAGCCTGCGGCGCTCGGGCATCTACTTCTCGATCCTGACGCTGGCCTTCGCGCAGATGTCCTTCGCACTGGCCTACTCGGTGCTGTCGAACCCCAAGTTCAACCTGACCAACGGCGAGACCGGGTTGCAGGTCTATGCCGATGATCCGCAGTGGTTCCACCGCGACGGGCTGCCGGACCTGCCGCACCTGTTCGGCCTGTCCATGCGCTCGACCTACACGCTGGACCTGGGCGCCTGGAGTTTCGACTTCAACGCCGGATACTACCTCTGCGCGGTGATCCTGATGATCGTCTTCTACCTGGCGATCCGCATCTTCCGCTCGCCCTTCGGGATGATGCTGCGGGCGGTCAAGTCGAACCAGCAGCGGATGAACTACACCGGTCTCAACACACGGCCCTACACCCTCGCGGCCTTCGTCATCTCGGGCATGTACGCCGGGCTGGCCGGTGGCCTGATGGCGGCGATGGACCCGCTGGCCGGCGCCGAGCGGATGCAGTGGACCGCCTCGGGCGAGGTGGTGCTGATGACCATCCTCGGCGGCACCGGCACGCTGATCGGTCCGATCCTGGGCGCCGGTTTCATCAAGTACTTCGAGAACATCTTCTCGAAGATCAACGATACCGTCCTGCACAACTGGTTCGCCTTCCTGCCGGACGGGATCGAGGATTTCGTGGTCTTCATCGTGCACCCCTTCATCGGCAAGGGCTGGCACCTGACGCTGGGCCTGCTGTTCATGCTGGTCGTGATCTTCCTGCCCGGCGGGCTGGTCGAGGGCGGACAACGGTTGTCGCGGCTGTTCAAGCGGCGCAGCGCCAAGGCCAAACCCGAAGATCCCGAACATCACCCCGAAGAAAAACCCCACGTGGCCGAGTGAAAAGGACGCTGATATGGGCATTCTCGAAGTCAAGAACGTCAACAAGAACTTCGGCGGCCTCAAGGCGCTGAGCGAGGTGAACCTGAGCGTACGCGAGAACTCCGTGCACGCCATCATCGGCCCCAACGGCGCCGGCAAGTCCACCCTGCTCAACTGCCTCGTGGGCAAACTGATCCCGGACACCGGCAGCGTCATGTTCGACGGCCAGTCGGTGCTGGGCCGCTCGCCCTACGAGATCAACCAGATGGGCATTTCTCGCGTGTTTCAGACGCCCGAGATCTTCGGCGACCTGACGGTGATGGAAAACATGCTGATCCCGATCTTTGCCCGGCGCGACGGGTCCTTTCGCATGCACGCCTATGAATCTGTCGCCAACGAGCGCGAGGTCATCGAACAGGCCGAGCATGTGCTGGAGGACATGAACATGGCCGACAAGCGTCACATGCACGCCGCCTCGATGTCACGCGGTGACAAGCGGCGGCTGGAGATCGGCATGTGCCTGAGCCAGGAGCCGCGCCTGCTCCTGCTGGACGAACCCACCGCCGGCATGGCGCGGGCCGATACCAACAACACCATCGACCTGCTCAAGCAGATCAAGGCCGAGCGTGACATCACCATCGCCATTATCGAACACGACATGCACGTGGTGTTCAGCCTTGCCGACCGGATCACCGTGCTGGCGCAGGGCACCCCGCTGGTCGAGGACGATCCGCAGAACATCAAGGGCAACCCCAAGGTGCGCGAAGCGTACCTGGGCGAGTCGGCGTAAGGAGGAAGACAGATGAACGTCAAACCGGACTTTTCCAAACACGCCAACCACGCCGAGACCGCGCCCGCCTTTCTCTCGGTCTGGGACATGCATGCCTATTACGGCGAGAGCTACATCGTGCAGGGCGTCAACTTCAACGTGCACGAGGGCGAGATCCTGGCGCTGCTGGGTCGCAACGGCGCCGGCAAGACCTCGACGCTGCGTGCCATCGCCCGCACTGGCAGCCCCGAGGTGACCCATGGCGAGATCTGGCTCGACCATCAACCGCTGCACAAGATGAGCTCGCACGAGGCGGCCAGCGTCGGCCTGGGGCTAGTGCCCGAGGACCGGCGCATCATCCCCGGCCTGACGGTCGAAGAGAACCTGCAACTGGCCCAGATCGCCCCGCCCGTCGGCTGGTCGATCGAGCGCCTGTACGAGTTGTTCCCGCGCCTGGGCGAACGCCGCAAGCAGGAAGGGGTGACGCTCTCGGGCGGCGAACAACAGATGCTGGCCATCGCCCGGGCTCTGGCGCGTGACCTCAAGGTCCTGCTGCTGGACGAACCCTACGAGGGACTGGCGCCGGTGATCGTCGACGAGATCGAGAAGACGCTCCGCATCATCAAGGAGCAGGGCATGACCACGATCCTTGTCGAACAGAACGCGGTGCGCGCGCTGCAACTGGCCGACCGCGCCATCATCCTCGATACCGGCACCATCGTCTTTGACGGCACCGCCGCAGAGGTGCTGGAGAACGCGGAACTGCGGGCAGAGTACCTGGCGATCTGACCCCCCCTTCCCCGCCGGCCGCGATCATGCGGCAGCAGGTTGGCCGGTCCCCCCAGGGGGCCGGCCTTTTCGCGTCTCTCACGGGCCGGTTTCGCTTGTTCCCGGGCTGCGTCCCCCGCAAGGTGCCTGGATGAGTATCTGCGCGATCACGATGGTCTACCGCGATCACTGGGCCCTGTCCCAGTGGTACGATCATTACGCCCGCCACCTGGGGGCAAGGAACCTGTTCGTCCTGGCCCATGGCGCCGACCGGGCGCTGCCGGCGCTGTGCCCCGGCGCCAACATCCTGACCCTGCCGCGCGACCGGCTCGACGGATTCGACGGGCTGCGCGACCGGGTGCTGAACGGATTTCAGGCCGGGCTGGGCGCGGTCTATGACTGGGTGATCCGCACCGATGCCGACGAGTTGATCTGCCTCGACCCCGATGTTTTCCCCAGCTTTGCCGCGTTGCTGGGCGCGCAAGAGCGTGACGTGGTCTTTGCGCTGGGCCTGAACGTGACCGAACGCCCGGACGATCCGCCGCTGGACAAGGGGGCATCGGCCCTGTCCACGCGCTCCGGCGCGGTATTCTCGGGCCTCTACAGCAAGGCGTGGGCGGTGCGAAAGGGGTTGCCGCTGCTGCGGCACGGGGTGGGGCTGCGCCGCAAGGTGCTGGAGAATTACCCGCTGACCCTGCCGCCCGGGGTCTACCTGGCGCATCTGAAATATGCCAACCGGGCCGCGCTGCGCCGATCAAACCGCCACCGGCGCGAGATCGCCAACAGCGGCGGCAAGGGGCTGCCGGGCGCGGCCTGGCAGAAACCGCTGCTGGCCGAGCGCAAGTTCTATGCCCGGTTCGAGGAGCTACCGGAACAGCCGTGGGACTCTTGCGCGACCGATGCCCTGGCCCGGATCGCCGCCGAGCCGGTCCGCGACATGGGCAAGGGGGTCTTGCGCGCGCAGAACATCCAGTTCGACACGCGGACCACCCTGCCCGGACGCATCCGCCGGTTCTGAACCGCGCTATTGCGCGGTCCAGCCTCCGTCGACCGGGATCGCGGTGCCGGTGATGTTATGGGCCACCGGGTTGCACAGCCACAGCGCCAGTTCCCCGATCTCCGAGGGGTCGGACAACCGCTGGCTCGGTTGTTTCTCGGACAGAAGATCGGCGATGCCGGCATCTCGGTCGCCGCCGAACTGCGCCGCCCGTGCCTCGACCTGCGGTTCGATGATCGCGGTCTCGGTCCAGCCGGGGCAGATGCAGTTCACCGTCACCCCGCCCTTGGCCCGCTCGCCCCGGGCGGCATATTCCAGCGCCGCCACCCGGCTGAGGCCGACCAGCCCGAACTTGGCCGCCACGTAGGGCGCCTTTTCCTTGCTGGCGACCAGCCCGTGCACACTGGCGATGTTGATGACCCGGCCATAGCCCCGCTCGGCCATGCCCGGCATCGCCGCGCGCATGGTGTCGAAGGCGGCGCTGAGGTTGACCGCGAGGATCGCGTCCCAGGTCTCGCGCGGCATCTCGGAGAGCGGTGCGGTGTGCTGGATACCGGCGTTGTTGACCAGGATATCGGGCCCGCCCCATGTGCCCACCGCCTCCATCAGGTCGGCGATCCGGTCGGGGTTGCGCAGGTCGCCGTCAAAGAACTCGGCCTGCGGCGCGCCAAGCTCGCGCAGGTGGGTGCAGGCCTCGTCGATCTGGGCGTCGCCCGCGATCCCGTGCACGGCGATGCGCGCCCCGGCCCGGGCCAGCGACTCCGCGATGGCCAGCCCGATGCCTTGCACCGATCCGGTAACCAGGGCGGTCTTTCCACTAAGATCCGTCATGCGATCTCCTCCAGCATTTTTCGCAGCTCGGTCTTGAGGACCTTGCCATAGTTGTTCTTGGGTAATTCGGCGATTGAAACGTAGGCTTTGGGGCGCTTGAAGCGGGCGATGTTGGCGTTGCAGAGCGCGTCGAGATCGGCCTCCGCCACCTCGCCCACGACAAAGGCCACCACCTCCTCGCCCCAGTCGGGATGGGGACGCCCGACGACCGAGGCCTCGCGCACCTCCGGGTGGGTCAGCAGCACCTCCTCGACCTCGCGCGGATAGACGTTGGAGCCGCCGGTGATGATCATGTCCTTGGAGCGGTCCTGCATGGTGACGAAACCGTCGTCGTCCATGAACCCCATGTCGCCGGTCATCAGCCAGCCGTTCACCAGCGTCTTGGCGGTGGCCTCCTCGTTGCGCCAATAGCCGGGCATCACCACGTCGCCGCGCACCATGATCTCGCCGTGTTCGCCGGCGGGCAAGGGATTGCCCTGCGCATCGCCGATCTGCACCTCGACCGGCGATTGCGCCCGGCCGACGCTGAGCAGGCGCTCGCGCCAGCGCGGGTGGCTGCGGTCGGCGACCAGGTCGCGCGACAGGGCGGTGATCCCCATCGGGCATTCGCCCTGGCCGTAGATCTGTACGAAAATCGGCCCGAATTGTACGATCGCCTCCTCGATGTCGGCCAGGTACATCGGCCCGCCGCCATAGACCACGGTGCGCAGCCCCTCGCCGGTCTCGCCCGTCGCCTTGGCGGCGGCGGTCATGCGATGCACCATGGTCGGCGCGGCGAACATCTGGATGTTACGGTGATGCCGCGCCAGCGCGAAGATCTCCTCCGGGTCGAACCCGCCCGAGACCGGGCAGACGTGGCGCGCGCCGACCAGCACGTGCACCATGTTGTAGATCCCCGCGCCATGGCTCATCGGCGCGGCGTAAAGGATCGCGTCCTCCGCCGTCGCCGCATCCACGTCGACCAGGTAGGCCAGCGACATGTCCACCAGCATCCGGTGGCTGATCCGCACCCCCTTGGGCCGCCCGGTGGTGCCCGAGGTATAGAACAGCCAGGCCAGATCGTCCGGCGCGCGCGCCGCGGGGGCCGCGACCGGCGGCTGTGCCAGTGCCGCGGCGAATTCCGGCCCGGTACAGTCGATGAACCGGCCCGGCGCATCCGCCTCCTCCAACGCCTCGGTCAGGCCGGGCGAGGTAAAGCACAGGGCGGCCTCCGAGTTCTCGAGGATATAGGCCGCCTCGCGCCCGTGCAGCTTGGCATTGATCGCCACCGCCACTGCGCCGGCATACCAGATGCCGTATTGCACGATCAGGTAGTCGGGGCAGTTCTTCATGAAGATCCCGACCCGGTCGCCGGGGGCGATGCCCTGCGCGGCCAGCCAGCCGGCCACGCGCGCGGCGCCATCATGGAACCCGGCGTAATCGGCCACCTGCTCGGTGCCCGTGAACAGCGCCGGGCGGTCCGGGTTGAGCCGGGCCTGCCGTTGCAGCCAGTTCCCGAGGTTCATGCCTTCACGCCCTCGAGGATCGAGGCATAGTTGGCCACGCCCGAGCCGCCCATGTTGAACACCAGCCCCAGCTCGGCGCCGGGGTGCTGCATCGCGTCCGCCTGGCCCACCACCTGACGGGCGATCAGCGCGTGCATGGAAACGCCGGTGGCGCCGACCGGGTGTCCCTTGGCCTTGAGCCCGCCGGAGAGGTTCACCGGAAGACGCCCACCGGCATGGACCACCCCGCCCTCGAGCAGGTCGGCGGCATGGCCGTGGGCGGCCAGCCCCATCGATTCGTAGATCAGCAGCTCGGCGATGGTGAAACAATCGTGCACCTCGGCCACGTCGATGTCGTCGACGGTGATCCCGGCGCGGTCATAGGCGCTGTGGATCGCCCGGCGCGGCCCCTCGAAGGCAATCAGGTCGCGCTGGGACATCGGCAGCAGGTCGTTGACCTGGGCGACGCTGCGCATCTTGACCGCCTTGTCGACACCGGGAAGGACATCCTCGGCCACCAGGACGATGGCCGCCGCCCCGTCAGAGACCAGCGAGCAGTCGGTCTTTTTCAGCGGCGCGGAGATCATCGGATTGCGGTCCGAGACCGTGGCACAGAACGCCTCGTCCATCGGTTTTTGCAATTGCGCCAACGGGTTGTTGACCGAGTTTCCGTGGTTCTTGGCGGCGATCCGGGCCAGCGCCTGGCTGTGATCGCCGTATTTTTCGAAATAGGCCTGCGCAAATTGCGCGAAGGCCCCGGGAAAGGACAGCCCCGCCTCTTCCTTCTGATAGGCGGCATGACCAAGCGCGGCGGTCACCTCGGCGCCGGGCAGATGGGTCATCTTCTCGACCCCGATCACCAGCGCGACCTTGGCCTCGCCCGCCAGGATTGCCTGACGCGCGGCAAAGACCGCCGCCGACCCGGAGGCGCAGGCATTTTCCAGCCGCGTCGCGGGCTTGTAGCGCAGCCCCGGGTCGATCCCCATGGCCAGCGAGGCGGGGAACCCGTCGGGCACCATGCCGGCGTTGAAATGTCCCATCCAGATGCCGTCGACATCCACCCCGGCGACGCCGGCATCGGCCAGCGCCTCTCTGCCCGCCTCGGTGATCAGGTCCTCAAGGCTCTGATCAACCAGTTTGCCGAATTTCGTATGGCCCCAGCCAGCGATGTAAACCATGGTCTTCCTCCCATTGAAATTGCGCCAAAGCGTAACGCCCGGCCCATGCCCCCTTCAATTCCGTAGTAATACCCGGCAAAGTGGTCCGCCATGAACAGCAGCAATGCCGATATCGCCTTTTTCCATGCCCCGATCGGGCTGGTCGAGTTGGAGAACCGGGTGATCCGGCGCGCCAACCGGCGGTTTTCAATGATTTTCGGCGGGACGGCGGCGGAGTACGCGGACCGCCCGCTGCGCGATTTCTACCCTTCGGAGGCCGAGTTCGAACGGATCGGCGCGCGCGGGCTGGCGGTGATGCGCCGGACCGGCGAGTATCATGACGAGCGGATCATGCGCCGCGCCGACGGGGATCTGTTCTGGTGCCGCGTGCGAGGGCAATCGCTGACCCCCGAGGATCCCTTTCGGCACGGAATCTGGTCGTTTGCCGACATCTCGGACGAGCGGCCGTTGGTCCAGCTGACCCCGCGGGAGCGCGAGGTGGCGATCCTGACCTGTCGCGGGCTTTCGGCCAAGGAGGTGGGGGCGGACCTGGGCCTGTCGTATCGCACGGTCGAAGCGCACCGGGCCCGTCTGCTGGACAAGTTCGGCGCCCGCAAGCTGCCCGAACTGGTGGCCAAACTGTCGGGAATGCCCCTGTGATCGGCACACGAGACGGCTGGCCCTTGCCGCAGGGGCACCGGATCAGGTAACGGCGCTTTTCACAGTTCCCGCCATGGCCTATAAGCGCGAGGAAATTACAGGCCCGCGCAGCCGAATGGCGCGGGCGTAACCGGTCGAGGATACAGATGACAGAAAAGACAACCGACGCGGACGTGGCATTCATCAAGGCGCTGGCCGAGTTGCTGCGCGAGAACGACCTGACCGAGTTGGAGGTCAAGCGCGAGTTCGGCGAGGACGACAGCCTGAACGTCCGGGTGAGCCGGGCCGCCCCCGTCGCGGCACCGGTCGCACCGGCACCGGCCCCGGCCGCCGCCAGTGCGGCGCCGGTCGCAGCCGCCCCCGCGGCAGCGCCCGCCCCGGCCGCCGCCGCCGAAGATCCCGCGAGCCACCCCGGCGCCGTCACCTCGCCCATGGTGGGCACGGTCTATCTCCAGCCTGAACCGGGCGCGCCGGCCTTCATCAAGGTGGGCAGCACGGTGTCGGAGGGCGACACCCTGTTGATCGTCGAGGCGATGAAGACGATGAACCACATCCACGCGCCCGCCGCCGGCACGGTCAAGCGCATCCTGGTCGATGACGGCGCGGCGGTGGAATTCGGCACACCGCTGGTCATCATCGAGTAAGGGGCGCAGATGTTCGACAAGATCCTGATTGCCAACCGCGGCGAGATCGCCCTGCGCGTGGTACGTGCCGCGCGCGAGATGGGAATCGCCACCGTCGCGGTGCATTCCACCGCCGACAGCGACGCGATGCATGTGCGCATGGCCGACGAATCGATCTGCATCGGTCCGCCGCCCAGCCCGCAAAGCTATCTGAAGATCCCCGCCATCATCTCGGCCTGCGAGATCACCGGCGCGCAGGCGATCCATCCCGGCTATGGCTTTCTCTCCGAGAACGCCAGTTTCGTGCAGATCGTCGAGGATCACGGCCTCACCTTCATCGGCCCGACCGCCGAGCACATCCGCCTGATGGGTGACAAGATCACCGCCAAGGAAACCATGAAGGCACTGGGGGTTCCCTGTGTGCCCGGCTCGGACGGCGGCGTGCCGGACGTCGAGACCGCCAAGCGGCTGGGCGGCGAGATCGGCTATCCGGTCATCATCAAGGCCACCGCCGGCGGCGGCGGGCGCGGCATGAAGGTGGCCCAGACCGAGGCCGATATCGAACGCGCCTTTCAGACCGCGCGGGCCGAGGCCAAGGCCGCCTTTGGCAACGACGAGGTCTATATCGAGAAATACCTGACCACGCCGCGCCACATCGAGATCCAGGTCTTCGGCGACGGCAAGGGCAAGGCGGTGCATCTGGCCGAACGCGACTGTTCGCTGCAACGGCGCCACCAGAAGGTGCTGGAAGAGGCACCGGGCCCGGCGATCAGCCCCGAGGAACGGGCGCGCATCGGCAAGACCTGTGCCGAGGCGGTGGCCAGGATCAACTATATCGGCGCCGGCACCATCGAGTTTCTCTACGAGAACGGCGAGTTCTATTTCATCGAGATGAACACGCGGCTTCAGGTGGAGCACCCGGTGACCGAGGCGATCTTCGGCGTCGATCTGGTGCGCGAACAGATTCGCGTCGCCGCCGGAGAGCCGCTGTCGTTCGGGCAAGACGACCTTGTGTTGAACGGGCACGCCATCGAGGTGCGGATCAACGCCGAGAAGCTGCCCAACTTCGCCCCCTGCCCCGGCGACATCAGCCATTACCACGCCCCCGGCGGCCTTGGCGTGCGGATGGACAGCGCGCTTTACGACGGCTACCGGATCCCGCCTTATTACGACAGCCTGATCGGCAAGCTGATCGTGCATGGTCGTGATCGGAACGAGGCGTTGGCGCGGTTGAACCGGGCCCTGGGCGAGTTGATCGTGGACGGGGTGGACACCACGGTTCCGCTGTTCGACGCGCTGCTGCGGGAGCCGGACATCCAGCGCGGCAGCTACAACATCCACTGGCTGGAAAAGTGGCTTGAGGACAATCTGGACGCCTGAGCAAAGACCTGGTTCGGGGCGCGCATGACTGCGATCAGCCCCGAACTGCTGTTGCGTGGCTATGCCATGGGGGTGTTCCCGATGGCCGAGCACCGGGACGACCCGGAGATCTTCTGGGTCGATCCCAAGCGGCGCGGGGTGGTGCCGCTGGACGGGTTCCACATCTCGCGCTCGCTGGCCCGCCGGATGCGCCGGGGCGGGTTCACGGTGACCATCGACCGCGATTTCGCCGGCGTGGTGGATGGCTGCGCCGACCGGGCCGAGACCTGGATCAACGCGGAGATTCGCGCGCTCTACCTCGACCTGCACGCGCGCGGCCACGCCCATTCACTCGAGGTGTGGGAGGGTGAGGCGCTGATCGGGGGGGTCTACGGGGTGGTTCTGGGCGCGGCGTTTTTCGGGGAAAGCATGTTCTCGCGCCGGACCGATGCGTCAAAGATCGCGCTGGCCTACCTGGTCGATCGGCTGCGGCGGGGGGGCTTCCGGCTGTTCGACACGCAGTTCCTGACCGATCACCTGGCTAGCCTCGGCGCGGTGGAAATCACCCGCGCGGAATACCACAGGCAGTTGAGCGTCGCGATCGAGAGGGGGGCCGATTTCACCGGCCCGTCGCCGGCCACCGCTCAGGGCGTGATACAGCGCAATACCCAGATGTCGTAGCGGCTGTGGTCGAGCGCGTTGAGTGCCGGTGACGAGGCGATCATCCAGCCCTCGAAGGCCGCCTGCGCGGCGCCGCGTTCCCAGATGGTCAGATAGGCGAAAGCATCGCCGGTGGGGTTCTCGGCCGGGTAGCGGCAATCGCTCAGTGCGATGTCGAGGCCAAAGACGGTGCCGGTTTCGCCGCGCCCGATCTCGATGTCGCGGCTCTCGCCGTTGACCTTGTCGAGGCCGCGCAGCACCGCGCCGGTACCGGATTCAACTGCGGTCTCCTGCGCAGCGAGAGGCACGGCAAAGGGCGCGGCCAGCCCGAGGGCAAGAACCAGACCGGCAAGCCGACGGATCAATTGCCTGCCCCGCTGCTGGCCCCGCTGTCGGGACCGCTGCCGCCGGAGACGAATTTGAGAAGAAGCGACACCAGGCTGACCGACCCCTGGGTATCGAGAATCTCGTCCCCCGGCACGAAATAGCCAAGCGACCCGCCCGGCATGATCTCGACGAAGTTGCCGCCAAGCAGCCCTTCGGAAGAGACAACCGCCGAACTGTCGTCGGGGATCTGGACGCTGTCCTGCACCGAAATGGTGGTGTCGGCGCGATAGGTCTCGGGGTTCAGTTCCACGCCGGTCACCGTGCCGATCTTGACCCCGGCAAGGCGCACGTCGGTGCCCACCGTCACCCCCTCGAGCGAGCGGAAGGACGCGCCAAGTTCATAGCCACGGCTGCTGGTGGTGAGGCCGGTCGACTGCCCGGCATAGACGCCAAAGGCGATGGCGGCGGCCAGAACCGCGCCCCCGACAAGAACCTCGGTCGTGTTGTGCGACATTGCGCGCGCTCCGTTCAATCGGGGCCGGTTATTCCGGGCTCCAGGCGTCGTAATCGCTGCGCTCGACCGGGTGCGGCTTGCGGATCGAGCCGGCCGGCGCATAGGCCAGCGCGGTGCCGGTCAGGTTCTCGTGGTGGGGCTTTTCCCACGGCTTGTGCGCCATCGGCCGATCGGTCGGCGGCTCGTCCCAGGTGCGGTGCAGCCAGCCGTGCCAGTCAGGATCGACGCGCGATGCCTCGATCTCGCCGTTGAAGATGACCCAGCGGCGGCTGTCATCGGCATTGCGATAGAACACATTGCCCTGATTGTCCTCGCCGACCCGGATCCCCTTGCGCCAGGTATGAATCTGGGTGTTAAGCGTCTGCCCGTTCCACCAGGTCACGGCGCGCAGAAGAGTGTTCAGGATTCCCATGGGTGCCTCCGGCAATTCGCTGTCGGCAGGTATGGACCAAGCGCGCGGCAAGGTCCAGTACCCAAGCAGCGGATCGGCCGTGCCTTGCGCGCCATGCGGAAAACAGCGCCGAAGGGAAAGCGGTCGGCCCCTCTGTGCCGACCGCCCCGCCGTTCCCGCCTACTGCGGCACCAGCTTGTAGATGGCGTTCTCCAGATCAGAGGTGACATAGACCGTTCCATCCTGACCCACGGCGATGCCGGTGGCCAGATAGGTCGGCGGCGTACCCGCGGCGGCCGGCAAACCGATCGGCAGCCCCTCGGCCAATACGGTGATCGCACCGTCGGCCGGATCGACCGACACCACACGCTGTGCAGCGACCTCGGCCAGCACCAGCGTGCCGTCCGGGGCCATATCCAGCCCCTCGGGGAGAGCCAGGCCACTTGCGACCACCGTTCTTTCACCGCTGGCAAGGTCGATGCGCGACAAGGTGCCCGCCCCGGCCTCGGTCACATAGACGGCATCCTGCCCCTCGAGCACCATGCCCAGCGGCGCCACCAGCCCTTCGGCAACGGTCTCGCGCGTCTCGCCCTCGGGGCCGGAGACCCGGAGCAGCTTGCCGGTGGCCAGTTCCGTCACCAGCAGGCTGCCGTCGGCCAGTTCTACCGCGTCCTGCGGTGCCGCGAACCCGTGCAACATGTGCAGGCTGTCGCCGGTCTTGCGGTCCATTACCTGCACGGTGCCGGTAAACCAGCTCGACAACAAAACGTGATCGGCATTGGCCCGGGCGTTGAACGGGTATTCCAGATGATCGGCCTGCATTCGCGCCACCGCCCTGACGGCGCCGCTCTTTGCATCAACTGTCCGATAGGCGAATGAGTCGGCGACATAGAGGGTTTCCCCCGCGTCGTCCGCCACCAGATCCAGCCCGCCGGGGAAAGCCAACGCGCCCTTGACCACCTGACGCACCGCACCGGTGTCTGGATCGACCTCCTGAATGCCGTTGTCAGCCATGTTGGAGACAAAGATCCGGTCCTGCGCGTCGATCGCCAAATTGTCGAGCGAGGTGTCGAGCTGCGCCACGACCTTCCTGGTCTTGCCATCGGGGCTGACCTTGACCAACTGCCCCAGGGCGGTGTCGACGACCCAGATGTTGCCTTTGGAATCAAGGTTCACCGCCGCCGGCACCTTGAAGCCATCCGCGATCACCTCGATCTCTGCGGTATCCACATCGACACGGACCACCTGCCCCTTGAACCAGAGCGGGCCGTAGATCTTGCCGTCGGGGCCGAACTGGAAGCCGTTAAGCCCCCCCATCCCCTCCATGATCTTGCGGGCGGGCTGGGTGCCGCTGGTGTCGATCTCATACAGCGCATCTCCCAGGAACACCTGCGACGCAAACAACCGCCCGTCATCGCGATAGGCCAGCGAATTGAGGCCCGGGAGGCCACTGGCCAGCGTCCGCACCTCGCCATCGGCGCCGCGCGCATAGAGATCGCCGAGCAGGAAGGCCGTCCAGGCCATGGTGCCGTCAGGCGCAAAGGCCAGGTCGTCGGCCATGCCCTGCGGCGCCGGGATCTCGACCGCCACCGCACCGGAGGCGCGATCAACGCGGTAAAGCGCCTGGCCCACGACGCTGCCGGCAAAGAGCGCTCCGTTGGAATCGACGCCCAGCCCGTGCACCCCATGAAACGCCGATCCCGGGACCAGCGTTTCCACCTTGTACTCCCGCGCGGCGGCCGGCATTGCCAACCCGCACAGCAGCGCGACGGCGGATACGGACCGCACCGCCTGTTTAACTAGTGTCATGATCTCCTCCCAAATCTCATGGCCTCAGCCATGCTCCCATCTGTCGCGGCCTCCCCGCCGCGTGCAGTGAACAACCATAAGCACGGGTTGATGCACCTCCGGGATTTACGTTGCGTAAATTCGAAATGGGATTTCGACAGGCGGAAGGGGTTTAAGAAGAGGTTTTACGGAAGCAGCGCGGTGACCTCGATCTCGATGCGGTATTTCGGGTCGATCAGCCCGCATTCCAGCATCGTCGCCGCCGGCGGATTGTCGCCGAACGCCGCGCGCAACTGCGGCCAGCAGACTTCGAACTCTTCCCGGTCGGGGAGGTAGTAGACCACCCGCACCACGTCGGAAAACCCTGCCCCGGCCTCGGAGAGCGCCTTCCCGATAGTCTCCAGCGCCGAGCGGCATTGCGTGACCACGTCGTCACCCTGCCCCACGGTGCCGGCCACGTGAACGAAGCCGCCGGCAACCACCGCGCGGCAATAGCCGGCCTTGGCCTCATACTCGCCGCCGGAAGAGATGCGCTTGATGGTCATTGAAGCCCCCCTAAAAGAAAACGGCGCGGGAGGGTCCCGCGCCGCGTATTCATCCGATCGCGCGCCGCGATCAGCCCGCCGACGCGGATTCCTTGTCGGAGTCGGCGTAGATCTTGAGCGGCTGTGCGTCCGAGGTCACCGCCTCTTCGTTCACCACGACCTTGGTCACGTTCTCCATGCCGGGCAGGTCGAACATGGTGTTCAGCAGGATATCCTCGAGGATCGAGCGCAGCCCGCGCGCGCCGGTCTTGCGTTCGATGGCGCGCTTGGCGATCGCCTTGAGCGCATCGTCGGTGAACTGAAGCTCGGTATCCTCCAGTTCGAACAGGCGCTGGTACTGCTTGACCAGGGCGTTCTTGGGCTTGGTCAGGATGGTGACCAATGCGTCTTCGTCCAGATCCTCGAGCGTCGCCAGAACCGGCAGACGGCCGACGAATTCCGGGATCAGGCCGAATTTCAGCAGATCCTCGGGCTCCAGATCCTGGAAGATCTCGCCAACGCCGCGTTCGTCGTTGTCACGCACATCGGCGCCAAAGCCCATGGCGCTACCCTTGCCGCGCTGCGCGATGATCTTGTCCAGCCCGGCGAATGCGCCGCCGCAGATGAACAGGATGTTGGTGGTGTCGACCTGCAGGAATTCCTGCTGCGGATGCTTGCGCCCGCCCTGCGGCGGCACCGAGGCGACGGTGCCCTCCATCAGTTTGAGAAGCGCCTGCTGCACCCCCTCGCCCGAGACATCGCGGGTGATCGAGGGGTTTTCCGACTTGCGGGTGATCTTGTCGACCTCGTCGATGTAGACGATGCCGCGCTGCGCCCGCTCGACGTTGTATTCACTGGCCTGCAACAGCTTGAGAATGATGTTCTCGACATCCTCGCCCACATAGCCCGCCTCGGTCAGGGTGGTGGCGTCGGCCATGGTAAAGGGCACGTCGAGGATTCGCGCCAGCGTCTGCGCCAACAGAGTCTTGCCGCAGCCGGTGGGGCCGATCAGCAGAATGTTCGACTTTGCCAGCTCGATATCGCTGCCGGCCTTCTGGGCGTGGTTGAGGCGCTTGTAATGGTTGTGCACCGCGACCGAGAGCACGCGCTTGGCCATCGCCTGACCGATCACGTAATCGTCAAGAACCTCGCAGATGTCCTTGGGCGTCGGAACACCATCGGTGGATTTCAGCCCGCTGGCCTTGGTTTCCTCGCGGATGATATCCATGCACAGTTCAACGCATTCATCACAGATGAACACGGTCGGGCCCGCGATAAGCTTGCGCACCTCGTGCTGGCTTTTGCCGCAGAAGCTGCAGTAAAGCGTGTTCTTGCTGTCGCCGCTTGAGTTCGTTGCCATGATTTACCTTTCGGCTTCGAGTTCCGCGTTGCCCTGCTGCCGGGCGGATTCCCGGTATTTCCGGCCAGCTTAGGACAGCGATCCGGGCTCCACAATGTCAAATCGCCAGTGCCGCCCGCCGGGACCCATCCCCAACGGGCAAGGGCCTGATTAGTCGTCGTCGCCGGGTTTGACGCGGCTTTCGACGATCTCGTCGATGTGGCCCCATTCCTTGGCTTCTTCCGGCGACATGAAGTTGTCGCGATCCAGCGCCTTTTCAACCGCCTTCTTGGACTGGCCGGTATGCTTGACGTAGATGTCGTACAGCCGGTCCTTGAGCTTCTGGGTCTCGGCCGCATGGATCATGATGTCGCTGGCCTGGCCCTGGTAGCCGCCCGAGGGTTGGTGCACCATGATGCGGCTGTTGGGCAGCGAGAAGCGCATGCCGGGCGCACCGCCCGCCAGCAGGACCGAGCCCATCGACGCCGCCTGGCCGATCACCAGGGTCGAACATTTCGGCTTGATGTACTGCATGGTGTCATAGATCGACAGCCCCGAGGTCACCACACCGCCCGGCGAGTTGATGTAGATGCTGATTTCCTTGTTCGGGTTCTCGGCCTCGAGGTGCAGCAACTGGGCCACGATCAGGTGGCTCATCCCGTCATGGATCGGACCGTTGATGAAGATGATCCGCTCCTTCAGCAGGCGCGAAAAGATGTCATAGGCCCGCTCACCGCGGCTGGTCTGTTCGACCACCATCGGGACCAGGGTATTCATGTAGGTTTCTGTCGGATCGAACATGTAAACGGCCTGCCTTCTGAGGGATCGGGACCCTGCCCGAAACTGCGTCCCCAGAGTCTTAGTGGTGCCGCCGGGGGGCTGCAAGGGGGGCAAGGAACATCTGTTCTTTCCCAAGCGCCCTGCCCCGGCGTTGCGGGACAGGGAGATCGTTTTCAGGTTGCGCCAGGGTCCGCCGAACATGTTTCGCGTGATCCCGGCAGAGCAGCCCGTGCGTGCCGCGAGGGAGGCCGCGCGCGGACCGGCGTTCCCGGTCGGACCGCGCACGGGCGTCTTATTCGAAGGACTTCAGATAGGCGATCACCGCCGTGATATCGTCATCCTTGCGCAGGCCAGCGAAGGTCATCTTGGTCTTTTTCATGTAGGCCTTGGGCTTGGCAAGGAAGGCGTGCAACTCGTCCTCGGTCCAGACCAGCCCCTCCTCACCCGCCTTTTTCATCGGCTTGGAATAGCGGAAATCCTCGACGGCGGCGGCGGCATGGCCGACGATTCCGGTGAGGACCGGACCGGTGCGGTTCTTGGCCCCTTCACCGACCTGGTGGCAGGCCTTGCACTTCTTGAAGACCTTTTCGCCCGCCTTGACCAGTTCCGGGTCGAGTGCCGCGGCCTCATCGGCTGCCGGTGCATCTGCCGCCGGTTCTTCGGCAGCCGGCTCTTCGGTGGCAGGTTCTTCGGTCGCCGGCGCCACGGCGGCCTGTTCAACCACGGCAGCCCCCTCGACCGGCTTGTTGGCCGGGTTGGTGGCGTCGATCATCTCCTGCACCTTGCGGGCCTTGGTCTCTTCCGGGGTCACATCCAGAACCGCCGCCTTCATGGTGATTTCCACGCTCTCCTTGCAGTTCTCCATGCAGGCCTCGTCCTGCCAGAAATGCGCCTCGGCGGTTTCGCGGTCATCCACGATGAACCCGTCGGCATTGGGCATTTCCACGTCGAGGAAATTCTCCTTCGACAGGACGAAATCATCTTCGACGATGTAATTGGAATACAGGATATAGGCGACGATGGCATAGACCTCGTCCGGCGACAGGGTCTGTGCGTTGCCGAAGGGCATCGAGCGGTGGACGTAATCCCAGGTGGTGCTGAGGTACGGCCAGTAGGAGCCGACGGTCTTCAGCGGGTCCTTGTCGGCCAGCGTGCCTTCGCCCCCGGCCAGCTTGGGCCAGTTGCCGACGCCCTCGGCGAAATCGCCGTGGCAGACCGCGCAGTAGTCGACGAACAGCCCCTCGCCCTCCTCGACCGAGCCGGACCCTTCCGGCAGGCCGGTGCCATCGGGGCTGACATCGAGATTCCAGGCCGCGATCTCCTCGGGCAGGGCCGGACGACCGAGGCCGAGCTTTTCGGCCAGCGCGGGTCCGGCAGTGAGCGTTGCCGCCAGCGCGGTGGTGGCGATCAGCTTACGATACTTCGACATTCTCGGCCTCTCCGTTCGGTTGGACCCACCAGGTCTGAATGCAGTTGTTGTGATAGATCGAGTTCTCGCCGCGCACCTCGCGCAGCTGGGTCTTGGTGGGCTGGACATAGCCGGTTTCGTCCATGGCACGCGATTGCAGCAGCATCTCCTCGCCGTTCCACTCTGTATCGAGGTAAAAGCGGGTCAGCGCCATCTTTTCGCCCGGCGCGGCCAGCCGCGCGGTTTCCCAGGTCTTGCCGCCATCCTTGGAGACGTCGACGCGCTTGATCGCGCCACGACCCGACCAGGCCAGCCCGGTGATGACCAGCGGCCCGTGCCCGTGCTTGATCGGCGATTGCGGGCTGGGGCTGGTGACAACGGATTTGGCATCCATCGCCCAAGTCCACTTGCGGCTGGTGCCGTCGGCCAAGGTGTCGGTGTACTTGGAGGTTTCCTCGCGGCTCTGTACCGCCTGGTCGGTCACCTCGATCCGGCGCAGCCACTTGACCCACATGTTGCCTTCCCAGCCCGGCACGCAGAGCCGGACCGGATAGCCGTGTTCCTTGCGCAGTGCCTCGCCATTGGCCTTGAAGGCGACAAGGCAGTCGTCCAGCGCCTTTTCCATCGGGATCGAGCGGCCGTTGGACGAGGCATCGGCGCCCTCGACGTAAACCCACTTGTCCTTGAGATCGCCCGCCGCGTCCAACCCGGCCTCTTCCAGCAGGGTGCGCAGGGTCACGCCGGAATATTCCATGTTGTGGATCATGCCATGAGTGAACTGCGCGCCGTTGAGCTGTGCGCCGGCCCATTCCATGCCGGTGTTGGCGGCGCATTCGCAGAAATAGACGTGGTTTTCGCGCGGGAACCGCTCCAGATCCTCATAGGTAAAGACCAGCGGCGTATCGACCAGCCCGTTGATCATCAGCCGATAGTCGCGCTTGCGCAACTCGATGGCGCCCGAGTGGTGCCGTTCAAAGGCGCAGCCCTGCGGCGTGATGGTGCCGTCGAGCGCATGGATCGGGGTAAAGTTGATCGAACTGATCGGATCGGCGGTGAGCCAGGGCACGTTGCGGCGCACCACGTCGGCCTCGTACTTGATCGGCAGGCCGTAGGGGGTGGCGTCCACCCCCTCGCCGGTGATCGTGGCCCATTCCTGAACCTCGGTGATCAGCGGATCCGGTCCGGCGGCCCGGGCCGCGCCCGCGGCCACCGCCCCGGCGCCCACCGCCGCAGCCCCGGACAGGAACTGCCGGCGCGAGGGCTTTTTGTCCTTGAAACCAAACGTCATGCGTTTTGCCTCCTTCGAAATCGAAAAATGACGTGATCGGCCGTGAATGGCGGGGTCAGACCCCCGCCACCTTGACCGAGGTATTCGGCGAGACACTGACGGTGCCCTGCTTGCGGATATGGCTTTCCACCACGTCCCAGATCTGCGGCCCCTCGGTGCCCTCGTTGACCGAGGCCCAGCCGGCGACGACATAGCTCTTGGCCGGGTCGATCGCCTCGCCGGACTTGAGGAGGGTCATCTCGCTGATCCGCTCGCCCTGAGGTTTGGAAATGTCGATCCGGAAGCCGAGGCCGCCGACCCGCACCATGTCGCCGCCCTGCTGGTAATAAGGATCGGGGTTGAACAGGTTGTCGCCCACGTCCTCCAGCACGACCTTGATGAACTCGCCGGTCATCTCGGTGCGATAGGCCTTGCCGTAGGTCATCGAGGTGACGTTGAAGATATCCTCGCGGGTGATGTCCTGCCCGGGCAGGATCGACGGCCCCCAACGCACCCCGGGCGACATGGCGATATCCGCCTCGCGCTCGGAGATCAGCGCGTCGCAGATCAGATCGTCCCAGGTGCCGTTGAAGTTGCCGCGCCGGTACAGCAGGCTGTCGGTCTGGCCGATCACCTCTTCCAGCTCGGCCTTGAAGGGCGCGCGCTGTTCGTCGATCAGCCGGGTGACCGCGGGATCGGGCGCGATCACGTCCGAGAACACCGGGATCAGCTTGTGCCGCAGCCCCATCATCCGGCCGTCGCGCACGTCGAGATCGACGCGACTGACGAACTTGCCGTTGGAACCGCTGGCGATGATGAAGGTATTGCCCACCTGCACCGGCTCGGGCAGCGCATCGTGGGTGTGGCCCGACAGGATCACGTCGATGCCCTTGACCACGCCGGCCATCTTCTTGTCGACGTCGAAGCCGTTGTGCGACAGGCAGACCACCACGTCGGCGCCCATGCCGCGCACCTCGTCGACCATCTCCTGCATGTGCTCGTCCCGGATACCGAAGGAGTATTCAGGGAACATCCAGCCCGGGTTCGCGATCGGCATATAGGGGAACGCCTGGCCGATCACCGCCACCTTGGCGCCGCCGCGCTCGAAGAACTTGTAGGGTTTGAACAGTTCGGCCGGTTCGTCCCACTCGGCGTCGAAGATGTTCTGGCCCAGCGCCGCAAAGGGAAGCCCCTCGACGATCTCGTTCACCCGCTCGCTGCCCAGCGTGAACTCCCAGTGGAAGGTCATCGCGTCAGGCTTGAGCGCGTTCATCACGTTGACCATGTCCTGCCCTGCCGTCTTGTAGCAGGTCATCGAGCCGTGCCAGGTGTCGCCGCCATCCAGCAGCAGCGCATCGGGGCGGTCGGCGCGGATCGCGTTGATCACGGTGGACATGCGGTCCAGCCCGCCGACCCGGCCATAGCCCCTGGCCAGCGATGCGAAATCGTCATGGGTCAGCGCATAGGCCGAGGGCGAGCCGTCGGCGATGCCGTAGAGCTTGCGGAAATCGGCGCCGGTGACATGCGGCACCTGCCCCTTGTTGGCCCCGACCCCGAGGTTGATCTCGGGCTCGCGGAAGTAGATCGGCTTCAGCTGCGCGTGAATGTCGGTGATGTGGATCAGGCTGATATTGCCGTAGGTATCAAATTGCAGCAGCTGATCCTGGGTCAGGGCCTGTTGCGCGGCCAGCCGCGCCCAGTTGCCGAACCCCGACGCCCCGACCAGTGCCGAGGCCGCCATCGAAACCTGAAGGAAATCACGACGTGAGATCATCGAAAACAGCTTTCCGTTGCTTGCGGCACACACATTCGCATATGTGAATGCCTATTGCGAAAACGGCCCCGCGCGGCGGTATCACGCTGCGCGGGGCCGGGTTGATTCAGTTGCGGACCGAGGGTCCTTCGACCGACAGGCCATTGCCGCGGCTGGCGACATAGAGTTCCAGCGCGACGAACTCGGCCGAGCCCGGGCTGTAGGTTTCCGCGCGGGTGTCACGGACACAGCCCTTGAACCGCGCATGCACAGTGTTCAGCTTGGCGTTCTTGAGGCGATAGGTCGGGAAGCCGTTGATCTGGCCCTGGCTGAGGTGGTCGGCACGGATCATGTTGCCATAGTTCAGCTCATGGCAGGAGGCACAGGACAGGTCGAGTTGGCCGGTGCGGGTATAGTAAAGCTCCTTGCCCTGTTCCCAGACCGGTTTGACTGGGCCGTCGATCGCCACGTTCACCGGCATGCCGCGCGATTGGACGCTGATTAGCGCCTCCATCGAGGCCATGTCGCCGCCGGTGTACTTCCACTTGTCGGCGCCCATCTGGTTGACGCGGCAGTCGTTGATCTGCATCGCCAGGGTCCGAACCTCGCCGGCGGTCTCGTTCCACTTGGGATAGACCGCGCGAACGCCCTTCAGGCTGGACGGATCGTCGTGGCAGGAGGCACAGGACTTGCCCTCGCTGCCCTCGACCGCCGCCCAGGAGTCCAGCGCCTTGTCGACGAAGATCATGCCCGGGTTGTCGAAATCGTCCATCTCGAGCGCCTGGGTCTCGTCGGCGCGGAAATGCCAGCCCGACATGATGGGGTCGATCCCGGTCTCCTCCATATGCGCCGGTGCCGCGGTCTTGGTGATCATCTCGACCTCGCCGTTGATCACCAGCTTGTCATCATCCGGATCGGCCGACGACAATGTCGGCAGTGCTGCCGCAAGGGCCGCAACCGTCAGTGCCTTGAACTTCATGAAACATCCTCCCTATGGATCCCCCCGCCCCCGGCTCGGCGGGGACAGGGGACGGTTTCTTGTTTTATTTAGCCGACCGCGACCGACTTGCTGGTTTCGTAGACCGACCCGTCGTCGTCGTACCAGGTGAACTTCATGTCACCGGCCTCGGGAATCGTGGCCTCGAATTCGAAGTACGGGTTGGTCGAGATCGCCGGGAACAGTTCCACGTCGATCACGTTCTGGCCGTTGAAGTCGCAGGTGAAGCGGTTGATGATCGACCGCGGAATGACGTTGCCGTCGCCGTCCTTGCGCTGACCGCTTTCCATCTTGTGGCTGATCAGGGTCTTGATCGTCACCACATCGCCGGCTGCGGCGCTTTTCGGGACTTTGACGCGGGGTTTAACACCAGATGCCATGTTCAGGTTCTCCTTGTCTCGGGATGGATGACTGCGCGGCGATCAGCCGCCACAGCCCCCGATGGTGACTTTCACGGTCGACGCGGCGCGGGCAAAGCTGCCATCGGCCATCTTGGCGATGGCGACCACATCCTGCGTTCCGGCCAGGCGGATGCGGGTCGAGGCGCTCTGGCTGCCGGCCAGCGGACCGAACTTGAAGGTGGCGACACCCGGCGTCGGGTTGCCGGCGGCCAGCACCATGATCGCGGTTGCACCCGGCGCGCTGACCTCGATCGGCACCGTGTTGCCGTTCTCGGCGATCTCCGGCGCGGTCAGCTCGATACCGGTGTCGGCCATGTCGGCCCCGCCGGTGAAGGCTTCGATCGCGGCATCCGCCGAGGCCGATGCGCGGAACGGAACCATGCTGAGAACCGCTGCGCCCAAGCCCATGGCCAGGGTATCGCGACGTGTGAACTCCATTTGCTCTCTCCTTTACGTTTCGCAGCGCCCGGGATCGCCCGGGCGGGCTGTCATTCTTCTTTCATGGTCGCCAGGAAGGCGACGACATCCTCGATCTCCTGCGCCGACAGCAGTGGCGGCAACGGTTCGGTCCCGGCCTTGCCGGTATAGGCGTTGCCCGGACGGGTGAAGCCGTCGACCTTGTAGAAGGACGGCATCACCGAGCCCTCGAACATCATCTTGGCGTTGACCACCAGGCCGCGCAGTTCCGCCGTGCTCCAGCGATCCCCGGCCCCGTCGAGGATCGGGCCGACATTGCCCTGGAAGGGCACATCGCTCAGCGCGGATATCTCGTGACAGGCGACGCAGTTGCCCTTCGACTTGGTGCCCATGATCACGGCCCCCTTGGCCGGATCGCCCGCCACCCCGGTCAGGGACATCTCGATGGCCATGTCGTCGTTGAACTTGACCTCCTTGGGGCCGACCTCGGCCGCGAAGGCCGAGCCGGCAACCAAGGTCGCGGCCACTGTCAGATAAGTAAGTTTCATGGTTCCTCCCGTCGCTGCCGCGCAGACAGGCGCGGTCTTCTGTCGTTTTTCTGTCTGCATACCGTAGGCTACCGGCCGCAGTGTCGCAACAACAAATTCATGATTGTGAATTATTCAGGAAATGCCGCTACACGCGCCCGAAACCTCAGGAAATTTCACCGAGGCCGCCCCGACATGCCGAATCATTCCGTGCTGCCGTCGTTGCGCTCTCGAATCCTGCGCGCGTGGTAGCGTTGGAAATCCTCCTCGGACTGGTCGAGATAGCGCTCTTCGGCGACCCAGGTCAGCATGTCAAAGGTCGTCCCCGGACCGAAAGCCCCCGGCATGATCGCCACCGCCTGTGCCGCCGCCGGCTTGCTCTCGTCCAGTTCGGGCGGGAAAAAGATCATCGTCGGCGTGAACAGTACGTTCCATTTCCGCGCCGCCGCCTTTTCCGACAGCGCCTCGCCATCGGTATCGACGATCTCGGTATCGCCATGCAGGTTCAGCTGGATCGGGAAATAGGCCTCGTGCAGCAGCTTCTGGATACGCGGATCGGGAAAGGTGTTCTCGTGCATGTCGCGGCAATAGATGCAGCCGCGCTGTTCCACGATCACCACCACGCGCTTGCCCTCGGCCTTGGCCTCGGCGAAATCCTCGCGCAGGTCCTTGAAGGTGTCGCGCATCCAATCGGCCTTGTGCAGGCCATCGTCGCCCAGTTCCGCCGCCGCGACCGGGATCGCCAGCAGCAGCGCAGCCATCGCCGCAAGAATATGTCTCATCTCAAGTCTCCTCCACTCATTGACATCAGCCGACGCTGGCAAAGCCCGGGAACCACCGGATCATGGCGTCGGCGATCAGGTTCACGCCCCCCGTCGCGATCAGGATAGCAAAGACGATCAGCATTGCCCCCATGCCTTTTTCGACCCATCCGAAAGCGGCGCGATGGCGCTGAACCCAGGCCAGGAACGGCCGCGCGAAAAAGGCCGCCACGATGAAGGGGGCGGTCATCCCGGCGCCGTAGACGAACAGCAGGAGCGCGCCGCGCCAGATGTCGCCCATGCCGCTGGCGATCATCAGGATCGAGGCTAGTGCCGGACCGACGCAGGGGGTCCAGCCAAAGCCGAAGGCCAGCCCCATCAGGTAGGCGCCCAGGATCGTGCTGGCCTCGGCGCTGCTTTCCACCCGCGCCTCGCGATACAACAGCGGCACCCGGATCACGCCAAGGAAATGCAGCCCGAACACCAGCAGGATCGCCGCCGCGACATAGGCCAGCGTATCGAGGTATTGCCCGAACATGGAACCCAGCGCGGTGGCGCCCATACCCAGCAGCATGAAGATCGTGGTCACCCCGAGCGCAAAGAACAACGCCGAGACGATCAACCGCTTTTGCGCCCCCGGCGCGATCTGGCCGTCACCGCGCAACTCGGCCATGCTCAGCCCGCCCATGTAGGACAGGTAGAACGGGACCATCGGCAGGATGCAGGGCGTAAAAAAGCTCAACAATCCGGCGGCAAGTGCCCCGAACAGCGAAATTTCCAGCATTTGATTCCCCTCCCAGGACCGCGCCCGGATCGCTTCGGGCTTCGGCTTGAAAAATTCATATATTCAAATTATCTTGTTCGACGATACCGGGTCAATGGGGGCAGCATGTTTCGTGCGAAGGTTTTTGGCGGAGTTCTCGCGGCCCTGTTGATGGCCGGCCCCGCCCTTGCGGCCGAACTGGTGATGGTCGAACAGGTCGGCTGCGCCTGGTGCGCCCGCTGGAACGACGAGATCGCCCCGGCCTATCCCAAGACCGACGAGGGCCGCTTCGCGCCGCTGCGCCGGGTCGACCTGCACCGGATGCCCGAGGACCTTGAGATCACGCGCCGCGTCACCTTTACCCCGACCTTCCTGCTGGTCGAGGACGACCGCGAAATCGCCCGGATGGAGGGATACCCCGGCGAGGATTTCTTCTGGCCGCTGCTGGAGAAGATGCTGGTGGAGCACACCGCCTATGCCCCGTCGGAGACGGCGGGCAACGGGTAAGGAAAAAATGAACCGTGCCCCAACGACACGGCTGACACGACCGGGATCACGCTGATACTCGGTGAACCGCGACAAACACGAGGACACAGACCCATGACGCTTCCGCAATTCTCTACCGACATGTCGGAAGAAGAGCTGGACAAGATCGCCGCGAACGCGACCGACGCGTCGAATTTCCTCAAGGCGATCAGCCACGAGGGGCGGATGATGATCCTGTGCCACCTGGTCACCGGCGAGAAATCGGTGACCGAGCTGGAAGAGCTTCTTTCAGCGCGCCAGGCGGCGGTCTCGCAACAGTTGTCGCGGCTGCGCCTCGAAGGGCTGGTGGTGCCTCGCCGCGAGGGCAAGGCGATCTATTACCGCCTTGCCGACGAAAAGCCGCGTCGCCTTCTCGAGGTGGTCTACGACCTGTTCTGCGACGCCGATTGATCCCTGCCCCTTGCAGGGGCTTCGGTTTTCCAACAAGCTGAACCCGGCGCTGACCGCGCCATGGGGAGGAAACTGATGCCGGAATGGCTGAGCGAAAGCCAGGCCGTGGCGCTTGTCGGGATGTTCGGAGGGCTCCTGCTGGGTCTGGCCGCCCGCCTCGGCCGGTTCTGCACGTTGGGCGCGATCGAGGATCTGCTCTACGGCGGCAGCGACACCCGGCTGCGGATGTGGGCGCTGGCGGTGGGCGTCGCCGTCACCGGCAGCTTTGCCCTGATCGGCGCCGGGCTGCTGGACGAAACGGAAAGCTTCTATCTCTCGATCCGCTGGATGCCGATGGCCTCGATCCTCGGCGGGCTGATGTTCGGCTATGGCATGGCACTGGCGGGCAACTGCGGCTATGGTGCCATCGCCCGGTTGGGGGGCGGCGACCTGCGCTCCTTCGTGATCGTGCTGGTGATGGGGGTCTCCACCTATGTGGTGCTGGCCGGGCCGCTCGCACCGCTGCGCAACTTCTTCTTCGAACAGGTGGACGTCACCACCGACATGCCCCCCGGGCTGGCCCATCACGCCGCCGCGCTGACCGGGCTGCCGCTGCATGTGATCGGCATTGCCGTGGGGCTTGCGATCACCATCGCCGCGCTCTGGGCACCGGCGCTGCGCCGCGACCCCAAGGCACTGTTCTGGTCGGTCGTGGTGGGGGTGGCCATCGTCTCGGGCTGGGGCGGCACGCAATACGTGGCCACCAACGGGTTCGAGGCGCTGCCGGTGGTCTCGCACAGTTTCTCGGCCCCGGTGGGGGAAACCATCCTCTGGGCCATGAGCGGCAGCCTGCGCCCGGTGTCCTTCGCGGTCGGCTCGGTCGGGGGGATCTGGCTGGGCGCCTTCGTCGGTTCCCTGATCAAGGGGCATTTCCGCTGGGAGGCCTGCGAGGATCCGCGCGAGCTGCGCCGCCAGATCATCGGCGCCGCAGTGATGGGTGCGGGCGCGGTGCTGGCCATGGGCTGCACCGTGGGCCAGGGCATGTCGGCCTTTTCGCTGCTGGCGATCAGCGCCCCGGTGACCTTCCTGTCGATCTTTGCCGGCGCCGCCCTTGGGCTGCGCCAGCTGATCGAGGGGTTCAAACCCGCCGAGTAGAGTAGACGGCAAAACAGGCGTTCAAACCGCCCGGGGTTTTGCCGGTCCGACGTGCATGCCGGACCGGCAAATCGGTCAGTGCGCGGCGCAGGCGGCGAAGCCCGCCCCGAGGTCGCGGATCAGCGCCGGATACAGCCCCTTGCCCAGCTCGTGACGACGGCCCAGCGGATCAAGCTCGAGGATCGGGATATCGCGCCCGGCGACGGCGGCCTCGAGCAACCCGGTGTCGAACTGCGGCTCGGCAAAGGCGCAACGCACCCCGAGATCGACCAACCGGTCGCGCAGCTGCGCCAGTTGTGCCGGGCTCGGGTCGGTGGCGTCGCCGGGGGTCACGGTGCCCACCAACGTCAGGCCGAACCGCTTTTCAAAGTACTGGAACGCATCGTGGTAGGAGACAAAGGCCACCCCCTGCATCGGGCGCAGGGCCTCGGTCACCTCGTCCACGGCGGCGGCGATCTCGGCCTGCCCCTTGGCGGCATTGGCGCGGTACAGATCGGCGTGTTCGGGATCGAGCGCCGCCAGCTTCTCGGCGATCACCTCCAGCCAGACAGCACCGTTCTGTGGGTCGAGCCAGGCGTGCGGGTCATAGGAGCCGTGGTGGTGGTGATGCCCCGCCTCGTCATGCCCCTCGTCATGCTCTTCCTCGTGGGCGTCATGACCGTGACCGTCGTGGTCATCGTGACCTTCTTCATGGGCGTCGTGGTCGTGATCGTCGTGATCATCGTGGCCTTCTTCATGGGCATCGTGGTCGTGGTCATCGTGGCCCTCTTCATGGTCGTGATCGTCATGATCATCGACCGCGTGGTCATGATCGGCGTGCTCGGCCTCTGCCGCCGCCAGCACGTCATCGGCGCCCCGATAAGGCAGCTTGATCGTGCCCTCGGCCTCGATCAGCTCAAGCATCTCGCCCCGCCCGGCCAGCGACTCCAGCGGTTTTTCCAGCCAGGGGGCCAGCCCCTCGCCGACCCAGACCACCAGATCGGCATCCTGCAACGCCCGCGCCTGCGACGGGCGCAGCGCGTAACTGTGCGGCGACAGCCCGGGCTTGACCAGCAGCACCGGCGTTCCGACCCCGTCCATCACCGTGGAGGTCAGCGCGTGGACCGGCGCGATATCGGTGACCACCTGCGGCGCTTCGGCCCAGAGCGGGCCGGCCGCCAGCGTGGCGCAGGTTGCGAGAAGGGGGAGTTTCGACATGATACCCTCAGTTTTGCGTTATGTTATAACAGAGAAGGCCTGTTGATAGAGGGAATGTTATACTATATCAACCCCTGGCCGACAGGAAAGCGCCCCCATGACACAGACGAAATCACAGACCACCTCCGTCGGGTTCGACCCGCATGACCACAGCCATTGCATCGCCGACGCCCTGCAGACCGCCGAGGACATATGCCGCGCGCAGAAGCTGCAGTTCACCCCGGCCCGCCGGCGGGTGCTGGAGATCCTGCTGGAACGGCATCGCGCCATGGGAGCCTATGAGATCCTCGACATCCTCGCCGCCGAGGGGATGGGATCGCAGCCGCCGGTGGTCTACCGGGCGCTGGATTTCCTCACCGGTCACGGGCTGGCGCACCGGATCGAGCGGATGAACGCCTATGCCGCCTGCACCCACCCGGGGGCAAGCCATGTCCCCGCCTTCCTGATCTGCCGCCTTTGCAAGGCCGTGGCCGAGGTCGAGACCGGGCTCGACAGCGGCCGGCTGGGCGACGCGGCGCGAAACACCGGGTTCACCATCGAAAAGGTGGTGGTCGAGGCTGAGGGGCTCTGCCCCGGGTGCGCGGAGGCGGCGGCATGAGCGCGCCCCTGATCGCCGCGCGCGACCTCACCCTCCGTCTGGGTGGCAAGGTGATCCTCGACGACGTGAACGTCGAGATCACTGCGGGCGAGATCGTCACCATCGTCGGACCTAACGGCTCGGGCAAATCCACCTTTCTGCGGGCGCTGATCGGGGCCGTGCGCCCCTCGTCCGGCAAGATCGAGCGCGCGCCGGGGCTGCGTGTGGGCTACGTTCCGCAAAAGCTCGCCATCGACCGCTCCATGCCGATGTCCGTGCGCCGGTTCCTTGGCCTGCCGCGTCGGATCAAGCGGGCCGAGGCCGACCAGGTGCTGGAACGCGCCGGGGCTCCCGGGCTGGGTGATCGCCAGATGACCGACCTGTCCGGTGGACAGTTCCAGCGGGTTCTGCTGGCCCGCGCGCTTCTGGAGCGGCCGCAACTCCTGTTGCTCGACGAGGCGACGCAGGGGCTGGACCAGCCCGGCGCCGCTGCCTTTTACCGCCGCATCGAGGAGGTGCGGCAAGAGCTTGGCTGCGCCGTGGTGATGGTGAGCCACGACCTGCACGTGGTGATGGCCGCCTCGGACCGGGTGATCTGCCTGAACGGTCATGTCTGTTGCCAGGGCACGCCCGAAATCGTCGCCGACGCGCCGGAATACCGGGCGCTGTTCGGCACCGGCACCAAGGGCGCGCTGGCGCTCTACCGGCACCGGCATACCCACGATCACGACCATGATCATGACCACGCACACGACCACAGCCACGAGGACGTACAGGCATGAATTTGCTGGATGATTTCCTGGTACGCGCGGCGCTGGCCGGGCTGGGGGTGGCGCTGGCCGCGGCGCCGCTGGGCTGTTTCGTGGTCTGGCGGCGTATGGCCTATTTCGGCGAGGCGACGGCGCATGCCGCCGTGCTTGGCGTGGCGCTTGCGCTGGGGTTGGGGCTGGCGGTGATGCCGGCGGTCCTGGGCGCCGCGCTGTTGATGGCGCTGGCGGTCTCGGCGATGACCGGGCGGGGCTTCGCCATGGACACCGCGCTCGGGGTGATGTCGCATACCGCGCTGGCCGCCGGGCTGGTGGCGGTGACGCTTCTGGCCGATGTAAGGCTGGACCTGATGGCCTTTCTCTTTGGTGACATCCTTGCCGTAACCCGCTGGGATATCGTCACAATCTGGGGCGGCGCCGCATTGGTCGTGGCCCTGACCGCCTGGCGTTGGCCGGCGCTTCTGCTGTCCACGCTGAACCCCGACCTGGCCCGCGCCGGCGGCATCGACCCGCGCCGCGAAGAGCTGGTCCTGACCCTCGCGCTGGCGGTCGTGGTGGCGGTCGCGCTCAAGGTAGTGGGGGTTTTGTTGATCGCGGCGCTGCTGGTGATCCCGCCGGCGGCGGCGCGGCCCTTGGCGGCGACGCCGGAGGGGATGGCGGCAGGTGCGGCGGGGTTGGGGGCGACCTCGGCATTGGGGGGGCTTTGGGCCGCCTTCGTGTTCGACACGCCGACCGGACCCAGCATCGTGTGCACGGCGGCGGTGCTCTTCGTGCTGACGAGCCTTGTGGGCGGGCTGCGCAAACGCGGCTGACGCCACGGAAAACCGTCAAAACATCAATGGGTTACTTGCCGCCCATGGCCCACGCCACGGCGCGAGAGACGGGAAAGCCCAGCCCGAACCCCACCGCCACGGAACCGGCCAGCGGCCCTGCCCCGCCCCAACCGGCGACGAGCAGGATGACGATGCCGACCCCGGCGAGGGTGGCGCCGATGAAGAGATGCAGGATCAGGACAAGGGGGCTCATGCCCGCCGGATTAGGCCACGTGGGCGCGCCGTGCCTTGATCCAGGTCACGTGAGATCGGGGAGTCCGGGCGGCATTTCGTACGAAATGCCCCCCTGCCGCCAAGGCCCGAAAGGCCCGTTCGGGGAATTTCGGGGCCGTTTTGTACCAAAAGGGAAAACGGGGCGGTAGGCGAGGTTTCGATCTGGTTAACCGGCGTCCTCCGGACCGGACCCCGGGTCAAGCTCGGGGTGACAGGGGGGGGGTGATGGAGACTCCGGCTGTCATCCCGGACCTGATCCGGGATCGTGGGAGAGGTGTCGGGAGGCCCCGGGTCAGGCCCGGGGTGAGGAAGGCCCCCTGCCCTAGCCCGCGCGTTTCATCCGGGACATGATGTCGGTCTTGAGCACGAATTGCTGGTAGAGCGCGCCGGCGATGTGCAGCGCCACCAGCGCCAGCAGCAGGATCCGCATCAGCCCGTGCGCCCCGGCCGCCGGGCCGACGCCACCGAACCACGCCACCGCGCCGGAGATCGGCATCAGCACCATCAGCCCGTAAAGACCGATATGGGTGGCGGCGGCGACGAGTTTCAGCGGCGCGGGTTCCTCCTCGGGCAGCGGCGGCGCGCCGCGCGTGAGCCGCAGCACGATGCGCCAGACCACCAGCGCCAGGATCAGCAGCCCGCCGAAGACATGGCCCGCGATCAGCGGTGAAAAGGTGAAATCGCCGGTTTCGCGCAGGCTGTCCCATGCCTCGGTGATCCATTCATGGAACAGGTATTGCAGGGCGATCAACAGGAAGATGACCCAATGCAGGGCGATCTGGGCGCGGGAATAATGGCTGGGCATGGGAACCTCTGGCGTCGATGGGTGTACAACGCCAGGTTACACGGCCCCCGCGGCGGAAATCGCGCGAAAACCGGGACGCGCGCGCAGATGTCGCGCCCCGGGTCATGACGGCTCAGGGTCGGACGTAAGCGTAGCCCTGCTGTTGCAGTTCGACCAGACGGACCACGCCGGAGGGCACGACCCCGGCCTCGTCCAGCAGGGCGACCTTATGGCCGGCCTTCTCGCTCATCTTGCGGTGGGTGTTGCCGCAAGCGGCGAAGGAGAGCCCCTCGATCTCGAGGCTCATCGCCGAGATGCGATCGGCCACCGGGCTTTTTCCCGCCACCAGCATGTTGAAGCCGGGGCCATAGGTGACCACCTCGATCACGGTGGTGTCGCCCTGTGACTGGTAGTACTTGTTGACGTTGGCGACGTTGTTGAGCGCCATGTTCATCACCTGTGGGTCGTTCTGGTTGACGTGGAACGCGATGTGATGGGTCTGGCCCTCGGCCCAGGCGGCGCCGGCGGCCAGCGTCGTGCCGAGTGCGAGCGCAGCGGCGGTGATCAGATGTTTCATGGTTTCCCTCCCTTGGTGTGATCGGGAGGATAGGACAAAATGACGCAATCGGATAGTTTTTTATGAATATGTGAATATGGGGACGGTTCCCCGGGTGCCCCCGGCCCGCTGTCATCTTCGCGCAGGCGGGGGCCACCAAGCAAGGCCCCCTGCGTCGTCAGATCCCCGCTTTCGCGGGGATGACAGGACGCACGGGGTGACGGGGGCGCAGGGGTGACAGGACGCGCGGGGGAACAGGGAGACGGGCCGCGGGCCGCGCATGGGTCTTGCCGCCGGGCGCAGGGCGGGCCTATATCGCGTATCGAGCGAGCAGATGGAGAAATGCGATGACGCGAGTGTTTGTGTTCGGCCTTGCCCTGCTGGCACTGGCCGCCTGCGAGACCACCAAGGGCGCCGGGCGCGACCTGAAAAAGGCGGGTGACGCCATCGAGGACGTGGCCGAGGACGTTCAGAAGAAACTCTGAGCCTCCGCTTCAGGGGGCCGTCCTGCGGCCCCCACCCTGCCCTGACCTGCCTTGTGGCCTCAGCGTTTCTTGACGAACTCGGTCAGGATGACGATGCGCTGGCCCTCGACGCGGCCCTCGATATGGGCGGGGTTGTCCTGCACCAGCGAGATGCCGCGCACCGCCGTGCCGCGCTTGGCGGTGAAACCGCCGCCTTTCACCGGAAGATCCTTGATCAACACCACGGTGTCGCCCTGTGCGAGCGGCGCGCCGTTGCTATCCTTGTGCGCGCTTTCCTGCGGCACGTTCTCGACCCAGGCGCGGGTGTCGTCATCGAGCCAGAGCTGGTCGGACAGGTCGCGCGCCCAGTCGTGATCGGAGAGGCGGTTCAGCATGCGGGCAGCCAGCACCTGGGTGGCGGTATCCTCGGACCACATCGACGACGACAGGCAGCGCCAGTGGTTCGGCTCCGGCTCGCCCTCGATCTGGGCGATGCAGGTGTCGCAAAGCTCAACGCTGGCGCCCTCGGGGCCGCCGGAGACGGGATAGGCGGTGAGGGGCGCGTCGGCAGAACAAAGGGCGCAGGGCATGGATAGGGCTCCGGATAGGTTGTGTTGGATTGCCTATAGGGGGTGAGCGCGGGGATGGGAAGGGGGTGGGCTGCGGCGGAGTGGCGGGAAGAGGCCCCCGCTTTCGCGGGGGTGACAGGGGGATTCTCACGGGGCAAGACGAGGACGTTAAGAAAGGTTGCCAAAAGATTAACAACCAGGGTGGCATCGGATAGGCTGCCCCCATGCACGAACTTGCCCTCGCCGCCATCTTCTGCACCTTGATGATCCGGGGCACCCCCGAGGTCTCCCACCCCTATTCGGTGGGCTACGATCTTCACCGGATCCGCGTGGATTGCGAAACGGAAACGCAGGTGATCGAGGTTGGCCTGGACAAGCGCAGCTCCATCGACAGCGTGCACCAGACGGTCTTTGCCGCCACGCTGACGGGCAAGTCGCCAATGGTCCTGATCATCGACACCGACGGGCGCGAAGACCGATATGAGTTCCAGATAAGGACCGTGGCGCAAACCCTTGGAGTCGCTTACAAAGTCCTTGACCGGGATTACCTGATCAGGTGGCAGATGACCGAATATCTGCGCAACTATCACCCGGTGGAAATCCACCCCAAATCCTGATCAGCCGCTTGCCTGTGGCGGCCCCTGTCATCCCCGCGCAGGCGGGGATCTCATGCGGTACGCTTCTGGAGGCCCCCGCTTTCGCGGGGGTGACAGGGGGGCTTTATTGGCGAGGGTGTGGGCACGCAGTTGGCTTTGCCAACCGCTGTCGCCCACTGGCCCTGAAGATGGATAGCCTTCAGCTATCCATCTTCAGGGCCGAAATGAACGCTTCTTGCGGGATGTCGACCTTGCCGAACTGGCGCATCTTCTTCTTGCCCGCCTTCTGCTTGTCCAGCAGCTTGCGTTTGCGGGTGGCATCGCCGCCGTAGCATTTGGCGGTCACGTCCTTGCGCAGGGCGCTCAGGGTTTCGCGCGCGATCACCTTGCCGCCGATGGCGGCCTGGATCGGGATCTTGAACATGTGGCGCGGGATCAGGTCCTTGAGCTTTTCGCACATCGCCCGGCCGCGCATCTCGGCGCGGTCGCGGTGGACCATGGTCGAAAGCGCATCGACCGGCTCGTCGTTGACCAGGATCTGCATCTTGACCAGCGTGTCTTCGCGGTAGCCGGTCATCTGGTAGTCGAAGCTGGCATAGCCCTTGGTCACCGATTTCAGACGGTCGTAGAAGTCGAACACCACCTCGTTCAGCGGCAGGTCATAGACCACCATGGCGCGGGTGCCGGCATAGGTCAGCTCCTCCTGGATGCCGCGGCGGTCCTGGCAGAGTTTCAGCACGTCGCCGAGGTATTCGTCGGGCACCAGGATGGTGGCCTTGATCCGCGGCTCCTCGATATGCTCCACATGGGTCAGGTCGGGCATGTCGGCGGGGTTGTGCAGCTCGCGCATCGTCCCGTCGCGCATGTAGATGTGATAGACCACCGAGGGCGCGGTGGTGATCAGCTCGATATCGTATTCCCGTTCGATCCGGTCGCGGATCACCTCGAGGTGCAGCAGCCCGAGGAAGCCGCAGCGAAAGCCGAAGCCGAGCGCGGCGGAGGTTTCCATCTCGTAGCTGAAGGAGGCGTCGTTCAGCGCCAGTTTCTCGATCGCGTCGCGCAGGTCCTCGAACTCGGCTGAATCCACCGGGAACAACCCGCAGAACACCACCGGGACCGAGGGTTTGAAGCCCGGCAGCGGCGTCTCGCAGCCCTTTTTCTCGTGCGTGATGGTGTCGCCGACACGGGTGTCGCGCACCTGCTTGATCGAGGCGGTGAGAAAGCCGATCTCGCCCGGTCCCAGCTCGTCCACCGCCTGCATCTGCGGCCGGAACACGCCGATGCGGTCGACGTGGTGGATCGAGCCGTTCTGCATCATCTTGATGCGCTCGCCCTTTTTCAGCACCCCGTCCATGATCCGCACCAGAACGATCACGCCGAGATAGGCGTCGTACCATGAATCCACCAGCATCGCCTTGAGCGGCGCGTCGCGGGTGCCCTGGGGCGCCGGCAGGTGCTGCACGATGGATTCCAGCACCTCGTGGATGCCCTGCCCGGTCTTGGCGGAAACCGCGATGGCGCCCGAGGCGTCGATGCCGATCACGTCCTCGACCTGTTCGGCCACCCGGTCGACGTCCGAGGCGGGCAGGTCGATCTTGTTGAACACCGGCACGATCTCGTGGTCGGCGTCGATCGCCTGGTAGACATTGGCGAGCGTCTGCGCCTCGACCCCCTGGGTGCTGTCGACCACCAGCAGCGAGCCCTCGACCGCGCGCATGGAGCGGGAAACCTCGTAGGCGAAGTCGACGTGGCCGGGCGTGTCGATCAGGTTGAGCACGTAATGCTCGCCATCATCGGCGGTATATTCAAGGCGCACGGTGTTGGCCTTGATGGTGATGCCGCGTTCACGCTCGATATCCATGGCATCGAGCAGCTGTTCCTTCATGTCGCGGTCCTGCACTGTTCCGGTCTCCTGGATCAGGCGGTCGGCGAGCGTGGATTTCCCATGGTCGATATGCGCGACGATGGAGAAATTTCGGATATGTGCAAGATCGGTCATGCAGTGCGATATGTATGGGAAAACCAACCCCGTCAAGCGCGCAGGCGCGCGGGCGGGGACCGGGGCGGAACCGGGACTGGACGGGGGGCGGACAGGAAACGGACGGGGCGACGCACCTTCCTTATTTCTGCCACAATCATTGGGCAATGTTTCTGGTATCGAAACAACCGCGCAAAGACGTGGAACGAGGCAAGAGCAGTGAATGACCCCGGTGTTCCGGTGTCGCGACATACCTCCCGAGATGGGGCGGGGCCTGGTCCCTGCCCCTTTTCGGTGCGGATCTGCGCGCAACGGTCGGCACGGACGATTGCCCCCCGGCAGGGAGTGAGACATAGTGCGGCGCGAACCCGGGCGGGGCCGCGCCCGAACGTGTTTTTGGAACGGGGACAGGAATGAAACATCTGCTCACCATCGCGGCGACCGCCGCAACCCTGGCATGGATCGCACCGACGCCCGGCACGGCGAGCGTGATCGAACGCGCCTGCATGCAATCCAACCGCAAGGCGTCGCCGTCGCTGTGCCGCTGCATCCAGAAGGTGGCCAACCACAGCCTGAACGCGCTGGAACGGCGCAAGGTGGCCCGCTGGTTCGGCGACCCGCACCAGGCGCAGGAGGTCCGCCAATCGGACCGGCGCAAGGACGCGGAACTGTGGAAACGCTATACCGCGTTCGGCGAACAGGCCGCGAAGACCTGCAAGTAAGGCCCCGGTGATCGCAAGACCCCCGCTTGCGCGGGGGTGACAGGGGTGGCTTTCTTCGCAGACGTTATCATCCCCACGCAGGCGGGGATCTTTCCTTGGTGGCGCATCCTGCAAGACCCCCGCTTGCGCGGGGGTGACAGGGGCGCGCACAGAGGTGACGGAGGAGGCTTCCCCCACGGACGTTGTCATCCCCGCGCAGGCGGGGATCTCTGGTTGGTGACGCATCTGGCATGAGGCCCCCGCTTTCGCGGGGGTGACAGGGGGAGAACCGCCGCTCACAGGCCGATCGACGGCGCGAGGTCCGACCAGTCGGGGTTGCGCGCCTGGATCAGCGCGTCTTTCCATGCGCGGCGCCATTTCTTGATGCGTTTTTCCCGCAGGATCGCTTCGCCGATCTCGGTGTGATGTTCGAACCAGACAAGGCGCCGACACCGGTAGCGCCGGGTGAACCCGTCAGCGTGGCCCGAACGATGTTCCCACAGACGCCGCAAGAGATCGTTGGTCACACCGCAGTACAACGTGCCATGGGGGCGGTTGGTAACCAGATAAACGTAATAATCATGGCGTCGCATGCACGAGGATAGGCGCCCAAGGGTTGTTGTGGGGTTAACGGGATAGGGGAGGCCCCCGCTTTCGCGGGGGTGACAGGGATCGCTTTCCTCACAAGCGTTGTCATCCCCGCGCAGGCGGGGATCTTTGGTTGCGCGTGCCGCAAGAGGCCCCCGCTTTCGCGGGGGTGACAGGTGGGTGGGCGGCGGTGACAGGTGGCGGGCGGGGGTGACTGGCTGGCGCGTGGGGGATGGGCGAACGCGCGCCCTACCCTGCCCTACCCTGCCCTGGCCCTGCGTGCGACTTCAGCGACCAGGCAATCGAGGCTGTCGGTCCAGGGCAGGCCTGCGGGCAGGCCGGGGGTGAGCAGCGACAGTTCGGTGCAGGCGATCAGCGCCCGGTCGCAGCCCGCATCCAGCAGCGCAAGGGCGGCCTTGGCCAGCGCCGGGGCGCCATTGGTGTCGCCGGATTTCACCGCGCGGATCAGCGCGAGGATCGGTGCGTCGTCCTCCGGGTAACAGGCGGTGAGGCCCCGGGCGGCGAAGGCGGCATCGAACACGCCGGTGATCCGCACGGCGGGCGAGGCCAGCAGTCCGACGCGCTGCGCGCCCTCTCTGGCGAGGCGGGCGGCGGTCAGCTCCACCATGTCGAGCAAGGGCAGCCCGCAGGCGGCGCGGATCGCCGGGGCGTAGTGATGCGCGGTGTTGCAGGGCATCGCCAGCGCGCGGGCACCGGCAGCCTGAAGATCGCGCGCCATGCGTTGCAGGACCGGGGCCGGATCGGCCCCCTGCCCCTCGATCAGCGCCTTGATCCGGCTGGGCACCTGCGGGTTCTGGTGCACGATCAGCGGCACGTGATCGGCGTCGTCGCGGGCGGGCACCGCGGCGAGCACCTTTTGCATCAAGAGGATCGTCGCCTCGGGCCCCATGCCGCCAAGGATGCCGACGGGGATCATCCGGGCGCCGGCCTTACGCCCGCCCGGCCACGTCGAAGACATGGGTATAACCGGTCAGACCGATGGCGCCGCCGGTGTGCAGGAAGACGATCTTTTCGCCCTTATTGAAATGTCCCTTGCGGACCAGGTCGATCAGCCCGGCGCCGCCCTTGGCGGAATAGACCGGGTCGAGCAGGATCGCCTCGGTCCGTGCAAAGAGGTCGATCGCCTCGAGCGTGCTTTCGGCGGGGATGCCATAGCCATCGCCGACGTAATCGCAGTTGGCGACCACGTCCGCGCGCGCGACGACACCGGGGCAGCCCAGTTTCTCGGCGGTGCGGACAGCGAGGTTATAGACGTTCTCCTCCTGCTTGTCCTTGGGCGCGCGCACGCCGATGCCCAGCAGCGGGATGTT
Organism: Aquicoccus sp. SU-CL01552; assembly: GCF_040365005.1. NCBI lineage: Bacteria > Pseudomonadati > Pseudomonadota > Alphaproteobacteria > Rhodobacterales > Paracoccaceae > Aquicoccus > Aquicoccus sp. SU-CL01552. The sequence goes on along the minus strand of NZ_BAABWV010000002.1, from coordinate 219,733 downwards.
GGCGTTCATCGCGCAAAGCCCGGTGATCAGCCCGGCCTGGGTGCCGGCGCTGCCGGTGGCGTGGACGATGTGATCCACGTTCAGCCCGAGGTCGACGAACTGGCCCAGCATTTCCAGCGCGCAGTTGACATAGCCCAGCGCCCCGGTCGGGTTCGAGCCGCCGCCGGGAATGGTATAGGCGGTGCGCCCCTCGGCGCGGAACCTGTCGGCCACCGCCTCCATCTCGGCGTTCATGTCGAGGTCGGGGCCGCGGTGTTCGATGCTGGCGCCGTGCAGCACGTCGAGCAGCACGTTGCCGTTGTACTTGTAGTTCTCATGGTTGTAGCCGGTGCGGTCCTCGAGCAGGATATGGCAATCGAGGCCCAGTTTCGCCGCTGCGGCAGCGGTCTGGCGGGCGTGGTTGGACTGGGTGGCGCCTTGCGTCAGCACGATGTCGGCGCCCTGCGCCATCGCCTCGGCCATCAGGAATTCCAGCTTGCGGGTCTTGTTGCCGCCGGTGGAGAGGCCGGTGCAATCGTCGCGCTTGATCCAGATCTCCGGCCCGCCGAGCGCCTCGCTCAGGCGCGGCAGCGGTTCCAGCGGGGTCGGCAGATGGGCAAGCCGGGTGCGGGGAAACTTGGCGAGGTTCATGTCTTATCCTTCGTGGTTTGCGGCGAGTTTGACCGGCGGACGGGAATTGGCGAGCCGGATGTCGGCACTGCGGGCGTGGCCCTCCATCCCCTCGGCGCGGCTGATGATGGCGGTGGCGCGGGCCAGCTCCGGCAGGGCCGGATCGCCGACCCGTTGCCAGGTGACGGTTTTCAGGAACTTGTGCACGCTGAGGCCGCCGGTATAGCGCGCGGCGCGGCCGGTGGGCAGCACGTGGTTGGGTCCGGCGGCCTTGTCGCCGAAGGCCACGGTGGTCTCGGCGCCGAGGAACAGCGAGCCATAGGCGGTGAGCCGGCCCCGCCACCAGTCGAGGTCGCGGGCCTGCACGTGCAGGTGTTCGGGCGCGTAGCTGTCGGCCAGTGCCGCCAGCTCTTCTCGACTGTCGCAGAGGATCACCTCGCCCAGGTCGTCCCAGGCGGAGCGCCCGGCGCTGGCGTTGGGTTCGGGCAGTTCGGCCAGGCATTGCGGCACCAGGCGCAGCACCGCCTCGGCCTGGGCGCGGTCGTCTGTGGCGAACCAGACCGGCGAGGTGGCGCCATGCTCGGCCTGCGCGGCGAGGTCCCAGGCCAGCGTGTGCGGGTCGGCGGAGCCATCGGCCAGCAGCATCAGGTCGGTCGGGCCGGCGACCATGTCGATGCCGACCGGGCCGAACAACTGGCGCTTGGCCTCGGCGACAAAGGCATTGCCGGGACCAACGAGGATGTCGGCGGGCGGGGTGCCGAACAGGCCCTGCGCCATCGCCGCGACGCCCTGCACCCCGCCCAGCACCAGGATGCGGTCGGCGCCGGCCAGCGCCATCGCGTAGAGCAGCGCGGGGGGAATCCCCTGATCGCCGCGCGGTGGCGAGACGGCGGTGATATGGGGCACGCCGGCGGCGCGGGCGGTGGCGATCGACATCAGCGCCGAGGCGATATGGGCATAGCGCCCGCCGGGCACGTAGCAGCCGGCGGCGTTGACCGGGATCTGGCGCTGGCCGACGGTGAGGCCGGGGCGCAGCTCGGTCTGGAAATCGAGGGCCGAGGCGCGCTGGGCCTCGGCGAAGCGGCGGATGTTCTCATGCGCGTAGCCGATCGCCTGTTTCAGCGCCGCCGGCACCTGGGCGGCGGCAGCGCGGATGGTCGCCGCCGGCACCGCGACCGGCCCGTCCCAGCCATCGAGCCGGCGGGCATAGTCGCGCGCGGCCTCTTCTCCGCCACTGGCCAGCCGGGCCAGCATGATGCGCACGGTATCGGACAGATCATTGCCCTCCTGCGCCGGAACGGGGCGGGCGGATTTGAGAAATTCAACGGTCATTTCGGGCACCTCGCGGTTTGAAGGGGTTGACCCATGGGAAGGGTATATTCACAAAAGGCAAAACTGACGGGGAAACACTCCATGCTCATGAAAGGCCTGACCCTGCGCGGGTTGGAAGTATTCGAGGCGCTGGCATCGACCGGATCGGTGGCGCAGGCCGCCGAGATCACCGGGCTGAGCCTGCCTGCGGTGAGCCAGCAGTTGCGCAACCTCGAAAAGTCGCTTGGGGCCGAGCTGGTCGATCACGGGCGGCGACCGATGGTGCTGACGCCGGCGGGGCGCAACTTCCTGGCCCGGACCGAGGCGGTGCTGTCGGAGCTGCGGCTGGCGCAGAGCGAGTTGACGGTGATGGACCTGAGCGAGCTGACCACGCTGTCGTTCGGGTTGATCGACGATTTCGACAACGACCTGACGCCACGGTTGGTGACGATCCTGGCCGAGAGCCTGACCCGCTGCCGCTTCAAGATGATCACCGCGCCCAGCCTCGAGATCACCGAGGCGATGGAGGCGCGGCGGCTGCATATCGCGGTGGCGGCCAGTACCGGAGAGCTGCGCGAGGGAATTGTGGAATACCCGCTGGTGCGCGATCCTTTCGTGCTGGTGGCGCCGCGCGGCAGGGTGTCGAACCGGCACGACATCCTCGCCGAGCTGGGCGATCTGCCGCTGTTGCGCTATGCCCGCGAACAGTTGATCGGCCGCCAGATCGAGGCGCAGCTGGCGCGCCAGAAGCTCCAGTTCGAGGAACGGTTCGAGATCGGCAGCCACCTGGCGCTGATGGCGATGGTGGCCCGGGGCCTTGGCTGGACGCTGACCACGCCGCTGGGCTACGTGCGCGCCGGTCGCTACCACGACGACCTTGAGGTGTTCCCGCTGCCCTTCGCGGCCTTCTCGCGCACGATCTCGCTGTTCGCCGCCGCCGACTGGGCCGACCGGGTGCCGCGCGACGTGGCCCAGACCATGCGTCGGCTGGTGGACAGCCAGTTCATCGGCCCGGTGACCAGCCGCCTGCCCTGGTTGGCGGGGCAGCTTCGGGTGCTTGACAGCTAGGCGCGGGTTGTCGAGGCGAAAGAGGGGCATGGCAATCTGACGATGAGGGGTGTCCGTGCCCCCATCCATCGACAGCGCGCCCCATCCGCGCAAGCCCGGGCGCGCGAGATTTCACATCACGACCGGGCAGTTTCGATTTCGCTTAATTTCGACCCTCACCCGGCGGGATCGAGCGCCGCTTTCAACCCCTTGGCCGCCGCCTCGATCAGGTCGAGCGCGGCGTCGAAATCGCGGGTGTAATAGGGATCGGGCACGTGATCGGCCCCGGTTTCGGGGGCGTAATCGGTGAACAGCCGCACCGGGGTGTCGCTGCCCGTCGGGCGCAGCGCCTCGATCTCGTCGAGGTTGTCGGCATCCATCGCCAGGATCAGGTCGAAGCGGTGGAAATCGCCGGGTTGGAATTGGCGCGCGTGCAACCCGCCAAGGTCGATGCCCCGCGCCCGCGCCGCCGCCTGCATGGCGCCATAGGGCGGTTCCCCCACGTGCCAGTCGGAGGTGCCGGCGCTGTCGATTTCCAGCCCCGGCAGCAGCGCGCGGGCGATGCCCTCGGCGGCGGGGGAGCGGCAGATGTTGCCAAGGCAGACGAACAGGATTCGGGTGGTCATTCGGGCCTCCTTTGGCCAAGGTGTAGGCGATGACAGGCACGGGGAAAACCCGGGACGGAGAGCATGGAAAAGATCGTCATTCTGACCGGCGCCGGGATCTCGGCGGAAAGCGGGCTGGGCACCTTTCGCGATGCCGGCGGGCTGTGGGCGCAGCACCGGATCGAGGACGTGGCAACGCCGGAGGGTTTCGCACGCGATCCCGCGCTGGTGCAGGCGTTCTACAACGCGCGCCGCGCCAAGGCGGCCACGGCCCGGCCCAACGCGGCGCACGTGGCGCTGGCGCGGCTGCAGGCGGATTGGCCCGGCGAGGTGGTGATCGTCACGCAGAACGTGGACGAGTTGCACGAGAAGGCCGGCGCGCGCGGGGTGCTGCACATGCACGGCATCCTGTCCGGCGCGCTCTGCGCCGCCTGCGGCCACCGCTGGCCGGCCCCGGCGGAGATGCGGGTGGGCGAGCCCTGCCCGGCCTGTCACGCGCCCAGCGCGCGACCCGATATCGTCTGGTTCGGCGAGATGCCGTATTACATGGACGAGATTTTCGAGCACCTGATGGGCGCGGACCTGTTTGCGGCAATCGGCACCTCGGGGCAGGTCTATCCGGCGGCCGGCTTCGTGCAAGAGGCCACCGCCGCCGGGGCGCGGACGGTGGAGCTGAACCTGGAGCCCTCGGCCACGGTGTCGCGATTCGACGAGACCCGGTTCGGCCCGGCGACGCAGACGGTGCCCGAATGGGTGGCGGAGCTGCTGGCGGGATAAGGCGGGCGTTTGTCGGAACCACCCTCCCGGACCTGATCCGGGATCTGTCCGACAGTGCGAGAGACCCCGGGTCAAGCCCGGGGTGACAGGTGTGGCGCATTTTTTTTGTCATCCCGGACCTGATCCGGGATCCATTCGGGGACGTGGAGGCCCCGGGTCAAGCCCGGGGTGACATTGGATGCGTGGCACATGAAAAAGGCCGCGCTTTGGGGCGCGGCCTTCGGGTCGGAACGCTATGCGGCGGCTCAGTTCTTTTTCATGTTTCCGTGGTTCATCTTCATGCCGTGCATCGGCTTGCGTTCGAGGTCGACGGGCACCTCGATGGTCATGTCGCCGGCCTTTTCGAAACTCAGGGTGACGGTGACGATGTCGCCCTGCGCCAACTGGCGGTTCAGGCCCATGAACATCACGTGATCGCCGCCACGGGCGAGCGCGTGCATGCCGCCGGCGGGGATCGGAAAGCCCTCTTCGACCTTGAGCATCTGCATGACGCCGTTGGCGTCCTCCTTGTGGGTGTGCAGCTCGACCCGCTGGGCGACGTCGGAGCTGGCGCCGACCAGGCGGTCATCCTCGTCGCCGTGGTTCATCAGCACCATGAAGGCGGCGCCGGATTTCGACTTCATCGTCGAGGTGCGGGCATAGGCGTCTTCGACCATGATATCGCCGGCAAGGGCGGGCATGGCAAAGCTGAGGGCGGCGGCAGCGGCGAACAGGGTGGATTTGAAGGACATGATGTCTCTCCTCTCTTGCATTAACAGTCTGAAATTCGGGGAAAAAGGAAATCAGACGGCGGCAGGAGGATCGCGCGCCGAGGGCGCGAAGGCGCGGGATTCGGCATGGGCAAGGGTGGCAATGATGCGCTGTTTGCGCGGGGTGGCCAACAGCGGGACCGGCGCGATATCGGGCGCCGCGAAGGCATCGAGCAGATGCAATGCGCAATCGGGGCAGAGGTGTGGCGGGCCAACGGGCTGGCCGTCGTCGTCGATGTAGACGGCGACCGGGCCGGTGCCGGTGCACAGCACGATCTGGCCGGCCGGGCCGGTGGCCCCACGGGCGACGGCCATGCTCTGACTGGTGAGCACCATGACGGCGACCAGTACGAGGGCCGGAACGGGGGCCAGGTATCTGTGCAGGCTTTGCATCATCTTGAGGCGATATAGGCGGGGCCGTGCCCGAGACGCAAGCAAAACGAAAAACCCCGCGCCTGCGGCGCGGGGTCGCGGAAATCCGTCCGGATTGCCGGGATCAGGAGGCGGCAGCCGCCTTGGCGATCTCTTTCTTGACCTTCAGCGCGTTGGCCGAGAGTTCCTCGTCCTTGGCCTTGGCCAGGAAGGCGTCCAGCCCGCCACGGTGATCGACACTGCGCAGGGCCGAGGCCGAGATCCGCAGCTTGACGCCACGGCCCAGGGTCTCGGACTGGAGCGTCACATCGTTCAGGTTCGGCAGGAACCGGCGGCGGGTCCTGTTTTTCGCATGGCTGACATTGTTGCCAGTCATCGGGCCTTTTCCGGTCAGTTCGCAACGGCGCGACATGTGTTCATCCTCGTCTTTTCTCGGGCGCAGAAGCCGGGAACATGTGCCCCCGCGCGGCCCTGCAAATAACAGGGGCGCCGCTTTGGCAGCGCCCGGAATCTCGTTTGGTGGCTATTACGCGGGGCGGGGAGAGTCGTCAAGCCCCGCCTCGGCGGTTTCATCCCGGTTTCGCAACGGTTTCGGGACGGGCCCGGGATCAGCCGCCCAGATGCCGCTCCAGCATCTCGCGCGCGGCCCCGGCGGGCGAGATCGCGCCGCTGGCCACCCGGTCCGACAGCGCCGCCATCGCGTCGCGCGCTTGCGGGGTTTCCAGCCGGGCCAGCAGCGCCTGGCGCACCTCCTGATCGAACCAGTAGAGCGCCTGGTCGGCGCGGCGGCGGTCCCAGTGACCGTTCTCGCGCCGCCAGTCGACCAGCGCCCGCATTTCCGCCCAAGCCTCGGGCAGGCCAGTGCCGGTATAGGCCGAGACCATCATCGCCTTGGGGAACCCTTCGGGATCCTGCGGACGCTTGCGCAGCAGCCGCAGCGCGCCGGAATAATCGGAACAGGTGCGGGTCGCCGCCGGCTTCAGGTCACCGTCGGCCTTGTTGACCAGAATCAGGTCGGCCATTTCCATGATGCCGCGCTTGACCCCCTGCAACTCGTCACCGCCAGCCGGGGCCAGCAGCAGCACGAAGAGGTCGGACATCTCGGCCACCACGGTTTCGGACTGGCCGACGCCGACCGTCTCGATCAGCACCACGTCGAAGCCGGCCGCCTCGCAGAGCGCCACCGCCTCGCGCGAGCGGCGGGCGACGCCGCCCAGGTGCGACTGGCTGGGCGAGGGGCGGATGAAGGCATTTTTCTCGCGGCTCAGCCGCTCCATCCGGGTCTTGTCGCCCAGGATCGAGCCGCCCGAGCGGGTCGAGGAGGGATCGACCGCCAGCACCGCCACCCGCAGCCCCTGTTCGATCAGCATCATGCCGAAAGCCTCGATGAAGGTGGATTTGCCCACCCCCGGCGTGCCCGACAGGCCGATGCGCACCGCCTGCCGCCCGGCCCCGCGCAGGTGATCGAGCAATTGCGTCGCCTGCGCCCGGTGATCGGTACGCGCGCTTTCGACCAGCGTGATCGCGCGGGCCAGCGCGCGGCGGTCGCCGTTCAGTATCTTGTCGCCCAGGCTGTTCATGTCCATCGCCTCATCCTGCTGCCCGGCGCCCTTTCTGCCTTGGCCGGGCGCGGAATGTCCAGTGCCGAGCCGGACGGTGCGGCGCAGGACAGCGGCGGTAGACAGCGGCGACGGTTTGGCGGAAAAGACGGGCCATGTGTGCCGCCCCTGCCCCGTCCCCCGCCTTGCCGATCGAGGCCGCCCTGCCCGAGTTGCTGGCCGCGTTGCGCGATCATGGCCGCGCCGTGCTGCAGGCGCCGCCGGGCGCGGGCAAGACCACGCGGGTGCCGCTGGCGATGCTGGAGGCCGGGCTGGGCACCGGCGGGGATTCGACGGGGCGTATCGTGATGCTGGAGCCGCGCCGCCTGGCCGCGCGTGCCGCCGCCGAGCGGATGGCCGAGACCCTGGGCGAAGCGGCGGGGCAGACCGTGGGCTATCGCATCCGGGGCGAGGCCAAGGTGTCGAAGGCGACCCGGATCGAGGTGGTGACCGAGGGCATCCTCACCCGCATGTTGCAGCGGGAACCGGACCTGCCCGGTGTCGGCGCGGTGATCTTCGACGAGTTCCACGAACGCTCGCTCAATGCCGACCTTGGGCTGGCGCTCTGCCTGGAGGTGGCCGGGGCCCTGCGCGACGACCTGCTGCTGCTGGCGATGTCGGCGACGCTGGACGCCGAGCCGGTGGGCGCGCTGATGGAGGCGCCGGTGGTGACCTCGCAGGGGCGCAGTTTCCCGGTGGAGACCCGCTGGCTGGACCGGCCCCTTGGCCTGAAAGCGCGGCGCACCGATGCGCTGGTCGAGCTGGTGGTACAGGCCGAGCGGGAGACGCGGGCCACGGGCGGCGGCCTGTTGGTGTTCCTGCCGGGCGAGCGCGAGATAAGGCAGGCCGAGGCGGCATTGACCAAGCGGCTGCCGGGGGACTGTCACGTCAGGCCGCTGTACGGCGCCCTGCCCTTTGCCGCCCAGCGCGCCGCAATCCAGCCGGCGACCAAGGGGCGCAAGGTCGTTCTGGCGACCTCGATCGCGGAAACCTCGCTCACCATCCAGGACGTGCGGGTGGTGGTCGACATGGGACAGGCGCGCCGGGCGCGGTTCGATCCCGGTTCCGGCATGTCGCGGCTGGTGACGGAAAAGGTCACCCGCGCCGAGGCCACCCAGCGGGCGGGCCGCGCCGGTCGCGTGGCCGAGGGGGTGTGCTATCGCCTCTGGACCAAGGGCGAGGAAGGGGCGCTGGCGGCGTTTCCCCCGGCCGAGATCGAGGCGGCGGACCTGACCGGGCTGGCGCTTGAACTGGCGCTCTGGGGCGCGTCGGAGGGGGATCTCGCCTTTCTCACCCCGCCGCCGGTGGGGGCGCTGGCCGAGGCGCGGGCACTGCTCTCCCTGCTGGGGGCGCTGGACGACAAGGGACGGATCACCGATCACGGTCGCAAGCTCTCGGCGCTGCCCTTGCACCCGCGGGTGGCGCATATGCTGGTGCGGGCCGGGCCGGAGGCGGCGCCGCTGGCGGCGCTGATCGAGGCGCGCGATCCGTTGCGCGGCGCGCCCTGTGACCTGTCGCTGCGGCTGGAGGCGCTGCGCGACCTGAAGCGGTTCACCCGCGAGCGACCCTACGAGGTGCTGCGCCCGGCGCTGGAACAGATCAAGTCGGAGGCGCGACGGCTGCGCGCACAGGTGAAGCGGGCCGAGCTGCCCGGGCTGGGGGCGGCGGCAATGGCGGCCTTGGCCTATCCCGACCGGATCGGGCAGCGGCGCAAGGGCGAAGCGCCGCGCTACGTGCTCTCGGGCGGCAAGGGGGCGGCGATGGGCCCGGGTGACGGGCTGGCCGGGGCGCCCTTCGTGGTGGCGACCGATCTGGACGGCGACCCGCGCGAGGCCAGGATCCGCATGGCGGCGCAGATTTCCGAGCGCGAGATCCGCGAGTTGTTCGCCGACCAGATCGGCTGGGTCGAGATTTGCGACTGGTCGAAGCGGGAGCGGCGGGTGGTGGCGCGCAGGCAGGAACGGCTCGGCGCGATCACCCTCGACGACCGGGTCTGGACCGACGCACCGCAGGAGGACGTGGCGCGCGCCATGCTGGACGGGGTGCGCGAGCTGGGCCTGCGGCTGGAGGGGGCGGCGGCGCGGCTGGCGGCGCGGGTGGAGCTGGTGCGGGCGGAGGGCGCGGAACTGCCCGATTTCTCGGACGCCGGGCTGATGGCGCGGCTCGAGGACTGGCTGCTGCCGATGCTGGGGACGGTGCGCAGCGGCGAGGCGTGGAAGCGATTCGATCCGCTGCCCGCGCTCAAGGCCGCGCTGAGCTGGGACCAGCAGCAGGAGCTGGACCGCCGCGCGCCGCCGGCCTTTGTCACCCCGCTGGGGCGCAAGGTGCCGATCGACTATGGCCCCGAGGGGCCGGAGATCGCGCTGCGGCTGCAAGAGCTGTTCGGGGTCACGCGGCATCCGACCAGCGGCGGCGTGCCGCTGAAGATCACCCTGCTGTCGCCGGCGCAGCGCCCGGTGCAGGTGACGCGCGACCTGCCGGGGTTCTGGGCCGGCTCCTATGCGGATGTGCGCAAGGACATGCGCGCGCAATACCCCCGCCACCCCTGGCCCGAGGACCCGACGCAAGCGGACCCGACCCTGCGGGCGAAACGGCGGGGGTGAGCGGCGGCCTTTCCTGCCCTCCCCTACGCTGTCATCCCTCCCCTCGCGTTGTCATCCCCGCGCAAGCGGGGACCTCCCTGCCCCTCCTGTCGAACAGATCCCCGCCTGCGCGGGGATGACAGGGGCGTTGGAGGGGACGTTGAATAAAGGGGGGCCGCCATGCGTCGCACGCCCTGAACTGGGCGGTCTGGCGCCTTGACGACGCAGGCGCGTCGCTCAAATGTTGTCCGGATTTGGCAGGGATAAAGCGCACCGATCAAACGGAGCAGCGCCAGCCCCCGGTCCGGCGCTGGCGTGGGGTTGGGGGCGATTTTTTAGGCGTTTTCAGTCCGCCGCATATCCCCTGCTTCACTTTCCATTGTTGAAAAGAACTAGGTCCTTCTCCAAGGCAGGGTGCCAACGCTTGTTATATCTCGGATATGGGCAGAAATAGCGTCATCCGTATCTTTCACCAGATCATCTATAACATTCTTGTATTCGCGAAGATCCTTGACCTTCACATAACGAGCGTCTGCGCCACGATGAGCTATTTCACCTCGAATAGATACAAAAGCGTTTAAATCAGATTTATCATGCCTCCAAGATAAATTGACCCCTGACAAATCCAAACACTTTGAAAACAACTCATCGATGTTTCCAAATTTTGGCGTATTCAGGTTTTCTGACAATTGCTTGACGCGGTTTTTATAGACATTCCTCCAACCATCCCCGCAAAGCAGCAAAGGTGCAACTTCGTTCTTGTGGTTTCTTACCACGCGGGAAATCTTCTGCCGCAGCCGGAGAGGCAAATCATCAGGGGTTCTAGCTCGCGCTGCAATATGATCGGCAGCTTCTTTTGCAACTTCCTCAATATACAACTCCCAAGCAGCGCAAAGCATAACCACACCACTGCGAGTTATATGTCCAAGTGCTCTTCTTCCTCGACCTGTCGGATTCAGAACCCGATGGCTCTCCAACAGCGCTCCAACGTCAGGCAAAAGTTTACTCTTAAAAAGCTTTCTCGAGTTAGAAGGCATACAAACTCCTCACCCCAAAACCCCCATGAACTCCCGCCATTCCCCCTTGGACATGCCGGAGTTCTCCTGCGTCACCTCTTCACCTTTCACCATCCGGCGAATGCAATCAAGGGCTGTGGCGCTGAGTGTCGCTCCCCCCATGCGGTAATCCTCGAAGGCGCGATAGGCGAAGGGGACCCAGTCGGCGACCAGCTTGCAGATCTCTTCGGCATAGACGCGGATCTCGTACTGGGCGTGGGCATCGGCGCGCAGGCGCAGGAAGTGGAACAGGTTGTGCAGGTCCACCTTCCAGTACCACTGGGTATAGATGTTGGCGGGCAGGTTCATCCGCGCCAGTTCGCGGGCCAGCCCCTGCTGGCCGTCGTCACTGATCATCGCCTCGTAATTGTCATAGGCGCGGGCGCTGTCGGCCTTGAGGATCTCCAGCACGCGGGCGGCCTCGGCCCCCTCGAGCAATTCGCCCCGGCCCTGGTTGTTGACGGTGGATTGCGCCGCCACGTGCTCCGGCGCCGGGATGTAGAATTCGCGGTCGAGGATCGAGTAGCGCGCCGAGTACTCGTTCACGTTGGCGGTGCGGTGGCGGATCCACTGGCGGGCGACGAAGACCGGCAGTTTCACATGCAGCTTGATCTCGCACATCTCGAAGGGGGTCGAGTGCCAGTGCCGCATCAGGTAGCGGATCAGCCCCTCGTCATTGCTGACCGACTTGGTGCCCTTGCCATAGCTGACCCGCGCGGCCTGGCAGATCGCCGCGTCGTCGCCCATGTAGTCGATCACCCGCACGAACCCGTGGTCCAGCACCGGGTAGGCGGTATAGAGGTGGTCCTCCATCCCCGGCGCCACCGCGCGCAGGGTGGGCTGGGGCGTGGCGCGCTGATCTGCGATCTCGGCCTCTTGCTCGGGCGACAGCGGCATGGCGGGTTCCTTTCACTAGATGAGTCGCGAACCCCCATATCTTGCCGAACAACACAGGCCAACCGCAATATCGGGTATGGCAATTCCGCCATTTTTGCCGAACAAGATTTCGCACGCCATGATTGATCGTTGACTTTTCACCCTGTTTCCAGAACGTTGTGAAAAAAACTTGATCCAAAAACGATCTGAGGCAGGCAGTCATGAGCAGATTTATCGTCGCGGCAACGGCCGCGTTGGCGTTATCGGCGTGCAGCGGCGGGTCCAACCCCTTTGTCGATGCCGCGTCCGATACCGATACCACCACGGACACCACGACCGACACCGGGACCGACAGCGGGATCGACAGCGATCGCACGCTGCCCCCCGGCACCGCATCGCCCGATGCCGACAGCGGGATCTACCGCAGCGAGCCGACCCAGAGCGAGGGCGGCAATTCCGGCGACGGCTATGCCAATGACATCAGCTATGACGCGGACAGCGACACCTTCTTCGTGAACAACCTCGCCTTTGACGGCGACAACGAATACGCACGCGGCACCAAGGTGAGCAGCCTGCCCGGCGGCAAGAGCCAATATGCCGTCTACGAGGCCGACCCGCTGGCCACCGACCCCGACAGCAGCGCGCCGATTTCCCAGTTCAGCCACCGGGCGATCTACGGCGTCAGCCGCAACGGCCAGGACAAGTTCGCCATCGTGCGCACCGGCGCCTATGTCGGATATGGGTTCGGCGGCTTCGTCTACCAGCGCGAAGGCGGCGTCACCCTGCCTTCGACCGGGCAGGCGATCTACAACGGCCAGATGGCGGGTCTGCGCGACTTCAATGGCGCCAGCGGGCTGGAGTACACCACCGCCGACATCGAGATCGCCATCGATTTCGACGATTTCGACGAAACCACCGGATCGCGTGGCGACGCGGTCACCGGCACCATCACCAACCGTCGCATCTTTGACATCGAGGGCACCGACATCACCTCGGACGTGCTGAGCCGGATCGGAACCAGCGCCGGCACCACCCTGCGCAGCTATCCCACCGCGACCTTCGTGGTCGGGCCCGGCGTGATGGATGACAACGGCGAGCTTCTGGGCACGGTCAGCAGTTCTTATGTCGACAGTTCCGGCGAGAGCCAGTCGTTCGAGAGTGGCAATTACTATGCCATCGTCTCGGGCAACAACGCCAAGCGGATCGTCGGCGTCGTGGTGCTCGAGAACAGCGTCGATCCGATCGCCAGTTCGGTGCGCGAAACCAGCGGCTTCATCGTCTACCGCTGAGGGCGCAGCGATGCCCGCGATGCGTGAAACGGTGATCCGGGGGCTGGCTGGCCTGTCGATCCTGGCAGCGCTGGCCCTGCCCCTGCGGGCGGCGCCGGTGGAACTGGCGCCCGAGCAGTTGCGGCTGGCGGCGCTGATGGCGCTGCGCGCCGGCGACGCACCGCGTGCACTGCGGTTCTCCGATGCGCTGCTGGGGCGGAACCCGGAGGACCGCACAGCCCTGATGCTCCGCTCGCGCGCTGCACGCGATCTGGGCCGGTTCGCGCTGGCCAAGACCTCGGCCCGCGCCGCGTGGCGCCTGTCAGAGGACGCGGCGCAGAAGTATTCCTCTTCCCTGCTGATGGCGCAGGCGCTGGCCTCGGACGGTCACCGCACCCGCGCGCAATGGTGGCTGCGCCGCGCGGTGCAGCACGCCCCGACCGAGATCGCCGAGCGCAAGGCGATCAACGATTTCCGCTATGTGCGCGCACGCAACCCCTGGTCGACGCAGCTCTCCTTCTCGGTCTCGCCGGAATCGAACATCAACAACGGCTCGTCCGCGCGCTCGTCCTTTCTGAATTACAAGCTGTCGGAACTGCTGTTCGGCCAGCCGGTGGAATACGAGCTTGGCGGCACCGCCCGCGCGCTCTCGGGGGTGGAATACGCGCTGGGGGTCACCACCCGTTATCGCTTTGCCGAGACCGAGACGCGGGCGAACGACCTGATCCTGACCGCCGATCTACGGACCTACACGCTCTCGGGTGAGGCCAAGTCGATCGCCCCCACCGCCAAGGGCAGCGATTTCGCCTTTGTCACCTATTCGCTGGGCTATGGTCACCGGGGGCTCAATTTCGACCGGCGGGGAGAATACCGTATCGTCGTCGACGGCGGCCAAAGCTGGTATGGCGGCGCGGAATACGCGCGGTTCCTGCGCCTCTCTGCCGGGCAGTCCTATCGCCTGGCCTCGGGCGACAAGGTCAACCTGCGGCTGGCCGGGGAGCGCCAGTTCGGCATCGCCACCAGCGACAGCGACACGCTGCGCGCCGATCTGTCCTATACCACCCGCATCCTCAACGGCGCGACGTTCTGGACCGGTGCGACGCTGGCCGCCGCCCAATCGCCCAATGCCGCCGATGAATACCGCGAGATCGGGCTGCGCGCGCAACTGACCCTGGCCAAGCCCATTGTCGGTGCCACGATGCAGATGGGCCTCTGGGCGCGCAACCGCAGCTATGACGTGTCGCCCCACAGCCCGGACGGGCGGCAAGAGGACCGGCTGCAGGCCGATGTGACCCTGATCTTCGACAAGGTCGATTATTACGGCTTCAGCCCGACGATGCAGATTTCGGCATCGCGCACCGACAGCAACATCGCGCTCTACGACGCCACGCGCATGGGCATCAATTTCGGCATCCAGTCGGCGTTCTGACCCCCGGCCGCTCGACATGCCGCGTCCCGGCGTTAGATTGAGGGCGCAAACGAGACACGGGGGAGCCACGAGAATGGCGCTGACTTATCTGCATACGATGGTCCGGGTGAAAGACCTGGAAAAATCCATGGCGTTCTACCAGCTTCTGGGCCTTGTCGAGACCCGCCGCCATGACAGCGAGGAGGGGCGCTTTTCACTGATCTTCATGGCGCCGCCGGATCAGCCCGACTGCCCGATCGAGCTGACCTACAACTGGGACGGCGACGACGGGCTGCCCAGCGACAGCCGCCATTTCGGCCATCTCGCCTATGGCGTCGACAATATCTACGAGACCTGCCAGCACCTGATGGACAACGGCGTCACCATCAACCGCCCGCCGCGCGACGGGCGCATGGCCTTTGTCCGCTCGCCCGACAACATCTCGGTCGAGCTGTTGCAGAACGGCGATGCCCTGGCCCCCGCCGAACCCTGGGTCAGCATGGAGAGCATCGGCCATTGGTAAGGGCGGCGGCGCGCGCGCTGGCGTGGGCGGTGGGGCTTGGGGCCGCGCCGCTGGCGGCGGCCGAGTGTCGCCTCGCCCTGGCGCTGGCGCTGGACGTCTCCAGTTCGGTCGATGCGCAAGAGGACGCGCTGCAGCGCGGCGGGCTGGCCGCGGCGCTGATCTCGCCCCCGGTCGAACGCGCGATCTTTGCCGCCCCCCTGCCCGTCGCCCTCGCCGCCTATGAGTGGAGCGGGCGCTATAACCAGCAGGTGCTGGCCGACTGGCGACTGATCCGCAGCCGGCGCGACCTGCTGGAGATGGCCGAGACGCTGGGCCGTTCGAACCGCGGCCACACCGAGTTTCCCACCGCCATGGGCTATGCCCTGGGCTTTGGCGCCGGGCTGCTGGCGCGCGGACCCGACTGCCTGTTCCGCACCCTCGACATGGCTGGCGACGGCGAGAACAACGAGGGCTTTGGCCCCGCCGCCGCCTATGCCGAGTTTCCCTTTGCCGGGGTCACCGTCAACGGGCTGGTGGTCAGCGCCCCCGACGATGGCGCCGAGATCGACCTTGTCACCTGGTATCGCGACCACGTGTTGCACGGTCCCGGCGCCTTTCTGGAGGTGGCACAGGGGTTCGACGATTACGAACGCGCCATGCGCCGCAAGCTCTTGCGCGAGTTGCGCCCGCGCGCAGTCGGGGCGCTGCCCCACCCTGCGCCGGGACAGCCGGGATGATCCGTGCGGTTCGACTTGCCGCCGGTCTTGCCGGGATGCTCGCCCTGGCCCCGCCCGTTGCGGCGCAATGTCGGCAGGCGCTGGCGCTGGGCCTCGATGTCTCGGGCTCGGTTGATGCGGCCGAGTACCGGCTGCAACTCGACGGGCTGGCCGCCGCGCTCACCGATCCGCAGGTCGCGCGGGCGTTGCTGGCACTGCCGGCGGCCCCGGTGCGGCTGGCTGTGTTTGAATGGAGCGGACCGGGGTATCAGCGCCCGTTGCTGGGCTGGACCGAGGTCACCGATCACGCCACCCTCGCCCGGATCGCCGCGCGCTTGGCCGGAACCGCCCGCAGCGCCGCACCACCGGGCACCGGGCTGGGCGCCGCGATGCGCCACGGTGCCGACCTGCTGGCGGATCAACCGGCGTGCTGGCGGCGCACGCTGGATATCTCCGGCGACGGGCATCACAACCAGGGGCCGCACCCGCGCGAGGTCAAGACGGACCTGGTGCGGCGCGGGATCACGGTGAACGCGCTGGCCATCGGGGCCGACGCGCCGCGTGGCGGTGACCGGCGCCAGGCGGATATCGGCGCACTGTCGTCCTATTTCCGCGCGTGGGTCATCCTTGGGCCGGGCGCCTTTGTCGAGACCGCCCTCGGGTTTGACGATTATGGCGCGGCGATGGCCCGCAAGCTGTTGCGCGAGCTGGAACTGCCCAATCTCTCGGCCCTCGATCCTCAGTAGATATAGCGAATCTGGTCGGTCCAGTAGCGTTCGACCCGTTTCAGCGCGCTGGTGATATCCTCGACCGCCGCCGCCGTCATCACGCCCTTCTGCTCCAGCCCGACCGCATGGCGTTCGAACAGAGTTTCGACCACGTCGCGAATCTCGCGCCCGCGCCGGGTCAGCCGCACCCGCACCGCGCGGCGGTCGATCTCGCAGCGCTGGTGGTGCATGTAGCCCATGTCGACCAGTTTCTTCAGGTTATAGCTGACGTTGCTGCCCTGGTAATATCCCCGGCTCTTCAACTCGCCGGCGGTCACCTCGTGGTCGCCGATGTTGAACAGCAGCAACCCCTGCACCGCGTTGATATCGAGAATGCCGAAACGATCGAATTCGTCCTTGATCACGTCCAGCAACAACCGATGCAACCGTTCGACCAGCGCCAGCGCCTCCAGGTAGCTGTTCATGAAGCCCTGCCGCGAGGCCAGGCTCATCTGCATTTCCATACTCATAGATCCCTCCGACACGATCTGCTCTGATCGGAGGGTGACGGCAAATCGCCAAAAATCGGTTAAATCCCGAAATATCCGGCGCTGGCGCGATGTGTTTGTTTTTCGCCCGAAGTCCCTATGGCTGGAACGTGCGCGCGATCTCGTCGACCAGCGCGCCATAGGGCGGCGGGGTCTCGATCTGGCCGGTCACCCATTTGTACAGATCCTGGTCGTTCTCTTCCAGGAGCGCCTCGTAGAGGTCGAGGGTTTCGGGCGTCATGTCCTCGAGCGTCCGTTCGGCATAGGCCTGCAGGATCAGGTCCATCTCCTTGATTCCGCGCCGCATGGAGCGCATCTTCAGCCGCTTGATCCGGATGTCGCGTGGTTCCGTCATGCCCCGGCCCGCTCTACGTGTTCTGCCTGTTCCACCATCAGCCGCAGCCGCTTTTCCAATCGCGCCGCGCGCTCGGCATTGGCCCGCATTTCGGAGCGGATCGCGCGCAACTCGGCCAGGATCGCCGACAGGTCCTGTGCCTCGGTGTTGGTTTCGGCCGGGCTGGCCGTGCCCTCGCCCTCGCCGGTCAGCAGCCACATGATCGACACGTTTAGAAGCCCCGCCATCATCGACAGCTTGTTTGCACGCGGTTCCGAAAGATCCTCTTCCCAGCTGCGCACTGTGGTCTTCTTGACGCCCAGCCGACGGGCCAGCTGTGCCTGGGTCATCCCGGCCGCCTCGCGGGCGCCGGCGACGCGGTCGCCGAAGGTGGCCGCCTCCGGTCCGTACCAATCGGTTTCAGTGTCGTTCATGCTTCTCTCTCCGGTGATCCGGCGCGGGTTGATCGCCAATCGGCCGCACCCTATGACAGTCGTGAACAACATACAAACCGAGGCCTGCCATGAGTTTCCTGTCCACGACCCTCTCTCGCGTCAAACCGTCGCCCACGGTCGCTGTCAGCACCCTGGCGCAGGAACTCAAGGCCGCCGGACAGGACGTGATCGGCCTTGGCGCCGGCGAGCCGGACTTCGACACGCCGCAGAACATCAAGGATGCCGCCGTCGCCGCCATCGCCGCGGGCAAGACCAAGTACACCGCCCCCGACGGCATGCCCGAGCTGAAGCAGGCGATCTGTGACAAGTTCGCCCGCGAGAACGGGCTGAGCTACACTCCGAAACAGATCAGCGTCGGAACGGGGGGCAAGCAGATCCTCTACAACGCGCTGATGGCCACCCTGAACCCGGGCGACGAGGTGGTGATTCCCGCCCCCTACTGGGTCAGCTATCCCGACATGGTGCTGTTGGCCGGGGGCACGCCGGTGGCGGTGGAAACCACGCTGGAAAACCGCTTCAAGCTGACGCCCGAACAGCTTGACGCCGCGATCACGCCAAAGACCAAGTGGTTCATCTTCAACTCGCCGTCGAACCCCACCGGGGCCGGCTATACCCGCGACGAATTGAAGGCGCTGACCGATGTGCTGATGCGTCACCCCCACGTCTGGGTGATGACCGACGACATGTACGAACACCTGACCTATGACGGGTTCGAGTTCTGCACCCCGGCGCAGGTGGAACCGGCGCTCTACGACCGCACGCTGACCTGCAACGGGGTCTCCAAGGCCTATGCGATGACCGGCTGGCGCATCGGCTATGCCGGCGGGCCGGAGCACCTGATCGCGGCGATGCGCAAGATCCAGTCGCAATCCACCTCGAACCCCTGTTCGATCAGCCAGTGGGCGGCGGTGGAGGCGCTGAACGGGCCGCAGGATTTCCTTGCGCCCAACAACGCCATCTTCAAACGCCGCCGCGACATGGTGCTCTCTGCGCTGAACGCGATCGAGGGGGTCACCTGCCCGACGCCCGAGGGGGCGTTCTATGTCTACCCCTCCATCGCCGGGCTGATCGGCAAGACCACACCCGGGGGCACCCGGATCGACAATGACGAAACCTTTGCCAAGGCGCTTTTGGAGGAAAAGGGTGTCGCCGTGGTGTTCGGTGCGGCCTTTGGCTTGTCGCCCAATTTCCGGGTCAGCTATGCCACCGCTGACGACACGCTGCAGGAGGCCTGCAACCGCATCGCCGCCTTCTGCGCCGCGCTGACCTGAGGGGGCCGGGATGGAGCTGCCGAAATACTATTTCCGGGTGCGCGAGAACGGCGCCTTTGTCTTTCGCGTCGACACCGAGAACCGAGATCGGCGCATCGAGATGGACCAGATCGCGGTCATCAACATCCGCAACGGCGAGATCAAGCCGCATGGCGACCGCGAGTTGTCCGAGACCGACCTGGAGCATATCAAAGGCTGGATGGCCGAGCGGTCCGAGGTGCTGGCCCGGCGCGACATCGACGACATCCTGCGCACGGTCGATCACCTCAACCTCACCGCGCATTGGGCCCAGACGCGGGCCAGCGCGGCGCAGCTCGAGGCGGTGACCGACGCGCTTTTGCTGGCGATGCACGACCTGCGCACCGTATTGGTGCGGAAAAAGGCCGACCGGCTGATGAAGGACCGCGACGGCTGACCGCCGGCGGGCAGACCCGGATCAGAACGCGTTGAAGGTCATCGTGGTGAGCGACCGCTCGATCCCCTCGATGTCCAGCAGTTGATCGTTGATGTATTTTCCCACGTCCGCATCCGCCGGGATGTAAAGCTTCATCAGCAGGTCATAGTCGCCGCTGGTGGAATAAAGCTCGGAGTGAATCTCGCGCAGCGCGATCTGCTCGGCCACGTGATAGGTGGTGCCGGGCTTGCAACGGATCTGGATGAATACGCAGGTCGACATGGGGGAAACCTTCGGGATGTTTGGCCGCCAAACTGGCACGGGCGGCAGGCGGGTGCAATCCCCGCCCGGCCACGTCACCCCGCTGCCCGGTCCCGCATCCATTCGTTGAGCCGCCAGGCGCCATAGGCCAGCCCGATGGCGATCAACCCGGCGATCGCCACGGTGCCGGGCGCGGTGTCGAACCGTTCGAAATACTGGGTGTAAAGGTGGATCGCGCCGAAGGTGACGGCGGTGTTGAACACCGCCCGCCGCGCCCCCATCGCCGCCCAGATCCCGACGCCCAGGATCACCAGCGCCCAGACCAGCGCATAGGCATCGGCGGAAATCACGGTGGCGCGGGCCATGAAGGCCGCCTGGGCCGCCTCGTAGGCGCTGCGCGCACCCTCCTCGGCGCGCCAGGCGGGATCGGCGCTGAAGTCCGACCACTTCGGCCCCCAGAGGTGATAACCCACCTTGTCGCCCCAGAGCGAGCCGATCCAGAACGCCAGGTTCATCCAGATGAAGGCCAGCCGCCCCAGGATGGTGGCGTGCCGCGCCAACGGCTCCTTTCCGCGGGCGGACAGCCACAGGCAGGCCCCGGCCAGCAGCCCCATCTGAACCACCGTCAGGGTCGATTCGTAGATCGCAAGGCCATAGACCCCGGTCTGGTAGAACCCGCGCGACGACAGCGCGGCGGCCAGCGCCAGGATCGACAGCGCGCTCACCAATCGGATATCCAGCGCCAGCCCGCACAGGATCAGCACCGCGGCGGCATAATGGCAGAGGATCCAGGGCGGCAGCCCGCCCAGTGGTGCGGCCAGCACCCCGGTCAGAT
This sequence comes from Aquicoccus sp. SU-CL01552, assembly GCF_040365005.1. NCBI lineage: Bacteria > Pseudomonadati > Pseudomonadota > Alphaproteobacteria > Rhodobacterales > Paracoccaceae > Aquicoccus > Aquicoccus sp. SU-CL01552. The sequence continues at coordinate 199,453 of NZ_BAABWV010000002.1, read as the reverse complement.
GCGCCGCAACGCCAAGGCAGGTCAGCCAGCCGGCCATGAAGGCCAGCCGCCCCGGCCCCCGGCGCCAGAGTGCATAGGCGCCCAGCGCGATCGGCGCCCCGAGCGCGGCGGCGATGGCAAATCCACCCGTCGCCTCGACGCCCCAGGCCACCGCGCCACCGACCAGCATCACCGCGCCGATCACCGCCGTCGCGTTCGACAACAGCCGGTAGGCCACGGGCGCGCGCAGCAGCGCCGCCCCCCCTGCCAGCGTCACCATCGCGCCCAGCGCCGTGACCTGCGCGGCATCGTCCAGGTAGGCAGCCATGCCGCCGATCACCGCCAATATGCCGGCGAACAGCACGATGTTGATGGCGAAATGCATCATGTCCTCGCGGGCGCGGCGGGCAATCTCGCCCGCCTGCGCGGTGCTCAGCACGCCCTCGCGGACCAGCGTATCGGTATCGACCAGGTATTTCATGGCGCCATCATGAGAGCAGAACCTCCCGGAAAGAAAGCGGTTTTTCCGGGTCGGGCAAGTCGCCTCCCTTCAAGCGAGCCACGGCGGATGACAGGATCGCAATGCGCGCCCCAGTCAATAAATAAATCACTGTTACTTATTTATTGACGGAACGCACGGGATCTGGGAGTGTTCGGCCCAATCCGCAACAGGACTCGCTTGGGGAACGCCATGTCGCTTGCACCGCGCACTGATGAGGAAAACACCCCTCATATCGTCCGCCCGGGCGCGCGCGGTTCGAATCAAAGCGGGATGCGCGCCCACAACGAGCGGTTGGTCCTGACCCTGATCCGTCAGGCCGGCCCGATGCCCAAGGCCGCGATTGCCCGCATGACCGGCCTTTCCGCACAGGCGGTCTCGGTCATCATGCGGGCGCTGGAAACCGACGGCCTTTTGCAAAAGGGCGATCCGGTGCGCGGCAAGGTCGGGCAACCCTCGGTGCCGATGGGGCTGAACCGCGACGGCGCCTTTTTCCTCGGCCTCAAGATCGGGCGCAGGAGCAGCGAACTTGTGCTGACCGATTTCCTCGGAAAGGTGAGGGACCGCAGGCGCCAGACCCACCGCCACCCGACCCCCGAAGGCGTCGTGGCGTTCGCCAATGACACCATCGGCGCCTTTCTCGACGATTTGCCCGAGGCGCATCGCGCCCGCGTGGCCGGATTGGGCATCGCCCTGCCCTTTCGCCTGTGGGACTGGGGCGAATCCCCCGACGCGGTGAGTCCTGACCTGGAGAATTGGCGCGAAGGTGACATCGCGACCGACATCGGCCGATCGTGGGATTTCCCGGTCTACATCTGCAACGATGCCTCGGCGGCCTGCGGCGCCGAACTGGTGTTCGGGGAGCAGAACAAACCGAGCGATTTCCTGTACGTCTATGTCGGGTATTTCGTCGGTGGCGGGCTGGTCCTGGACAACACGGTTTACACCGGCAAGAGCGGCAACGCGGCGGCGCTCGGATCAATGCCGATCGCCACGAAGGACGGCAGCCTGCGCCAACTGGTCGATGTCGCCTCCCTGGCCACGCTGGAAACCATGCTGCAGCGTCAGGGGCACGACGCCGACGGGGTCTGGGACAGGGCGGACAATTGCCCCCTGCCCCGGGATCCATTGAACGGCTGGCTGGACCAGGCGGCGCACGGCCTGGCCCGGGCCATCGTGTCGTCGGCCTGTCTGATCGATGTCCGAACCGTTCTGATCGACGGCTGGATGTCGCCAGACCTTCGTGCGGAACTGGTCCTGCGCACGACCCGGCAGCTGCAGGACCTTACCGTTCCGGGAATCGAGATCCCTGAGATTCGACCGGGCACCATCGGGCGCGACGCCCGGTCGCTGGGCGCGGCAAGCCTGCCGCTGTCCGATCGGTTCCTTGTCGATCGCAAGGCATTTCTGAAGGGGTGACGGATGATACTTTGCTGCGGAGAGGCCCTGATCGACATGATCCCGACCGCCACCAGCGCCGGGCCCGACGGGTTCGTGCCGCATTGTGGCGGTGCGGTCTACAACACCGCGATCGCGCTGGGGCGGCTGGGCGTGCAGACCGGCATGTTGACGGGGCTGTCGAACGACATGTTCGGCCAACAGGTGCTCGACGGGCTCAAGGCAAGCCATGTGGACGTCTCTCATGTGATCCTGTCGGACCGGCCGACGACATTGGCCTTCGTCCGGCTGGTGAATGGTCATGCCACCTATGACTTCTATGACGAGAACTCGGCCGGGCGCATGGTGACGCCGGACGATATGCCCGCCCTGTCCGGCGAGGTCACGGCGCTGTATTTCGGCGGCATCAGCCTGGCCTGCGAGCCGGGCGCGGACGCCTATGCGGGCCTGTTGGCGCAAAATGCGGACGGCCGCGCGGTGATGCTTGACCCGAACATTCGCCCCGGCTTCATCCGCGACATCGAAAGGTACCGGCAGCGCCTTGACCGGATGATCGCGCTTTCGGATATCGTCAAGGTCTCGGACGAGGACCTCAACTGGATCACCCCGGAGCCGCTGTCGCTGCGCGAAAAGATCGACCGGCTTCTGGCACTCGGACCGTCGGTGGTGATCCTGACACGCGGCGGTGAGGGCGCCACCGGGTTCCTTGCCGACGGCGGCGAGGTGCAGGTTGCCGCCCGCAAAACCGAGATCACCGATACGGTCGGCGCGGGCGATACCTTCAACGCCGGCGTCCTGGCCAAACTGTCCGAACTGGGGCGGTTGCACAAACCCGGCCTGGCCGCACTTTCGACCGACGAATTGAGCGATGCCCTTGCGCATGGGGCGCGCGTGGCCGCGATCACCGTTTCGCGCGCCGGCGCGAATCCCCCCTGGGCCGGCGAAATCTGATATGATGGGGAAAACCGATAGCCCTGATCCCGGCGATATGTTAGCGCTAACGCATCCTGCTGAGATGCAAAGGAGACGACAATGACAGTCAAGATTGCAATCAACGGTTTCGGACGCATTGGCCGGGGCGTGCTGCGCGCACTGGTCGAACGCGGCGACACCGATCTCGAAATCGTCGCCATCAACGATCTGGCGCCGCCCGGGAACATCGCCCACCTGATGAAATACGACAGCGTGCACGGTCGGATCGGCGAAACGGTGCTGGTCGAAGGCGACCGGCTGCGCGTCGGGAGCCGCAGCATCCGCCTGACCGCGATCCGCGATCCCGAGGCGCTGCCCTGGCAAGGCGTCGACATCGCCTTTGAATGCACCGGGCTGTTCACCGACCGCGACGCGGCGGCCCGGCACCTGCGCAACGGGTCGAAGCGGGTGCTGATCTCGGCCCCCGGCAAGAACGCCGACAGAACCGTGGTTTACGGCGTCAACCATGGTGACCTGACCGCCGACGACCTGATCGTGTCGAATGCCTCCTGCACCACCAACTGCCTTGCCCCGGTGGCCATGGTCCTGGACCGCGCCTTCGGGATCAGGACCGGCTACATGACCACGATTCATGCCTTTACCGGCGATCAGCCGAGCCACGACACCAACCACAAGGACCTGTACCGCGCGCGGGCGGCTTCGATGTCGATGGTGCCGACCTCGACCGGGGCGGCCAAGGCGATCGCGCTGGTCCTGCCAAATTTGAAAGGCCGGCTCGAAGGCTCGGCCGTCCGGGTTCCGACGCCGAACGTGTCGATGATTGACCTGTGTTTCATGCCCGAACGTCCCGCCACCCGCGACGCGGTCAACGCCGCGCTGGCCGAGGCCGCGGCAGGTGAGTTGGCCGGGGTCCTGTCCTACGAGGAAGAACCGCTGGTTTCGATCGATTTCAACCACGACCCGCATTCGTCCTGTTTCGCCGCCGCCCAGACGACCGTGACCCGGGACGGGATGGTGCGCGTGGTCAGCTGGTATGACAACGAATGGGGATTTTCGAACCGCATGCTCGACACCGGGCGCCGGATCGGGGCCCTGCTGGATGCCCCGCCGCTGAAAAAGGCAGGCTGATCCCATGGTCTCGCGTGTCATCCCGGTCGAGCCGTTCGACCTCGTCATCTTCGGAGCCACCGGCGATCTGGCCCGGCGCAAGATCCTGCCCGGCCTCTTCCACCGCTTCACGGTGGGCCAGATGCCCGACACCGCCCGCATTATCGGGGCCGCCCGCAGCGACATGGACCAGGCGACGTTCCGCGCCCAGGTGCGCGACAGCCTTGCACAATTCGCGCCACAGGCGATGGAACAGGCGGACATGGTGGCCCGGTTCCTGGACAGGATCGCCTATGTTCGGGTCGATGCCACCGGCCCGGAGGGCTGGACCGCCTTGCGCGAGACCCTGCGCGATGACGCCGTGCGCGCCTTTTACCTGTCGGTCGCGCCGGCGCTTTTCGGCGCGATTGCCGCCAACCTGCACGAGCACGGGATCGCCACGCCGGACAGTCGGATCGTGGTGGAAAAACCATTTGGTCACGATCTGGACAGCGCCCGCGCGCTGAACGCCGACCTGCGGCAGAGTTTCGACGAACGCCAGATCTATCGCATCGACCATTACCTCGGCAAGGAGACCGTGCAGAACCTGATGGCGCTGCGCTTTGCCAATTCCCTGTGGGAGCCGCTCTGGAACGCGACCCATATCGATCACGTGCAGATCACCGTGGCCGAAAGCCTGGGCGTCGAGGGACGCGGCGAGTATTACGACCGCTTTGGCGCGATGCGCGACATGGTGCAGAACCACCTGATGCAGCTTTTGTGCCTGACCGCGATGGAGCCACCGTCGAAGTTCACGCCCAACGCGGTGCGCGACGAGAAGGTCAAGGTGATCGAGGCGCTGGAACCGGTTGCACAGGCCGACATCGTGCGCGGGCAATACCGCGCGCGCGGCGGTGAAGGCAGCTATCGCGACGATGCGGGCGACCCGGAAAGCCAGACCGAGAGTTTCGTGGCAATGAAGGTCAACATCGGCAACTGGCGCTGGGCGGGAACGCCGTTCTACCTGCGCACCGGCAAGAAACTGCGCGGGCGCAGGTCGGAAATCGCCATGATCTTTCGCGATCCGCCGCATATGATCTTTCCCAAGACGGAAGGCCACCACGGCAACGCGCTCATCATCCGGCTGCAACCGGACGAGGGCATCACATTGAGCAACACGATCAAGGAGCCCGGCCCGGGCGGGTTCCGGCTGGCCGAGGTGACGCTGGACATGACCTTTGCCGATGCGCTGGATCAGCAAAGCGATCCCCAGGACGCCTATGAGCGACTGATCATGGACGTGATCCGGGGCGATCAGACCCTGTTCATGCGCGGCGACGAGGTCGAGGCCGCCTGGGCCTGGGCCGACCCGATCATCGCCGGCTGGGAAGAGGCCGCAACGCCCCCCAAGGGCTATGACGCGGGCAGTTCCGGGCCCGAAGATGCGCTGATGCTTCTGCACCGCGATGGAAGACGCTGGCGCGAAATTACCTGAAAGGCAGACCGATGACCGTTCATTCCACGATCAAGCGCGTGACCGACCGTATCATCCGGCGCAGCGAAGCCACCCGCCAACCTTACCTCGACCGGATGGAGACCGCCCGCCTCAAGGGGCCCGCCCGCGCCCACCTGTCCTGCAGCGGCCAGGCCCATGCCTATGCCGCCTCCGGGACCGACAAGGCGGCGCTGGCGACCGGCACGGCGGGCAACCTGGGGATTGTCACCGCCTACAACGACATGTTGTCGGCGCATCAGCCGTTCGAGCGTTTCCCGGAACTGATCCGGGGCGCGGCGCGCCAGGTCGGCGGAACCGCGCAGGTGGCCGGTGGCGTGCCGGCCATGTGCGACGGCGTCACCCAGGGCGAGGCGGGAATGGAGCTGTCGCTGTTCTCGCGCGATGTCATCGCGCTGGCCGCCTCGGTCGCGCTCAGCCACGATACCTTTGACGCCGCTGTGTTCCTGGGCGTCTGCGACAAGATCGTGCCCGGCCTCGTCATCGCCGCGCAGGCCTTTGGCCATCTGCCGGCGGTTTTCCTGCCGGCGGGCCCGATGGAAAGCGGGCTGGCCAATGACGACAAGGCCAGGGTGCGCCAGCAGGTTGCCGCCGGCGAGGTCGGCCGCGAGGCGCTGATGGCCGCCGAGATGGCCGCCTATCACGGCCCCGGCACCTGCACCTTTTACGGCACCGCCAACACCAACCAGATGCTGATGGAATTCATGGGGCTGCACCTGCCCGGCGCCAGCTTCGTGCCGCCGAACGGGGCATTGCGCGATGCCCTGACGCAGGAGGGTGCCAAACGCGCGCTGTCGCTCAGCGCCCTCGGCAACAACTATACCCCGGTCAGCGCCATCCTCGACGAACGCACCTTCGTGAACGGCATTGTCGGGCTGAACGCCACCGGCGGGTCGACCAACCTGGTGATCCATCTGGTCGCCATGGCGCGGGTCGGCGGGATCCTTTTGGACTGGCAGGATTTCTCGGACATCTCCGAGGTGACCCCGCTGATGGCGCGGGTCTATCCCAACGGGCTGGCGGACGTGAACCATTTCCATGCCGCCGGCGGGCTTGGCTTCATGATTGGTCAACTGCTTGAAAGCGGCCTGTTGCACCCCGACACCCGGACCGTCGCCGGCGAAGGGCTGCGTCATTACACGCAGGACCCGATCTTGCGCGACGGTCGCCTGTCATGGTGTCCGGGGCCCGAAACCAGCCTGAACGACAGGATCCTGCGCCCGGCAAGCGATCCGTTCCAACCGACCGGCGGGCTGAAACGACTGACCGGGTCGATGGGAACAGCGGTGATCAAGGTCTCGGCAGTCGCGCCGGAACACCAGGTGATCGAAGCGCCGGCCCGGGTTTTCTCGGATCAGGACGCGGTCAAATCCGCCTTCAAGTCCGGCGAGTTGACCGGCGATGTGGTGGTTGTCGTGCGGTTCCAGGGGCCGCGCGCCAACGGCATGCCCGAGTTGCACAGCCTGACGCCGCTGCTGTCGATCCTGCAGGGCAAGGGGCACAAGGTGGCGCTGGTGACCGACGGCCGCATGTCCGGTGCCTCGGGCAAGGTGCCCGCCGCGATCCATGTGTCGCCCGAGGCGGTCGACGGCGGCCCGATCGCCCGTGTGCGCGATGGCGACCTTGTCCGCGTCAATGCCATCGCCGGGACGCTGGACATTCTGGCCGATGATCTCGACACTCGCCCGAACGCCACCGCCGATCTGGCGGCCGGGCAGACCGGGACTGGACGGGAACTTTTCTCCACGTTCCGCAACACCGTCGGCGCGGCCACGTCCGGCGCAACGATATTCGGAGGCTGAACCATGACCCTTTCCGCCAAAGACGCCAGCCGACAAACCCGCGAAATCTGTGCCCTGGCCCCGATCGTGCCGGTTCTGGTCGTCGAGGAGGCCGGCGTGGCCCGCCCGCTGGCCGAGGCGCTTGTCGCCGGTGGCCTTCCGGCGCTGGAAGTGACCCTGCGCACCCCGGCCGCGCTGGATGTCATCCGGGAGATGGCGCAGGTGCGCGGGGGCCATGTCGGCGCCGGCACGCTAATCACCCCCGAGGATGTGCGCGCCGCCAAGGACGCCGGCGCCACCTTTGGTGTCTCGCCCGGGGCCACCGACGCACTGCTCGCCGCCTGCGAGGAGGCGGAGCTGCCGCTGCTGCCCGGCGCGGCCACCGCGAGCGAGGCGATGCGGCTTCTGGCGCGCGGCTATGACATGCTCAAGTTCTTTCCCGCCGAGGCCTCGGGCGGGGCACCGGCGCTGAAGGCCATCGGCGCCCCCCTGCCCCAGATCGGGTTTTGCCCCACCGGCGGCGTCAGTCCGGCCAACGCGCGCGCTTATCTCGAATTGCCCAACGTGGTCTGCGCCGGTGGCAGCTGGGTGGCGCCGAAGGACATGATCGAGGCGCGCGACTGGGCCGGGATCGAAGCCCTCGCCCGTGCGACCGCGCGACTTGGCACGGGGCGGTGACCCGGCAGCAGGTCAAGGGCCAGCGACAGGAAAGAGATCTTTCGCTCGAACGGTCCACGTGACGGGCGTTCTGACGGGGTCGCCGGTCATCGCGCGGTCCCCCGGATGGAAAGAGCCTTGATCTTTACCCCGAGCCCGCCCTATCTTTCGTAAAGTTTACCCGCGTAGCTTTTTGAAAGAACGGGGCACGATGGTCCAGAAAAAAATCCGCAACATGGAAGAATTCGCGGCGGTCAGTGGCCTGTCGCGCCCGACGCTGTCCAAGTATTTCAATGACCCCGACAGCGTGCGTCGTTCCACCCGCGAGCGGATCGAACTTGCCCTGAAGCAATACGACTATCGCCCGAACGTCTATGCGGTGAACCAGAACCGGCGCAAGACGAAGAACATCGGCGTGGTCGTCCCGAACCTTTCCGACCCGTTCTTTTCCGAGATCGGGCGCGAGGTCGAACAGGCCTGTATCGCGGCGGGCTACCGTCCGATCCTGCTCAGTTCCCACGGCACCCCCGCGCAGGAGCGCGACAATCTTGAATTGCTGCGATCGTTGAAACCCGCGGGCGTGCTTCTGGCGCCGTTCGGGCGGATGTCCGATCCCGCCGATGTCGCCCGCTTCAACACGCAGGTTCCGGTGGTTCTGTTCGATGCCAACATCGAGGGGGCCGGCGAGGCCTTTGTTGGAACAGACAACTTTCAAAGTATTGACCTTATTGTGGAATACCTGTGCCGCAGCGGCGAGCCGCCGTGTTTCTTCGAGATGAAGACACCGACCAACCCCAATGCGAACAAGCGCCGCCAGGCCTATCTGGAAAGCATGGAGCGTCATGGATTCACGCCGCATATCTTCCAGGCCGAGGGCGATGGCTGGAACTTCGAGGAGATCGGCAGCACCGAGGGCGGGCGGTTGATCTCGGAAAATGCGTTCAGGACAAATACCGTGCTGTGCAGCAACGACCGCCTGGCCATCGGCATGCTGTCGGCGGCCTATCGGCTGGGCAGGAAGGTCGGGCACGGCGAGGGCTGCGCCCTGCGCATCGCCGGGCATGATGACCACCCGTTCTCGCGCTTCACCTGCCCGTCCCTGACCACGATCGCGCAAGATTATTCCGCCATCGCGAATCGCGCCGCAAGTATCCTGTTCCGGATTCTGGACACCGATGAACGCCCCGCCAGGCGCGAGGAAACCCTGTTCGACGGCCATCTGGTCATGCGGGACTCCGCCTAACAGACTGATTCAAAATACCTAATTGAATTAATTTACGCGCGTAAATTTTAGATTGACGTCGCGTAGCCTTGCTGTGCTATCCTTTCGCATCATCCCGATACGAGGAGGAACTCTGGATGTCTCTCAGGACTTCGGCTCTCATGGCAACGGCCATGTCGCTCATCACCGCGGGCGGCGCCTTTGCCGACACCATCACCATCGCGACCGTGAACAACGGCGACATGATCCGCATGCAGGGCATGACCGACGATTTCACCGCCAAGACCGGCCATGACGTCGAATGGGTCACGTTGGAAGAAAACGTGCTGCGCCAGCGGGTCACCACCGACATCTCGACCAAGGGCGGCGCCTTCGACCTCATGACCATCGGGATGTACGAAACCCCGATCTGGGGGGCCAACGGCTGGCTGGTCCCGCTTGACGATCTCAGCGAAGACTACGATGCCGGCGACATCCTGCCCGCGATGGCCGGTGGGCTGAGCCACGACGGCACGCTTTATGCCGCGCCGTTCTATGGCGAAAGCTCTATGATCATGTACCGCACCGACCTGATGGAAAAAGCCGGGCTTGAGATGCCGAAGGCCCCGACCTGGACCTTCATCCGCGAGGCCGCCGCGGCGATGACCGACCGCGACAACGACATCAACGGCATCTGCCTGCGCGGCAAGGCCGGCTGGGGTGAGGGCGGCGCCTTCATTACCGCGATGTCGAACTCGTTCGGCGCGCGGTGGTTCGACATGGACTGGAATGCCCAGTTCGACACCGAGGCCTGGGCGAACACACTGAATTTCTTCAAGGGCATGATGGACGAGTCTGGCCCGGCCGGCTATGCCACCAACGGCTTCAACGAGAACCTGTCGCTGTTCCAGCAGGGCAAATGCGGCATGTGGATCGACGCCACGGTTGCCGCCTCCTTCGTGACCAGCCCCGAGGATTCGACCGTCGCCGACAAGGTCGGCTTTGCACTGGCGCCCGACAACGGCCTGGGCAAGCGGTCCAACTGGCTCTGGGCCTGGGCATTGGCGATCCCCGCCGGCACCCAGAACGAAGCGGCGGCAAAGCAGTTCATCGAATGGGCCACATCGAAAAGCTACATTGAGCTGGTCGCCGGGAAAGAGGGCTGGGCCAATGTTCCGCCGGGCGCGCGCATCTCACTCTATGAGAACCCCGAGTACCAGAAGGTGCCATTTGCGCAGATGACTCTCGACTCGATCCTGTCGGCGGATCCGAACAATTCCACCGTCGAACCCACGCCCTATGTCGGCGTTCAGTTCGCCGCGATCCCCGAGTTTGCCGGCATCGCCAGCGAGGTGAGCCAGGAGTTCTCGGCCGCCTATGCGGGTCAACAGACCGTCGAGGAGGCCCTTGCCAAGGCGCAGGCGCTGACCAACGACGCGATGGAAGCGGCAGGCTACCGCTGAGCCGCCTAAGTTACCGGGGGCGGCCGTCGCGCCGCCCTCACCCCGACCACCACCCGAACATGGTATCGTTCATCTGCAACGGCATCTGGCCGTAAACAGAGGAGGTCTGCCCGATGGCAACCCGACATTCCCGATCAGCGGCCCGCCTCATGATGGCACCGGCGGTGGTCCTGCTCCTGGGGTGGATGCTGATCCCCCTGACCATGACGCTCTACTTCTCGTTCCGAAAATACCTGCCGCTGCGCGGCGGCGACCTGGGATGGACCGGATTTGACAACTACACCCGCTTCCTGACCTCCAGCGCCTTCTGGCCTTCGGTCGTCACCACGCTGGTGATCGTCGGCGGCGTGCTGCTCATCACCGTGTTGCTCGGCATCCTGCTGGCGATCCTGCTGAACCAGCCGATGTGGGGCCAGGGGGTTGTTCGCATCTTGGTCATCGCCCCGTTCTTCGTCATGCCGACGGTTTCGGCGCTGGTATGGAAGAACATGTTCATGGATCCGAACTACGGGTTGCTGGCGTACTTGTGGGAGTTTTTCGGCGCCGCCCCAGTCGAATGGCTGAGCCAGGCCTCGCTGACATCGATCGTCATGATCGTGTCCTGGCAGTGGCTGCCCTTCGCGACGCTGATCCTGCTGACCGCGATCCAGTCGCTCGACAAGGAGCAGCTCGAGGCCGCCGAGATGGACGGCGCGCCCGCGACGAAACGCTTTGCCTTCATCACCCTGCCGCACCTGGGGCGGGCGATCACCGTCGTGATCCTGATCCAGACGATTTTCCTGCTGTCGATCTTTGCCGAGATCTTCGTCACCACCGGCGGCGCCTTCGGAACCAAGACGCTGACTTACCTGATCTTCCAGCGCGTTCTGGAAAGCCAGAATGTCGGGCTCGGATCGGCCGGCGGTGTTTACGCAATCATTCTCGCCAATATCGTTGCCATCTTCCTGATGCGCATCGTCGGCAAGAACCTGGACGCGTGAGGAGGACATCATGGCGCGCACAGTCACCCAACAACGCAAGATCATCAACACCGGGGCCGCCTGGGCCGTGGGTCTGCTGATCTTCTTCCCGATCCTCTGGACGATCCTCACCAGCTTCAAGACCGAGGCGCAGGCGATCGCCGATCCGCCCATCTTCCTCGGCTTCGACTGGACGCTCGAGAACTACGCCACGGTGTTGGAGCGGTCGAACTACGCCCGGTTCCTGTGGAACTCGGTCGTCATCGCCGGGGGCTCGACCATCCTGGGCATCATCATCGCGGTACCCGCGGCCTGGTCGATGGCCTTCGTCCCCTCGAAACGGACCAAGGACATCCTGTTGTGGATGCTCTCGACCAAGATGTTGCCGGCGGTCGGCGTGCTCTACCCGATCTACCTGCTGTTCATCCGGATCGGCATTCTGGATACCAAGTTCGGCCTCGTGATCGTGCTCATGCTGATCAACCTGCCGATCATCGTCTGGATGCTCTACACCTACTTCAAGGAAATCCCCGGCGAGATCCTGGAGGCCGCGCGGATGGATGGCGCATCGCTGAAGGAAGAGGTGCTTTACGTCCTGACGCCGATGGCCATTCCCGGCATCGCCTCGACGCTGCTTCTCAATGTCATCCTGGCGTGGAACGAGGCGTTCTGGACCCTCAACCTGACCGCGGCCAAGGCGGCCCCGCTCACCGCCTTCATCGCCAGCTATTCCAGCCCCGAGGGCCTGTTCTATGCCAAGCTCAGTGCAGCCTCGACCATGGCGATCGCGCCGATCCTCATTCTCGGCTGGTTCAGCCAGAAACAACTCGTCAGCGGCCTGACCTTCGGCGCCGTCAAATAAGGAAGGACCAGACCAATGGGACAAATCAAACTCAACCAGGTGTCGAAGAAATTCGGCGAGGTCGAAGTCATTCCACCGCTTGACCTAACCATCGAGGATGGCGAATTCACGGTCTTTGTCGGCCCCTCGGGCTGTGGCAAATCCACCCTGCTGCGGCTGATCGCGGGGCTTGAGGATATCACCTCGGGCCATATCGAGATCGACGGCGCCGATGCCACCAACGTGCCCCCCGCCAAGCGCGGCCTGGCCATGGTGTTCCAGTCCTATGCGCTCTACCCGCACATGTCGGTGCGCAAGAACATCGCCTTTCCGATGAAGATGGCCGGGGTGGCGCCCGACGAACAGGAGCGCCGCATCAAGGCGGCCGCCGACGCGCTGAACCTGACCGATTACCTCGATCGTCGCCCCGGCCAGTTGTCGGGCGGGCAGCGGCAGCGGGTCGCCATCGGTCGCGCCATTGTCCGCGAACCGGCAGCCTTCCTGTTCGACGAACCGCTGTCGAACCTCGATGCGGCGTTGCGGGTGGGGATGCGGCTGGAGATCAGCGAGTTGCACGAGCGGCTCCAGACCACGATGATCTACGTCACCCACGACCAGGTCGAGGCGATGACCATGGCCGACAAGATCGTGGTGCTGCGCGCCGGGATGATCGAGCAGGTCGGCTCGCCGCTCGACCTCTATCACAGCCCCTGCAACGAATTCGTGGCCGGTTTCATCGGCTCGCCCAAGATGAACCTGATCAAGGGGCCCGAAGCCGAGCAACACGGCGCAGCCACCATCGGCATCCGCCCCGAGCACACCGATGTCAGCAAGACGGAAGGCACCTGGAAGGGCATCGTCGGCGTGGCCGAGCACCTGGGGTCCGACACCTTCATCCACGTGCATGACACCGGGCTTGCCGACATGGTCACGGTGCGGATCACCGGCGATATCGCCGCGCGCCACGGCGACACGATCTACCTCACGCCGCAGTTGGACAAGCTGCACCGGTTCGACGCACAGGGTCTGAGGATCGCCTGATGCGCCTGGCTGGGAAATCGGCGCTGATCACCGGCGCCGCCGGGGGAAACGGGCGGGCCTTTGCCGCGGCCTATATCGCCGAGGGCGCGCGGGTGGCGATTGCCGACATCAACATCGACGATGCGCGCCGGACCGCCGCCGAACTGGGCGCGGCCGCTATCGCGGTGGAGCTTGACGTCTCTGACAAGGAAAGCATCGACAGCGCAGTGGCCGAGACCGTGGCGCAGTTCGGTCGGATCGACATCCTGATCAACAGCGCCGCGCTCTTCACCGCGGCCCCGATCGTCGAGATCACCCCGGCCGACTATGCCCGAGTGTTCGACGTCAACGTCGCGGGCACGCTCTTTACCCTGCAGGCGGTCGCCCGTCACATGATCGGCGCCGGCATCAAGGGCAAGATCATCAACATGGCAAGCCAGGCCGAACGGTACGGCGATCCGCAGGTCGCGGTCTGTTGTGCCTCGAAAGCGGCGGTCATCAGCCTGACCCAATCGGCGGGGCTGCACCTGGCCACGCAGGGCATCAACGTCAACGCCATCTCTCCCGACGTGGCCGGTGGCGACCCCCGGGACGGCATCGAGGCCCTGTTCGCCAAGTACGAAAGCAAACCGCCGGTCCAAGGAAAAAAGGACGCCGTGCACAAGCCCCCCTGTGGCCGCACGGACGTGCCGCAGGATCTGACCGGCATGGCGGTTTTCCTCGCCAGTACCGAAAGCGACTACATCGTCGCGCAAACCTACAACGTGGACGGCGACCAATGGGTGAGTTGATCAGACTTTCGAATGCGACGCTTGATCGGTTGATGATCGACCGCCCGCGCTATGACCGCGCCGCCCTGACCCCGGGTATCGTCCATATCGGCGTCGGAAATTTCCACCGCGCCCACCAGGCCTGGTACCTGCATCGCCTGATGCAGGCGGGCAAGGCGCAGGACTGGGCCATCCTCGGCGCGGGGGTTCGCCCCGCTGACGTGGCAATGCGCGAAAAGCTGTTGGCGCAGGATGGCCTGACCACGCTGATCGAACTCGACCCCGAGGACACGACGGCCGAAGTCATCGGGTCGATGGTGGGCTATATCCCGATCACGGAGGGCAACGGTCCGCTGGTCGCGGCCATGGCCGACCCGACCATTCGCATCGTCTCGCTGACCGTCACCGAAAGCGGCTATTTTCTCGATCCGGTTACCAAGGATTTTGACGCGTCCCACCCCGACATCCGTCACGACGCCCTCCATCCCGATACCCCGCGCACCGCCTTCGGCGCCATCGTCGCCGCCCTGCGCATGCGCCGCGACGCGGGTCATGGCCCCTTTACCGGGCTCAGCTGCGACAACCTGCAGGGCAACGGCAGCATCCTGCGCCAGACCGTGGTTTCGCTGGCGCGGCTGTCCGACCCAGACCTGGCCGACTGGATCGCGGCCAACGCCACCTTTCCCAACTCGATGGTCGATTGCATCGCGCCGGCCACCGGCCCCGCCGAGATCGCCCTGGCGCAGGGGTTCGGCATCGACGATGCCGTGCCGGTCACCCACGAAGCGTTCCGCCAATGGGTCATCGAAGACGATTTCTGTGCCGGTCGCCCGGGCTGGGACGAGGTCGGCGCCACCTTTTCCGACGATGTGCAGGCCTATGAGACGATGAAGATCCGCATTCTCAACGCCGGCCACCAGGTTCTCGCCAATGTCGGAGAGGTGCTCGGGATCGAGACCATCTCCGAATGCATGGCCCATCCGCTGATCGCGGCCATGTTCCGAAAGGTGCAGACCGAAGAGATCACCCCGACCGTCGCCCCGGTGCCCGGCATGACGCCGCTGGCGTACCTGGAGCAAGTCGAGAGGCGGTTCTCGAACCCCCGGATCGTCGACACCACCCGCCGCGTGGCCTTTGACGGCTCGGCCCGCCACACCGGGTTCGTGCTGCCGATCCTGCGCGATCAACTGGCCGCCGGCGGATCGGTTTCGGGTCTTGCCCTCGTCGAAGCGCTCTGGGCCCGGATGTGCGAAGGCACCCGCGAGGACGGCACGCGGATCATGCCCAACGACCCGGTCTGGGATGCCTTGAAAAGGATCGGCGCCCAGGCCTGGGCCCGCCCGAAGGCCTGGATCGAACAGCGCCGGTTCTACGGCGATCTGCCCGAGGCGCAGCAATTCGCCGAGGAATTCGAGGACTGGCTGGCGGTCATCTGGGCCGAAGGCTGCGAAGCGGCGCTCAAGGAATACACCAAGACCTCGGTCGCGGAGCGACATGCGGTGAACACCGGCTAAGGGCCCAAGGTCCGGCAGTCCCGTTTGGGGGGCGCAGCTGATCCGCGTCACATGGCGCCCGCCAGCGGCCAGCACCGGGCTGCGCCCTTTCTTTCGCATGAACGCCGGGCGGGTGCGGGACCAGTGGCCCCTCCCCCGGATCAAGGATGCGCCGCGCGTGGCACAGCGCGGAAACGCACAGGACACCCCCTGAGAACCGGACCGGCCCCAGCGGCAGAAAATCAATGGCAAGGTGGGTCTGCGATGCCGCACAAGGGGCATCCGTCATGCCAAGGCGATCGGCCTCGATCCGGCGAACCCCGTGCGTCCCGCGCCAGGACCCGATGGTGCGAACCTTATTCGGTCGACGCGGTCCGGTAGTTGTGGCGATAGAAGATGTGAACGCCGATCTGTGCGGTCTTTTTGTAGACATTCGCCCAGCGCGGTTTGACGGCCGTGGTGTGATAATGGGTCGCGCCGCCGGTCAGGTCCTCGGTGACCCCGTCCATCACCGCGCGGGCCACCTTGGAGACACGCTCGAACGCCTGCGGCTCCGAGATCACCTCGGCGTGGCCGTCGCAGGTATAGGTGAACTGGCACTGATAGCGTTTGCCGGTACCCTGGCGGATCACGCCGCAGACGCTGTCGGGGAAGCGGGCGCTTTTGACCCGGTTCATGATCACCTCGGCCACGGCGAACTGGCCCTTCACGGTTTCGCCGCGCGCCTCGAAATAGAGCGCCTCGGACAGGCAGCGCCAGTTGTCACCGCCCTGCGGTTCGGGCTGGGCATCGACCCAGGCGCGGGAGAAGGTGAAGGGGAGTTGCTTGGCCTTCTTCTTTTTCGTCGGGCGCTCGCCGGTCAGCATCGCCTGCAACCGGGTGCTCGACACCTTGTTCAGCGAGGACTGCTCACGCTGGAAGAGACCCTTGAGGCCGGTTTCGGCCGATGCGGCCAAAGGAGAGAGAACCGTGACAACCACGGCGGCAGCGGTCAGGAGTCGTTTCATAGGAACCTCACAACAAAGCGTCCGAGCGAGCCCCCCCTAGGCCAGCGCAGCCGTCCACTTAGCCCCTATGTCATGAAAAGTCCAGTTCCGCCCGCGAAACAGGCAGATTATAAACGCCGAAACGACCCGGACGATCAGGTAAAATGCCCCGCAACCGCCTGAGGATCAAGGGGTTTCATCCTCCTCTGGGGTAATTTTCTCGGCAATGGCGAATTGGGCGGCAGCCAGCCGCGCCACCGGTACGCGGAACGGCGAACAGGAGACATAATCGAACCCCGCCTCGCGACAGAAGGCGATTGATTCGGGGTTGCCGCCGTGTTCGCCGCAGATCGAGACCGTCAAGTCAGGATTGGCTGCCCGGCCCCGCTCGGCCCCGAGTTTGAGCAGTTCCCCCACCCCCTCGATGTCGAGCACGTGAAACGGATCTTCGGGAAAGACCCCCTTGCGCACGTAGTCGGACATGAACCGCCCGGCGTCGTCGCGCGAGAGGCCATAGGTCATCTGCGTCAGGTCGTTGGTACCGAAGCTGAGGAAGGAGACATGCGGCGCGATCTCGTCCGCACGCAGCGCCGCACGCGGAGTCTCGACCATGACTCCGAGGCGATAGGTGAACTCCTCGCCGCGTTCCGAGCGCACGGCGCCGGCGACGGCATCGACCCGCGCCTTGATCAGCTCCACCTCGCGCTTGGCCGAGACCAGCGGGATCATGATCTCGGGCACCACCGGTTCCCCGGTTCGGTTGGCCTCGAGCGTGGCCTCGAAGATGGCGCGGGCCTGCATCTCGTAGATCTCGGGCACGGTGACACCGAGGCGCACGCCGCGCAGGCCGAGCATGGGGTTGTATTCGTGCATCGCCTCGATCAGCCGGGTGACGTCCGAGACCGGAAGATCCAGCGCCTCGGCCAGTTCGCGCTGGCCCGAGCGGGTGGCGGGCAGGAATTCGTGCAGCGGCGGGTCGAACAGCCGGATGCAGACCGGGCGCCCCTCCATGATGCGGAACAGCTGAATGAAATCGTCGCGCTGCATCGGCAGCAACCGGGCCAGCACGGCGGCGCGACCGGAACTGGTCTCGGCAAAGATCATCTCGCGCATCACCGTCAGGCGGCCGGGTTCGAAGAACATGTGCTCGGTCCGGCACAGCCCGATGCCCTGGGCGTCGAAGTTGCGCGCGGTCTGGGCGTCGGCGGGGGTGTCGGCGTTGGCGCGGATGCCGATGTCGCGGGCCGCGTCGGCCCAGCCCATCAGCGTCTGGAAGGCATCGTCGAGCGCCGCCTCGAGCATGGCGGGTTCCCCGGCGAGCAGTTGTCCGGTGCCGCCGTCTATGGTGACGATGTCGCCCTCGCGCAGGATCCGGCCATCGGGCGCACGCAGCATCTTGTCGCGGGTGTTGAAGGTCAGCTCGGAGGCGCCGACGATGCAGGGCAGCCCGAGGCCGCGCCCGATCACCGCCGCGTGGCTGGTCATGCCGCCCTTTTCGGTCAGCACGCCGGCGGCGGCATGCATGCCGCGCACGTCCTCGGGGGCGGTTTCGCGACGCACCAGGATGCAGGCTTCGCGCCGGGCGGCGCTGGCCTGGGCGGCGGTGGCGGAAAACACGATGCGACCGGTCGCGGCGCCGGGGCTGGCGCCGATGCCGGTGGCCAGAACGTCGCGTTCGGCATCGGGGGCGACCTGGCGGTGCAGCAGTTCGGTCATCGAATGGGGATCGACGCGCATCACCGCCTCTTGCGGGGGGATGATGCCGTCTTCGGCCAGCCGGACGGCGATGCGCAGGGCGGCACGCGGGCTGCGCTGGATGCGCACACCGTCAAGGATATGCACCGCGCCGTCCTGGATCACGAATTCGACCTGCATCTCTTCGCGCAACTTGCGCCGCATCAATGCCGCATCCCGCTTGAGCGCCACAAAGGCCTCGGGCGCCAGTTCCTCCAGCGAAGGGCCGCGCGGGTCCTTTTCGAGGTAGAGCGCGGCGGCCCCCGCGCCGAGCGCATCGCGCCCCTGGCTCTGGCTCAGATAACGTCCGATGATCTGCGGCCGGCCGGTGACCGGATCGGCCAGTTGCAGCACGCCCGAGCCGCATTCGCCCTGCCCCAGCCCCGGGATCATCTCCTGCACCACGAGGCCGAGTCCGGCATCGGCCGGCGCGCCCTTGGCCTGGCGCAGCAGCCGGGCCGAGGTCCCCTCCCAGGCGCGGGCCATCGAGCGCAACACACCGCTGAGCTGTTCGCTGCGCGATTGCGGAAAGGGTTCGTCGGCCTCGTCCTCATAGGCGCGCAGCATCCGTTGCAGGCCCTTGGGCCCCTCCTCGGGATCGCTGTCGAAAAGATCGGGGTCGAGGCGGGCGACATGGGTGGCATAGCCCTGAACGAAGCGGGAATAGAGCGCGGCGGCGGCCCTGGGCCCGAGGCTCTCGGAGAGCTTTTCGTATTGCTTGCCATTCATGCCGATGTTCAGCACCGCGCCGGGCCCGCCCCAGTCGGGATCCTCGGACGACGGGCGCACGCAGAGCAGCGTGCAGGGGTCGAACTGGGCGTCGACGGCGGCGATGTCGGGCATCTCGCCCGCCGCGATGCGTTTGACCGCCCCGAAGGAGAGCGCGACGGTGCGCGGCACCGGCAGATCCAGCCGGACAAGACGCTGAAGGCATTTTGCACGCCCGCCGTGGGCCCCGACCTCGATCGGGGCATCGGGGGTCACCAGGGTGGTATGCGGGTTGTATTGCACTGCGGCACCTCTTGCTCTGACCGCAGCATAAGCAGGTGCCCGGCACGCGCAAGGAAAAGCGGGCGGGCCTATGCCCGCACCGTCGAAACGGGCCCTGCCCTCGCCGCGCAGGCGGGGGCTCGAGCCAATGGCATCACCCTATCCTACCGCGCCCCTGTCATCCCCGCGCAGGCGGGGATCTTCAGGCCTCGGCGTCAAGGAATAAAGCCCCCCGCTTACGCGGGGATGACAGGCGGAGTGCGGATGGCTGTCGGCTCGGAGCGCCCGCCCCTAGCCGGTGATGCGGGTGAGGTCGGCCACCTGACCGCAGATCGTGCAGATCTGGTGCAGCAGGTTCAGGCGGTTGCGGCGCAGGGTCTCGTTGTCGGTGTTGACCTGCACCTCTTCGAAAAATGCGTCGATCGGTCCGCGCAGGGCCGCCATGGCTGCCATCGCCTCGGGGAAATCCTCGGCCTCCAGCGCCGGTGTGATCCGGGCCTGGGCAGCGTCGAGCGCGGCAAAGAGCGCGCGTTCGCTGTCCGTTTCGGCGAACTTGGCGTCGGCGCCAAAGGAATATTCCACCCCGTCCTTTTCCTCGGCCTGGGTCAGGATGTTGTTGGCGCGCTTGAAGCCCTGGATCAGGTTCTCGCCGTCCTCGGTCTGCAACACGGCGCCCAGCGCGGTGGCGCGTTTGACCAGCAGGTTCAGATCGTCGTGGCCCGGCATGGCGATGCAGGCGTCGATCACGTCGTGGCGCAGGCCCTGGTCGCGCAGGTAGACCTTGAGCCGGTCATGCAGGAAAACCATCAGGTCGGTCGACAGATCCGGTACCTGACCGCCGATGGAATGCAGCAACGACTGGTTCGAGGTGTCGACCTCGGGGTCGTTGTCGAACCGGGCCAGAACCGCACGGAAGGCCGCCCCGAAGACCCCGTGATCGGCGATCTCGTCGTTGATGTCGCGCAGCGCGGCAAGCTGGCTTTCGTCGGCCTCGCGGTTGAGGTGGATCTTGTGACGCAGGATCTGGCCATCAATGTAACGGTCCAGCGGCAGCCGCAGGTCGTTGGCCAGCACCAGCCGGATCACGCCCAGCGCGGCGCGGCGCAGCGCAAAGGGGTCCTTGGAGCCGGTGGGTTTCTCGTCGATGGCCCAGAATCCGGTCAGCGTGTCCAGCTTGTCGGCCAGCGCCACGGTGACCGAGAGCGGCGCGGTGGGCACGTCGTCCGAGGGCCCCAACGGCGAGTAATGCTCTTCGGCGACGGCGGCGACCTCGGGGGCGTGACCGGCGGCGGCGATATAATAGCGGCCCATGACGCCCTGAAGTTCGGGGAATTCATAGACCATTTCAGACGACAGGTCGGCCTTGGCCAGGTCGGCGGCCAGTTGGGCCGCGCCCTTGTCTGCGCCGACGGCGGGGGCCAGGTCGCGGGCCAGCGCGGCGATGCGGCGGATGCGCTCGCCCTGGCTGCCCAGCCGGTTGTGGAAGGTCACGTTTTCAAGCGCCCCGGTCCAGGCCGACAGGTCGGAAGTCGCCACCCGCAGATCGTTGTCCCAGAAGAATTTCGCATCCGAGAGCCGGGCCGCCAGCACCTTTTGATTGCCGGCAAGGATGGTGGCGCCGTGATCGGCGGTCTCGCGGTTGGCGACGGTGACGAACTTGACGATACGGCCCGATTTCGGATCGCGCACCGAGAAGAATTTCTGGTGTTCGCGCATCGAGGTCTGCAGCACCTCGGGCGGCAGGTCGAGAAAGGCCTCGCCGATCTCGCCCATCAGCACCACCGGCCACTCGACCAGCCCGGCGACCTCGCTCAGAAGGCCCTTGTCCTCGACCACCTCGAGCCCGGCCGCAAAGGCGCGGTTGGTGGCGTCGGCCCAGATGTGATCGGCACGCTCGTCGGGCGAGAGCACCACGTGAGCGCGCTTGAGCCTGGCCTGGTAATCATCGCAGGAGGTGACCGAGAACCGCCCCGGCGCCATGAAGCGGTGGCCCTCGGTGCTGTCGCCGGCAGCGATCCCGTCCACCTCCATCGGCACCACATGCGCGCCAGACTCGTCACTCAGGATACACAGGATCGAGTGCAGCGGACGCACCCAGCGCAGGCTGCCCGCACCCCAGCGCATCGACTTGGGCCAGGGGAAGTTGCGGATGGTGGTTTCCAGAACCTCGGCCACGATCTCGGCGGCCGGGCGGCCCGGCTTCTCGATGGTGGCGAAATAGACCGTGCCCTTGGGGGTGTCGCGTTCCTCGAGAGCGTCGCGGGTGATGCCGGCGCCGCGCAGGAATCCCTCGATCGCCTTGTCGGGCGCGCCGACCTTGGGGCCCTTGCGCTCCTCGCGCAGGGTCGGCGATTCGGCGAGCAGCCCCTCGACCGCCAGCGCCAGCCGGCGCGGGGTGGAAAAGGCGGTCGCACCGGAATAGGTCAGCCCGGCCTCGACCAGACCGTCGGTCACCCGCTTTTTCAGGTCCTCGGCGGCGCGTGCCTGCATGCGGGCCGGGATTTCCTCGGAAAACAGTTCGATCAGAAGGTCGGGCATAGGGGTTCCTCGGCGGGGTGTTGAGGGCGTCGGGTCAGCGGATACAGGCGATGGGCCGGAAATGGCAAGGGCGGGGGCACGGCGGGATCACCCCCCTGCCCCGGATTCGGGCCGCGGCGGGCAGGCCTCGCCCACCGGGGTGCCGTCATAGGCCTTGTGGCCACAGTCGTTCAGTTCTTCCCAGGACCAGCCGCGGCCGTCCGGCGCGATGGCGGTGACACGGTCGACCCCGTAGGCGATGTTCTTCTGCGCGAGAAAGACGCGGATGTCGCCGGCCTCGATCCCCGTGCCGATCGCCTCGGCGTCGAAACAGTCGAACCAGCCGGGGGCGACTCGCGGCTCGCCTCCCTGCCGCTCGACATAGGTGGCGGCAAGCTCATCCATGGGCAGGTCGGTGGTGAAGCAGGACCGGTAGCGGATCGGCGAACTGTCGGCATCGATGGCCTGAAAATCCGCATAGGCGATGGGTTCGGGCGCCTGCGTGGCGACGGCGACCAGTTGCACGTCCTGCCCCGGCGTCGGGGTGACGCGGTAATAATAGCCATAGACCTGCAGGTAATAGATCGCCGCCCCCGCGACCAGCGCGCAGAGGACGATCAGGGAGGCGACGAACTTGCCGTTCATGGGTGGATCTCCGCGCCCTGCGGCCTCATGCCGCCGCGCCGCCGGCCTCGGTCTGGACGAAAGCATCGGCGCATTTCTTGGCCAGTGCCCGGACCCGGCCGATATAGGCCTGGCGTTCGGTGACCGAGATCACGCCGCGTGCATCGAGCAGGTTGAACAGGTGGCTGGCCTTGATGCACTGGTCATAGGCGGGATGCGCCATGATGATCTTTTTCCCGGTCTTGGGGTCGACCTGCGGACGCGACAGGATCGCGTCGCACTCGGCCTCGGCATCCTCGAAATGGCGCAACAGCATCTCGGTCTCGGCCACGTCGAAGTTGAAGCGCGAGTATTCCTGTTCGGTCTGGCGGAACACATCGCCGTATTTCAACGCGATCGGCGCCTGCGGATCGTTGTAGGGCATGTCCATCACGTGGTCGATGCCCAGCACGTACATCGCGAGGCGTTCCAGACCATAGGTCAACTCGCCCGAGACCGGCTTGCAATCATGGCCGCCGACCTGCTGGAAATAGGTGAACTGCGACACTTCCATGCCGTCGCACCAGACCTCCCATCCCAGCCCCCAGGCGCCCAGCGTCGGGCTTTCCCAGTCGTCCTCGACAAAACGGATGTCATGCAGGTCCATGTCGATGCCGATCGCCTCGAGCGAGCCGAGGTAAAGCGCCTGAAGATCCGGCGGGCTGGGTTTGATCAGCACCTGGAACTGGTAATAATGCTGCAACCGGTTCGGGTTCTCGCCATAGCGGCCGTCGGTGGGCCGGCGCGAAGGTTGGACATAGGCCGCCGCCCAGGATTTCGAGCCCAGCGCGCGCAGGGTGGTGGCGGGGTGAAAGGTGCCGGCGCCGACCTCCATGTCATAGGGCTGCAGCACGGCGCAGCCCTTGCCCGCCCAATAGGTCTGAAGGCGCAGGATGATCTCCTGGAACGATCGCGGGGGCGTGGGTTTGTCACTCATGGGGCGGCTCTTTCCTGTACCGTGCGAGGCGCGCCATTCCTATGCGTCCGCCGCGCGGGGGTCAACGCGCAACAGGGGGAATTCGACGCGTTCAAAAGCATGGTCAAGCAGGATGTTTCCTGCTTAGGTGCCGGAAACAATCAAGTTTGCCAGAGCAAGAGAGCATAATGCACAGAGTTTTTGCCGCGTTCCTTTTCCTCAGCCTCGCCCTGATGCGCCCGGCGCTGGCGCAGGAGGCCGCCTGGGTCCAGATCGAGGCCCATCCCAGCCTGACCACGGCGCAACAGCGGGCCAGCCAGTTTGCGGGGCGCCTCGCCGACGTGAACGGGTTCGCCCTGGGCGGCGGCTGGTACGGCATCGCGCTGGGGCCCTACAGCCGCCCGGATGCGGAACGGGTGCTGCGGGTCTATCGCCTGCAGGGCCAGATCCCGCAGGACAGCTATGTGGTGGATTCGGGGAATTTCGGCCAGAAGTTCTGGCCGGTCGGTGACAGCGCGCTGACCACCCAGGCGGTGCCGCAGACGCAGGCCTCGCCAGAGGCGCAGGTGACGCAGGCCGAACCGCAGCCCGAACCGCAACCCGCCGACGAAACCCCGGCCGAGGCGCGGCGCAGCGAGCGGTTGTTGAGCGCGGACGAACGGCGCGCGTTGCAGGTGGCGCTGAAGGCGGCCGGGGTCTATGCCTCGTCGATCGACGGCGCCTTTGGCCGTGGCACGCGGGCGGCGATGTCCGACTGGCAGATCGCGCGCGGATATGAGCCCACCGGCGTGTTGACCACCCGCCAGCGGCAGGCGTTGATGGATGAATACAACGCGCCGCTGATCAGCGTCGGCATGCGCGCCCACACCGACGACCGCGCCGGGATCGCGATGCAGATGCCGATGGATGCGGTCCGCTTCTCGAAGTACGAATCCCCCTTTGCCCATTACGACGCCGCCAGCGATCTGGGCGCGCGGGTGCTGCTGATCAGCCAGCCGGGCGACCGGGCCACCCTTTATGGCCTGTACGACATCATGCAGACGCTGGAGATCGTGCCGCTCGAGGGGCCGCGGTCGCGCAAGGGCGACAGCTTCACGCTGGAGGGTCGCGGCCGGGGCATCGTCTCCTATACCGAGGCGACGCTGAAGGCGGGGCAGATCAAGGGCTTTACCCTGATCTGGCCGGAGGGCGACGAGGATCGCCGCAGCCGGGTGCTGACCGAGATGCAGGCCAGCTTCCAGCGGCTCGACGGGGTGCTTGATCCCGGTGCCGGGGCCAATGCGCCGCAAAGCGTCGACCTGGTCTCGGGGCTGGCGGTGCGCAAGCCGAAACGGTCGCGCTCGGGCTTTTACATCGACGCGGCCGGAACCGTGCTGACCACCGCCGAGGCGGTGCAGGGCTGCACCCGGATCACGCTGGACCACGAGTATCCCGCGCAGGTGGCAGCGCTTGACGAGGCCGCCGGCCTCGCGGTGCTGCGCCCGGAGGTGCCGCTGGCGCCGATGGCGGTGGCCCGGCTGCGCCCCGGCGCGCCGCGACTGCAATCGGATGTCGCGGTTTCGGGCTATTCCTACGGCGGGGTGCTGGGCGCGCCGACGCTGACCTTTGGCACCGTCGCCGACCTCAAGGGTCTGCAGGGCGAAGAAGGGCTGACGCGGCTGGCGCTGGCGCCGCTGCCCGGCGATGCCGGCGGACCGGTTCTGGATACCGGCGGCGGGCTTCTCGGGGTGCTCCTGCCGGCTGCGAGCAACGGCCAGCGCCTGCCCGGCGACGTCAGCTTTGCCGCCGATGTCGGCGTGGTCCGCGCCATGCTGGCCGAGGCCGGGGTGACCATCGGCGAAGAGGCACAGACCGGCACGCCGCTGCCGCCGGACGACCTGAGCAAACTGGCCCTGGGCATGACCGTGCTGGTGGGCTGCTGGGACTGATTCCGGCGCAGAATTGACGAAAAGACGCCCGGGCGGTTCAAAACCGCCCGGGCGTTTTCCATTCCGCCGCCGGTTTCCCGAACGCGGCACCAAGCCCCCTTTTCCCCGCCCGGCAAGCTGCTAGATTGGCGCCAATCATCGAAGGGAACCCAATGCCCCGCTACGAATACAAGGTCGTTCCGGCCCCCGCCAAGGGCCGCAAGGCCAAGGGCGTCAAGACGCCCGAGGCGCGCTTTGCGCTATCGGTCGAAACCGTGCTGAACGAAATGGGCGCCGAGGGGTGGGAATACCTGCGCGCCGAATTGCTGCCCAGCGACGAGCGCAGCGGCTTGACCGGCTCGACCACGCACTGGCGCAACGTGCTGGTGTTCCGTCGCCCGGTGGAGGGCGTGGAGGACACGTTTCATCCGCGCCTGATCGAGGCCCCCGACCCCACCGTCGCGCCACTCGTCCCGGTGCCCGACCCCACGGCACCGGCCCCGCCCGAACCTGGCGCACCCGAGGCGCGGTCGCTCGAACCGGACGATCCGCCGCTGCATGCCGCGCGTGACGAGGACGGTGACGACGACGCAGAGCACGACGACGACACGGACGAGGACGCTGACGACAACGCGTCGGAGCCGGACAAGGGGCGCGGCTGAACCCGCCTCAGGCGTCGATGTCCAGCGCCAGCGCGTGAATGCGTCCGACCAGATCGGCGCCCAGCGCCGCGTGCACCGCGCGGTGCCGTTGCAGTCTGCTTTGCCCAGCAAAGCCCGGCGCGCGGATCCTCACGCGAAAATGACTCTCGCCGCCGTCGCGATAACCCGCATGGCCGCGATGGCTTTCGCTTTCGTCGATCACCTCGAGCGCGGTCGGCGCGAACGCGTCCCGCAGCCGGGTTTCAATTTCGTCAGTTACACCCATTTTCCGCTCATCCGGCAAAAAAATCGCCGCCCCCTCTTCTATCTCCCGCCACTTAGATTAAACTCTGGCGTCCGAGTCCAGAACGCCCCCGTCGCAAAGGAGCAGCGCGATGTCAAAACCGGATCCGTTTGGCTTCGATATGTCCGTATCTTCCGCCAAGAAGCGCAATCCGCGCGGGCGGCGGGGCATGTCGGGGGCCTCGGAAACCTCGACCCGTGTCTGTGCCCACGAAGGCTGCAACGAGGCTGGCAAGTTCCGCGCGCCCAAGGCGCCGGACGTGTTGGACGACTACCTGTGGTTCTGCCAGAAGCACGTGCGCGAATATAACCAGAAGTGGAACTTCTTCGAAGGCACCACCGAGGCCGAGCTGAACGCGCAACAGAGCAAGGACAAGGTGTGGGAGCGCACCACCCGCCCGCTGGGCGACCCGGAGGCACGGGCGTGGGCCCGGCTGGGGATCGAGGACCCGCACCAGGTGCTGGGCCAGAACGCCACCCAGAACCCCGGACGCGGACAGGCCGCCGGCCGCCGCCTGCCCCCGACCGAGCGCCGCGCGATCGAGATCCTCGAGGCCAAGGACAGCTGGACCAAGACCGAGGTGCGCCGCGCCTACAAGAAGCTGATCAAGGTGCTGCACCCGGACATGAACGGCGGCGACCGCAGCCAGGAAGAGCAGCTGCAAGAGGTGGTCTGGGCCTGGGACCAGATCAAGGAAAGCCGCAACTTCAAGGACTGAGGGCGACAGGCCGCGGTGTCAGGACCGCGGCCCTTCGGCTGCGTCGGTGAACCGGACGGGTCCGGGAATTAGACAGAAAACCAAGAGTACTCCCCTCAGGGGCAATGCCCGGTGCAGCACGGCTGACCGGGGCGTCAAACTTGCCCGAACGGTGAAAGATGGATACCCTTTTTGCGGTATTTTGTCTTTAACCAGTCTAACAGGGGGTGTGCCCGATGATCCTTTCCACCGGCTTTCACAGTGATTTCGCCTACTACGATCCGTCTTTTTCCGACTTTGATCGGTGGGAGGATGCCGGTGGGGTCGATGTGCTGATGCTGCCGGATTTCACCTCCATGCCGGATCAAATGATCACCTATGACGGGAGCGCGCTGTCGGTGGGATATGGCAGCCTTACACTGACCATTCCCGACAATGTTCCAGGGACGCCGAGCATGGAATTCCTCGAGTACCGTGCCCACGCATACACCGAAGAGGATGCGCCGGTATCGCTGGGCACGCTGCGGCTGATCACCGATCTGGCCGGGACCACGGCCGGCCATGTCGCGATGATCGGATCAGATGAGGACGAAGTGATCACGGCGCCCGTGGATCCGCAGCCTGTCACCGGGTTTTCGGTGATCTTCGGCAATGGCGGAAACGATCAGATCACGCTGTCTCCGACGCAGGAGGTCCGCGCCTTTGGCGGGGCCGGTCGCGACGTGATCCGGGGCAAGTCCGCTGACGATTTCATCTCAGGTGGCAACGGTCGTGACACGCTGGCGGGGCGCGCAGGGCAGGACGAGATCTTTGGCGGGCGGGGAAAGGACGTGCTGCGCGGCGGCGCCGGCGACGACTGGTTGTACGGAGACAGTTTTGTGTTCCTTCCGATGAAAGGATTCGACGACAGGATATTTGGCGGGCGCGGCGACGACAACATTGTGGGCGGCGGCGGGACCGATGTGATGACCGGCGGGGCTGGCGCCGACAGTTTCCATTTCATGGTTGGCCGAACCGATGGCGCGGTCGACCGGATCACCGATTTCGATGCGGACCGGGACCGTCTTCTGATCGACACCGACACGAGACCGGGCGTGATCCGGGTCAAGGCACAGGGTGACGATACGCTGGTCCGCTTTGTCACCGATTATTACGGCGAAACCATCCGCTATGACATCGTCTTGCTGGAGGGTGTCACACTCAGCAAGTCTGAGATTGATTTCGACTGGTAAGACCCGCATCGACCTTGGCCGGACCCGTGCCTGCCCTGCCCGGGCTCAAGCGGGCTTGAACACCAGGCTCACCCCGTTGATGCAGTGCCGCTTGCCGGTAGGCCGCGGTCCGTCGTCAAAGATGTGGCCCAGGTGGCTGCCGCAGCGGCGGCAATGGCATTCGGTGCGGCGCATGAACAGCAATTTGCGGTCGGTCTTGGTGCCGATGGCGTCGGGCAGGCCCTGGAAAAAACTGGGCCAGCCAGTGCCGCTGTCGAACTTGTAGGCCGAGGAATAGAGCGGCAAATCGCAGCCCCGGCAATGGTAGAGGCCGGCGCCGTATTGCTTGTCGAGCGGCGAGGTAAAGGCGCGCTCGGTCGCCTCCTCGCGCATCACCGCATATTCAAGATCGCTCAGCATGGCGCGCCATTCGGCCTCGGTCCGGGTGACCTCAAAGGACTCGCCAGCGGCGCGCGCGTACCGGGCGGTCAGCACGGAGATCGCCCCGGCGGCGGTGGCGGAAAGAAAGAATCGACGGTGCATGGGCGCCTCCTTTCGGATGTCGGGTCGCGACCTCTGCGTTAAATTTAGGTCATTGCCGCCCCATGCGGGCATCAAACCGACGTGAGCCGTTCAGGCGACGCTGTGACGCGGGGTTTCGCCGCCGCGCGCCTTCCCCTTGCCTCTCCCCGCGATATGTTGCACCAGAGTGCGGACACGCAGAGGGATCAAGGACTGGCAGATGGCTGACGGCGCGACGGAGTACAACGCAAAGCCCACCGAGACCGTTTCGGTGCGCGATGTGTTCGGCATTGATACGGACATGACGGTAAAGGGCTTTGCCGAGCCGACCGACCGCGTGCCCGAGGTCGATCCCACCTACAAGTTTGATCCCGACACCACGCTGGCGATCCTGGCCGGGTTCTCCCATAACCGTCGGGTGATGATCCAGGGCTATCACGGCACCGGCAAATCAACCCACATCGAACAGGTCGCCGCCCGGCTGAACTGGCCCGCCGTGCGCGTCAACCTCGACAGCCACATCAGCCGGATCGACCTGATCGGCAAGGACGCGATCAAGCTGCGCGACGGCAAGCAGGTGACCGAGTTCCACGAGGGCATCCTGCCCTGGGCGCTGCGCAACCCGGTGGCCATCGTGTTCGACGAATACGACGCCGGCCGCGCCGACGTGATGTTCGTGATCCAGCGGGTGTTGGAGCATGACGGCAAGCTGACGCTGCTCGACCAGAACGAGATCATCACGCCGCATCCCTATTTCCGCCTGTTCGCCACCGCCAACACGGTCGGCCTGGGCGATACCACGGGCCTCTACCACGGGGTTCAGCAGATCAACCAGGCGCAGATGGACCGCTGGTCGATGGTGGCGACACTGAACTACCTCAGCCATGACGCCGAGACCATGATCGTGCTGGGCAAGGCGCCGCATTTCAACACCGAGAAGGGCCGCAAGACCGTTGGCCAGATGGTCACCGTGGCCGATCTGACGCGGACTGCCTTCATGAACGGCGACCTGTCCACGGTGATGAGCCCGCGGACGGTGATCAACTGGGCCTGGAACGCCGAGATCTTCCGCGATGTCGGCTATGCCTTCCGGCTGACCTTCCTCAACAAGTGCGACGAGCTGGAGCGCCAGACGGTGGCCGAGTTCTATCAGCGTTGCTTCGACGAGGAACTGCCGGAAAGCGCGGCGAGTACCGCGCTGGTCTAACCCCTTCGACCGGGACAGGAAAAGAAAGGCGCGGGCCCAGGTAGCCGGCGCCTTTTGCATTGCGCAGGGGCGACCCCGGATCAAGTCCGGGATGACAGCGGGAGGCCAACGCACCGGGATCTTGCCCGCTCTGCAGGTCGGAATCCGCATCCCCCCCTATGGTCAAGGCAGGCGAATGGCTCTAGGTTGCGCGGATATGCAAGCGACCGGACCAGACCCCGCATGAGCAAACCCACCGACAACCCCGCCGATCCGTTCAAAAAGGCGCTGGCCGAGGCCACCAAGGTGATGGCCGACGACCCCGAACTCACCGTGAGCTACACGGTCGACCCCTCGGGGCTGTCGGGCGAGTCGATGCGGCTGCCGCAGGTCAGCCGCCGGATGACCCGCGACGAGGTGCTGCTGGCGCGCGGCACCGCGGATGCGCTGGCGCTGCACCGCAAGTACCATGACGACGGGGTGCACGCCCGCTATGCCCCTCCGGGGGATATGGCGCGCGAATTGTACGAAGCGATGGAGACCGCCCGCTGCGAGGCAATGGGCGCGCGCGACATGCCCGGCACCGCCGGCAACATCGACGCCAAGATCGGCAACGAGGCGCTGCGGCGCGGCTATGACAGCATGACCGAGGCCTCGGAGGCGCCGCTGCCGGCCGCCGCCGGCTACCTGATCCGGCACCTGGCCACCGGGCGCGACATGCCCGCCGGGGCGCAGAACGTGATGGAGCTGTGGCGCGGGTTCATCGAACAGCAGGCCGGCGGCACGCTGGACGATTTGCAGGACAAGCTCTCGGACCAGTCCGAGTTCGCCCGCTTTGCCCGCAGGATCATCAATGACCTCGGCTATGGCGACCAGCTGGGCGAGGATCCCGACCAGCAGGATCAGGACCAGGAGGACCAGGCCGAGGAAGAGGCCGAGGAACAGCCCGATCCCGACAGCACCGGCCAGGAAGAGGACGACGAACAGTCCGCCGACGCCGATCCCGAGCAGAGCCAGGACGACCAGGATGACCAGGCCCAGGCCCAGGTCAGCATGGACGACAGCGCCGAGGACGAGATGGGCGACGAGGCCGAAATGCCCGAGGGCGAGGCCCCGCTGGAGCCCCCCGCCCCGCCGGCGCCTTCCGAGGCCGACCCCGATTACCGGGTTTTCCTCGACCAGCACGACGAGGAGATCGCCGCCGAGGACCTGGCCGAACCGGTCGAGCTGGAACGGCTGCGTGCCTATCTCGATCAGCAGCTCGATCCGCTCAAGGGCGCGGTCGGGCGGCTGGCCAACAAGCTGCAGCGGCGGTTGCAGGCGCAGCAGAACCGAAGCTGGGAGTTCGACCTCGAAGAGGGCACGCTGGATGCCGGGCGGCTGGCCCGCGTGGTGGCCAACCCGACCACCCCGCTGAGCTTCAAGCGCGAGAAGGATACCGAGTTTCGCGACACCGTGGTGACGCTGCTGCTGGACAACTCCGGCTCGATGCGGGGCCGTCCGATCTCGATCGCGGCGATCTGTGCCGACGTGCTGGCCCGCACGCTGGAGCGTTGCCAGGTCAAGGTCGAGATCCTCGGCTTTACCACCCGCGCGTGGAAGGGCGGACAGGCGCGCGAGGCCTGGCTGAACGATGGCCGCCCGCAACAGCCGGGCCGGCTGAACGACCTGCGCCACATCATCTACAAGAGCGCCGACGCCCCTTGGCGACGGGTGCGCGACAACCTCGGGCTGATGATGAAAGAGGGCCTGCTGAAAGAGAACATCGACGGCGAGGCGCTGGAATGGGCGCATCGGCGGATGGTGGCGCGGCGCGAGCAGCGCAAGATCCTGATGGTGATCTCGGACGGCGCGCCGGTGGATGATTCCACCCTCAGCGTGAACCCGGCAAATTACCTTGAGAAACACCTGCGCGACGTGATCGCCATGGTCGAGAAACGCAAGATGGTCGAGTTGTTGGCGATCGGCATCGGCCATGACGTGACGCGTTATTACGATCGCGCGGTGACGATCACCGACGTCGATCAACTGGCCGGTGCCATGACCGAGCAGCTTGCCGCCCTGTTCGACAGCGACCCACGCGCCCGCGCGCGCATCATGGGAATCAAGAAGGCGAGTTGAGCTTGGTCTTTCCGCGCAAGATTTAAGGGGCGGCGCGGGAGATCGTGCCGCCCCGTTTCCATGCTGCAGACAAGACCCATGGGGTTGGTGCGCCCGCCCGCCCGGCAGACCGGATCGCGGGTGGCGACCCTGCGCCTCCGGCGGGAGTATTTGGAAAAGAGAAGAAGGTGGGGGAGACGGCCGATCCCTTGCCCCCTGCCCTTGCCTCTCCTCCGGGCAGGCCTCATGATCCGCGCCGGCAGGCAGAAGATCGACAGGAGGCCCCATGTTCCAGACATTCAACGTGACCGCGCGCCCCGAGCAGGGACCGCCGCGGCTGGCCCGGCTGCGGGCGGAACTGGAAAAAGAGGGGCTGGAAGGGTTCCTTGTGCCGCGGGCGGATGCGCACCAGGGCGAATATGTCGCCGAGCATGACGCGCGGCTGGCCTGGCTGACCGGCTTCACCGGCTCGGCCGGGTTTTGCGCCGCGCTGCGCGAGGTCGCCGGCGTCTTCATCGACGGGCGCTACCGGACCCAGGTCAAGCGGCAGGTCGCCGAGGATTTCACCCCGGTGCCCTGGCCCGAGGTGCAACTGGCCGACTGGTTGAGGGAGCAACTGCCGCAGGGCGGGCGCGTCGGGTTCGATCCCTGGCTGCACACGGTGGCCGAGATCGCCCGCACCACCGAGGCGTTGGAGGGGGCCGGGATCGTCCTGGCGCGCTGCGAGAACCTCGTGGACCGGATCTGGACCGACCAGCCGCCGGCTCCGATGCAGCCGGTGAAACCGCATCCGCTTGAGTTTGCGGGCGAAACCGCCGCCTCGAAATGCGCGCGCCTGGCCGAGGAGTTGCGCACGGCGGGACATCGGGCCGCGGCGATCACCCTGCCGGATTCGATCATGTGGCTGCTGAACATCCGGGGCGCCGACATCCCGCGCAACCCGGTGGCGCATGGCTTTGCGATCCTGCACGACGACGCGCGGCTGGAATTGTTCATGGCGGCGGAAAAGCTGAAGGATCTGGGCGATCACCTGGGCGGGGATGTCTCGGTGTCGGAACCGGTGACCTTTCTCGACCGGCTGGCCGAGCTGGAGGGGCCGGTGCGGCTCGACCAAGGCACCGCGCCGCAACGCCTGGCCGATGTGCTGGGGACGCGCGCGGTCTTTGGGGCCGAACCCTGTGCCCTGCCCAAGGCGCGCAAGAACGCCGCCGAGATCGCCGGCGCGGCCGCGGCGCATCTGCGCGACGGCGCGGCGATGGTGGAGCTGCTGTGCTGGCTGGACGCTCAGCCCCCGGGCAGCCTGAGCGAGATCGACGTGGTGACCCGGCTGGAGGACTGCCGCCGCCGCGACAACGCGCTGCAGGACATCAGTTTCGAGACCATCGCCGGCACCGGGCCGAACGGCGCGGTGATGCATTACCGGGTGACCGAGGAAAGCGACAGCCGCCTGGAAGAGGGGCATCTGTTGGTGCTGGACAGCGGCGGGCAATACCTGGACGGGACCACCGACATCACCCGCACAGTCGGAATCGGCACGGTCGGCGACGCGGAACGCGCCGCGTTCACCCGCGTGTTGCAGGGTATGATCGCGGTGTCGCGTCTGCGCTGGCCCAAGGGGTTGGCCGGACAGCATATCGAGGCCATCGGACGGATGCCGCTCTGGCTGGCGGGGCAGGATTTCAACCACGGACTCGGCCACGGCGTCGGCGCCTATTTGAGCGTACACGAGGGGCCGCAGCGCCTGAGCCGGATCTGCGACGTTCCGCTGGAGGCGGGGATGATCCTGTCGAACGAGCCGGGATACTATCGCGAAGGCGCCTTTGGCATCCGGATCGAGAACCTGATCGTGGTGGAGCCCGCCCCCGCCCTGCCCGGCGGCGATGCCGAGCGCGAGATGCTGTGCTGGCGCACGCTGACCTTTGCCCCGATCGACCGGCGGCTGATTGTCGCGGAGATGTTGACAGCAGAGGAACGTTCCTGGCTGAACGCCTATCATGCGAAGGTCGCCGAAAAGATCGGCCCGAGGGTGGGCACGGCCGCGCGGGCGTGGCTGGAGGCGGCCACCGCCCCCCTTTGAGACGCGAACCGACGTTGCGGCCCTTCGCGTGCAAGGCGTGACGGGGGTGACACCGGCATGTTACAAAGCGCGGCCAATCAAAAGACGAACGAGAACACACGGGAAGGACGAGAGATGGCTGAGCATATCAGGATTCGCAAGGCACCGGGGCTCTGGGCGGTACGCTCCGGCGGGGCGGTGCTGGGAGAGTCGAGCAACGCGCTGGAGTTGAGCGAGGGCGATCTGCCCCCGGTGATCTATTTCCCGCGCGGGGATATCGCGATGGCGTTCCTCGACCGCACCGACAAGGTGACCCATTGCCCGCACAAGGGGGATGCCCACTACTATTCCATCGTCAACAAGTCGTCGGTGACGGAGAACGCGGTCTGGACCTATGAGGCACCGCTCGACGCGGTGGCCGAGATCAAGGATCACCTGGCCTTTTTCACCAGCGACAGCGTGAAGGTGGAGCAGATCTGAACCGGCGGACAAGGCCGCCGGCCCGACAAGCAAGCGCCCCGGATCGTAGGATTCGGGGCGCGTTTTGTACGTTGGGACCGCAGCGGCTCAGGCGCTGGGCAGGAGCCAGTCACCGGCCGCGTCCAGTTCGGCCACGGTGATACCGGTAATCTGCGCCACTGCGGTGCCGTCATAGGAAACCACGGCGCCATCCGCCGAGTCGGCCAGGGTCACGTCATCGGCCAGGTCGGTCGCGCTGAACCCCTCGCCGCTGCTGTCGTACAGGCTGAGCGTTTCGTCAAGGGACAGGTCGAGATCGGCGATTTCCACCATCGCACCGCCGGTTTTCATGAAGACGAAAAAATCGTCGCTGCCGGCTCCGCCGAACAGCGTATCGCCGTCATCGCCTTTCAGCGCGTCGTTGCCGCGGTTGCCGCGCAGCACGTCCGAGGCGCCGGTGACCGTATCCACCGCGTTCAGATCGTCGCGCCCCTTGCCACCGAACAGCTTGTCCACGCCGTGCCGGTCGCTGAGGATATCGGCACCATTGTTGCCGCGCAGGGTGTCGTTGCCCGCCCCGCCGCGCAGGGTGTCGTCACCGAACCCGCCTTTCAGGATGTCGTTGCCGTCATCGCCTGACAAGTAATCGTCGCCGGTATTGCCGTTCAACCTGTCATCGCCGTCACGGCCATAAAGCGTATCCTTGTCGGCATTACCGAACAGGCGGTCATCGCCCGACCCGCCGTCCAGCGTGTCGTTGGCGTCGCCGCCCGACAGGAAGTCGTTGCCGTTGTTGCCGAACAACTGGTCCGAGAAGAACTCGCCATACAACATGTCATCGCCGTCGTGACCGACCAGCCGGTCGCGGCCGTAGCCGCCCCAGAGGATGTCATCGCCCGGTCCGGCCAGCAGGGTGTCGTCGCCCAGGTGCCCGCGCAACTCGTCATTGCCACCGGCGCTGCGCAGAAGGTCGTCGCCGTTGCCGCCGCGCAGACTGTCATCGCCGCCATAGCCGCGGATCTCGTCATCGCCATCGCCACCGTTCATCTGATCGTCGTCCCCGGTTCCGATCATGAGGTCGTCGCCCGGTGTCCCGGTGAACCCGGCTGCGGCTTCTTCGCTGAAGGTGGCAAATTGCGGAAGCAGAGAATTGGAGTCGGCCATGAAATCCCCCTTGGATTGCATTAACGGGCAACCATTCCCGTTAACCGTTTGTTAACTTTTTGGTAACGAATGATTAAGCAGTATTAATGGATTCGCCGGGTCCAGCTAGGAAATTCGCCACGCGCGCAGGAAACCGAGGGCCACAGGGCCGCCCCCCGGAATTTTCTGGAAACAATTTTCGGGGTTTAGGGAGATTGTTCCCGACACTCAGGAATGCTCTTCGGCCGCCGTCGCCGCCAGGGCGCGGTTATAGGCCTTGAGCGCATCGACGTGGTACAGCGCGCCGAGGATCTCCGGCGGGCTGTCTGCCTCGCCGCGCAGGATCACCGGCAGGAAGTCCACCTCGGCGCGATCAAAGATCGGCATCGCCGCCTCCAGCGAGGCGCTGGCCTCGATGCAGAGCCCCTGTTCGACCATGTCGCGGCAGGGCCCCTCCTCGGCGCAGCGGGGATCGGAGACCGGCCGCATCACCGCCCCCGCACGGAGCATCGCCAGCAGGTAGGCCTGCGGACCGGCGGCCAGGTGAACGCCGCGCCGCTCCAACTGGGACAGGAAGAACGAGCGGTCGATCAGTCGCGAGGCCAGCGCGGTCGAAAGGCTGACCGAGGCCATCACCGCGATACCGGTCTGCCAGTCGCCGGTCAGTTCGAACACGATCATGGTGGTCGAGATCGGCGCCCCCAGCACCGCCGCCGCCACCGCCCCCATGCCGGCAAGGGCATAGAGCGTGTGGGTGCCCGACACCTCGGGCAGCAACCCGGTGGCGACCAGCCCGAAGGCCAGCCCGGTGAGCGCGCCGACCATCAGCGAGGGCGAAAAAACCCCGCCGCCCATGCGGCCGCCGAAGGTGATCGCCACCGCCACCGCCTTGATCACCGCGAACACCACCGCGTCGCGCAGGGTGAACACCCCCGAGAGCGCCAGGCTGGTGGTCTCGTACCCGACACCGATGATATGCGGGAAATAGATCGCCAGCGCGCCCAGTAGCAGCCCCGCCACCGCCGGGCGCAGCCAGCGCGGCAGGCCGATGCGGGTCTGCAGGTGGTCGGCGATATCCTCGGCAAAGAAGATGCCGCGCATGAACACCGCCGCGACCACCCCGCAGAGCAGGCCGAGGATCAGGAAGGCCGGAAGTTCGACGTAGAACTGCAACGACTCGGGCGCGGCGAGCACGAACTCGGTGACATCGCCGTATTCCATCCGGCTGATCACCGTGCCGGCGACCGAGGCGATCACGATGGGGGCAAAGGCATGCACTGCGAAATGGCGCAGCACCACTTCGAGCGCGAAGAGCGCGCCGGCGATGGGGGCGTTGAAACTGGCCGAGACGGCGGCGGCCACGGCGCAGCCCAGCAGGTCGCGCCCGGTGATGCCGTCGGCGTCGATGCGGGTGCAGATCCAGGTCGAGACCACCCCGGCCAGGTGCACCACCGGCCCCTCGCGCCCGGAAGAGCCACCGGAGCCCAGCGTGATCAGCGAGGCGGCCATCGAGGCCAGCCCGGCCCGCGTCTCGACCCGCCCGTCGGTGAGCGCCGCCCCCTCGATCACATCGGCCACCGCCCGCACGCGACCGTCCGAGGTGAAGCGATGCAGGATGAGCCCGACGATCAGCCCGCCGACCACCGGGATCAGCAGGATCCAGTACCAGGCCAAATGCTCGGCATATGTATGCAGGCGCTGCACGTCCTCGGTGCCATAGAGCCAGGCCTGCAGCGCGTCGATCCCCTTGCGAAATCCCAGTGCGGCAAGACCGGCGGCGATGCCGATGGCCAGCGCGATGAACCAGAACTGGACCTGGCCCGGGCCACGGGTGCGCAGCACGTGCCAGCCTTCGCGGCAGGCAATCACGGCCTGGTCGAATTGCTGGGCGAGGATCGGGCGGCTGGGTCGGGCCATCGGTTGCCTCCTCTGGCGTCTGCCCCTGTTTAGGACAATGCGCGGGCGGCGAAAAGGGATCTGCCGCGCGCGGGGTGGGCCGCGCTGTGGAAAAATCCGGTTTTCCGTTCAAAACCCTCGGGTTGCGCTGCGGAAATGACCTGAAGTCTCAAGCGGCGGACTGCCAAGCAGCCGATCAAGCCTCGAGCAGCGCACGCGCGGCGGCGCGGGCCTCGTCGGTGATTGTATCGCCGGCCACCATGCGCGCGATCTCGTCGATGCGTGCCTCGCGTGGTAGCGCGGTCACGGTCGACAGCGTCACCCCGTCGTTCACCCGTTTCTCGACCCGCCAGTGGTGCGCCCCGCGGGCGGCGACCTGCGGCGAATGGGTGACCACCAAGACCTGCCCCTCGGCGGCGAGCGCGGCCAGCCTGCGGCCCACCGCGTCGGCGGTGGCGCCGCCGACACCACGATCAATCTCGTCGAAGATCATGGTCACGCCGCTGTCGGTGCCGCGCAGACAGACCTTGAGCGCCAGCAGGAAGCGGCTGAGTTCGCCGCCCGAGGCGATCTTGTTCAGCGGGCCCGCCGGTGCGCCGGGGTTGGTGGCGACGGTAAAGGCGACCGCATCCGTGCCCTCCGGCCCCGGATCGGTGGGGGCGAGGCGGGTTTCGAACACCGCGCGCTCCATCTTGAGCGGCGCCAGTTCCCCCATCACCGCCGCGTCGAGCCGTGCCGCGGCTTCGCTGCGCGCCGCGCCAAGCGCCCCGGCGGCGGCGTCATAGGCGGCCCGGGCCGATTTGAGCGCCGCGCGCTTTTCCTCCAGGTCGCTCTCGCCGGCGTCCAGCGCCGCCAGCCGGGCGCACAGCGTGTCGGCGAACCCGGCCAGGTCGTCGGGTTGTACCCCGTGTTTGCGCGCCTGCGCGCGGATCGCAAAGAGCCGTTCCTCGGCCTGTTCCAGCTCCGCCGGGCTGAACTCCAGCCCTGACAGGCAGCGTTCCACCCCGTCCTGCGCCTCGCCCAACTCGATCATCGCCCGCCCGAGGGCGGCGACCGGTGCCTCCAGCGCCTCGCCCGCCTCCTGCGTCACCCCTTCGAGCCAGCGCAGCGCCTCGCCCATCGCGCCCTCGGCCCCAGAGCCACCAAGCAGCGCAAGGGCCCGGGCGACGTCGTCGCGGATGCGCTCGGCGCCCTGCATGCGACGACGGGCGGCGTCCAGTTCCGCATCCTCGCCCGGCTCGGGCGCGAGGGAATCGAGTTCCTCGACCGAGTGGCGCAGGAAATCCTCTTCCGCGCGCACCGCCTCAAGCGCCGCGCGGGTCTCCTCCACCGCCTTGTTCGCCGCCTGAAGGGTCCGCCAGGCCGCACGCACGCCGGCCACGTCGAGCCCGCCGAAGGCGTCGAGCATGGCGCGGTGGCCGCGTGGGTTCAAAAGCCCCTTGTCGTCCTGCTGTCCGTGCAGTTCCACCAGCGTGTCCGAGAGCGCGCGCAGCACCTCGCCCGAGCAGCGCCGATCGTTGACCCAGGCGGTCTTGCGCCCATCCACCGTGTTAACCCGGCGCAGGATCAGTTCATCACCGGCAGGCAGGCCGGCCTCGTCCAGCACGGCGCGGGCGGCGTGATCGGGCGAAAGTTCAAAAACCGCCGTTACCTCGCCCTGCTCGGCGCCCTGGCGCACCAGCGCGGCGCGGCCACGCCAGCCCAGGACGAACCCCAGCGAGTCGAGCAGGATCGACTTGCCCGCCCCGGTCTCGCCGGTCAGCACGTTCAAGCCCGGCTGGAACGCAAGCTCCAGCCGGTCGATGATCAGCATGTCACGAATATCAAGCGATCGCAGCATCGCCCCTGCCCCACTTCCGGATGGACCGCATCGGGATCAGAGCCATTTACCCTTGACCGACTGGCGGTAGATCTGGCTGAGCCAGTTGTTGCCGATGCTGCGCATCTTGAGCCCGCGCGCGGTCAGCAGCTTGTAGCTGTCCTCGTACCACTCCGACCCCTGGTAGTTGTAGCCCAGGATCGCGCCGGCGGTCTGCGCCTCGTCGGTCAGGCCAAGCGAGAGATAGGCCTCGACCAGCCGGTGCAGCGCCTCGGCGGTGTGGGTGGTGGTCTGGAAATCCTCGACCACCACGCGGAACCGGTTGATCGCCGCCGCGAACTGCTTCTTGCGCAGGTAATAGCGACCAACCTCCATCTCCTTCGCCGCAAGGTGGTCAAAGGCGAGGTCGAATTTCAGCATCGCGGGGGTCGCGTATTCGCTGTCGGGATAGACCTCGATCACCGTTCGCAGCGCCTGCAGCGCCTGGAAGGTCAGGCCCTGATCGCGCCCGACTTCGTCGATCTGGTCGTAATAGGACAGCGCCAGCAGATACTGGGCATAGGCGGCGTCCTCGTCGGTGGGGTAGAAATCGATGTAGCGCTGCGCTGCTGCCCGGCTTTCGGGGTATTCCTGTCCCTTGTGATAGGAAAACGCCTGCATGATCAGCGCCCGCTTGGCCCAGGAAGAATAGGGATAAAGCCGCTCGATCTCGGAGAAATACCAAGCGGCGTTGTCGGTCTGGCCCCGCGACAACTCGAACTCGCCGCGATCATAGATCTGTTCCGGGGTGAACCCCTCGAGGTTCTGCGACTTGTCCACGGGGCTGCCCCCGCAGGCCGCCAGAACGGCCATCAGAATGAATGCCCCGATGACCCTGATTCCCGACCTGCCGCCGATCATGCTTGCCAATCCTCATAGTACTTTCCGGGCGTTCCGCCCGTTTGGGCATCGGTCTAGCACAATAATTTCCGGTGCAAAACGCCTTAAAACGCCGCCGGCAAAAGGCCCTTGCGGCAGGGTCCGTGCTCAGGCGACCTGGGGGATCTCGCGCAGCGCCAACCCCTTGCCCGGCAGCCGGGCAGAGATGCCTTGGTCGCACAAAACCGGGCGCACGGCATCGGGTGTGGCAAAGAGTTCGCGCAGCAGGGCGTTGGTCACGGTATGACCGGCACGCTCGCCCACGTAGTGTCCCAGCAACGGCCCACCGGCCAGCGCGAGGTCGCCCAACGCATCCAGCATCTTGTGGCGCACCGCCTCGTCGGGGTGGCGCAGCCCGCCCGGCGTCAGGATGGTGTCGCCATCGACGACGACGGCATTGTTCAGCGTGCCGCCAAGGCCGAGGCCGGCCTCGCGCATGCGCTC
This sequence comes from Aquicoccus sp. SU-CL01552, assembly GCF_040365005.1. Lineage (NCBI taxonomy): Bacteria > Pseudomonadati > Pseudomonadota > Alphaproteobacteria > Rhodobacterales > Paracoccaceae > Aquicoccus > Aquicoccus sp. SU-CL01552. Next base: position 158,751 of record NZ_BAABWV010000002.1, on the reverse strand, counting down.
GACGTCCTCGTGCCGACAAAAGGTGCGGCTGTCGCAAAGTTCGCGCGCAAAGGCGCCGTTGCCCATGTCGAGCCGCTTGCTCTGGCGGCCGATGGCGGCATCGGCAAAGTCGATGTGGAATTCTATGGTCAGCCGGTCGGCCGGGGTCAGCGTGGCGCGGGCCTCACCGCGTTCGACCGTCACCGGGCGCAGGACCTCGTAGGCGAGGATCGGGGCGATCTGAGCGCGCACACCACGCGCCATGATGCCGCGCACGAAGGGGGCAGAAGAGCCGTCAAGGATCGGAACCTCAGGGTTGTCGATCTCGATCAGGGCGTTGTGCACGCCGCAACCGGCCAGCGCCGCCATGACATGTTCGACCGTCGAGACGGAAACACCGGCCCCGTTGACCAGCCGGGTGCAGAGCGGGGTCTGTTCGGCGGCGTGGTAGAGTGCAGGGATCATCGTATCGCCGAGGGCGATATCCACCCGCTTGAACCAGATGCCGTGACCGGCAGCAGCCGGGCGGATGGTCATTTTGACCGGCTTGCCCGAATGCAGGCCGACTCCGGTAAAGGTGACTGGCGTTCTCAGCGTATGTTGCAAAAGCGGCCTCTCAGCGTGGCTCCGGCAATCCGCGATACCGGTGCCCATCAAGTAAAGTTCCACCCGCCTTGGCTCAACTCAATCTTTGTAACTGAATGAAACATCACTGAAACAATCCGGCAGAACCCCGCCGACCCCGTTTCAAATCATTGATTCAAAACAAAAAAGACCGCCGTAAAGGCGGTCTTTCGTCGCATAACTGTGTCCGCGGTCAGTTCGCCTGACGCCGCAGAAAGGCGGGAATCTCGATCCGTTCCTGATCCGGGTCCGCCTCGGCCGCAGGCTGGGCGGCGGTGTCAGGGCGCTGCATCGGTGGCTGTTGGCGGGCCGCCGGTTGGGCGCCGCCCGAAGGCGTGTCGCCGGCATGGCCGGTCATCCGGTCGATCAGGCGGTTGAAGCCGAAGCGCCCTTTTTCCGGGGCCGGTTGCTGTTGCGGCGCGGTCCCCTGCTGCGGGGTGCGGGGCGCGTTGCGGGCGGCGGCATGCAACCGCGCCAGCGCTTCCGGCGAAGGCGTTCCGGGTGCGGGCGCCTTGGGCGCGACGAAATTCTCGTTCTCGTCTTCGTGGATCGCGGCGCGCGGCTCGAACACCGGCTCTTGCGGGCGATAGGCCGGCGGCGGCAGGCCATCGTCCTGCTGTGCGACAGTCTGTTCCGCGTGCATGTCGCCGCTGTCGTGATGCGCGACCTCTTGCGGTGCGGTCTCTTCGATCCCCTCGAACAGGCTGGGTTCCTGCGCCGGCTCGGCGGCAGCGGGCTCCATCGCCTGCACGGGTTCTTCCACCTGGGTTTCGGCGGCGATCGGCGTTTCCAGTTCCAGAGGTGCCTGCGGACGTTCTTCCTCGGCCGAGACCTTCTGTTTCAGCGGTTGCGACAGCGGGCGGCGCGCGACCGGAATGTCGCTGTGCACCTCGGTGGCGTCGATGCCGGTGGCCACGACGCTGACGCGCATCTTGCCTTCCATGTCGGTATCGAGGGTCGAGCCGACGATGATGTTGGCCTCCGGGTCCACCTCTTCGCGGATCCGGTTGGCGGCCTCGTCCAGCTCGAACAGGGTCAGGTCGTGGCTGCCGGTGATGTTGATCAGCACGCCCTTGGCGCCCTTGAGGCTGATTTCATCCAGCAGCGGGTTGGCGATGGCCTTTTCGGCGGCCTGGATGGCGCGCTCTTCGCCCTCGCCCTCGCCGGTGCCCATCATCGCCTTGCCCATCTCGTCCATCACCGAACGGACGTCGGCGAAATCGAGGTTGATCAGGCCGGGACGCACCATCAGATCGGAAATCCCCTTGACGCCCTGGTACAGCACGTTGTCGGCCAGCGAGAACGCCTCGGTGAAGGTGGTCTTTTCGTTGGCGAGCCGGAACAGGTTCTGGTTCGGAATGATGATCAGCGTGTCGACGACCTTTTGCAGGGCCTCTACCCCGTCCTCGGCCTGGCGCATCCGCTTGACGCCCTCAAACTGGAACGGCTTGGTCACCACGCCCACGGTCAGAACACCCAGTTCACGTGCGGCCTGGGCGATGATCGGTGCGGCGCCGGTGCCGGTACCGCCCCCCATGCCTCCGGTGATGAAGCACATGTGCGACCCGGCCAAGTGATCGACGATCTGTTCGATGCTCTCTTCGGCGGCGGCGGCCCCGACGGTGGCGCGTGCCCCCGCGCCAAGCCCCTCGGTCACCTTGATACCAAGCTGGATCCGGTTTTGCGCCTGGCTTTGCTGAAGCGCCTGCGCATCGGTGTTGGCGACGACGAATTCAACGCCGGTGAGCGCCTTTTCGATCATGTTGTTGACGGCATTGCCGCCCGCGCCGCCGACGCCGAAAACGGTGATCCGCGGTTTCAGTTCGTCCTGTCCGGGCATCGAAAGGTTCAATGTCATGCTCTGTCCGCCTGTTCACAATCGTTTACGTCACGCCACCGCCTCTGTCGGGCGGGTCTGCCTGTATGGAACAATAGCGGGAGAACCGTACGAGGTCACCAAGAAAACAAGTGATTCACACAAAATATGGCAAAAAAATTGCGAACGCCGGCGGTATCTTGCCAAAGCCCCCAGATGTTGCGTGCAGAGATACGCGCAACAATAGGGCCCCGGCGCTGATCCGGCGCACGTGTCAGGATCGCGCGCGGTGCGCGGTCCGTCCGTTCAAATTCGCGGGGTCCCTGCTCGACCCTCCCGACCGCCTCTCATCCGTGCGGCTTGTCACAACCCTAGCATGCGATGAGCGCGCGGGCCAGCCCAAAGCGCCCGGCTCCTGCGCCCTGCCCTCTTACCAGTTGTCGCGGAACCACTTGACCGCGCGCTGCAGCGAGCGCGCCGGATAGCGGTCCACCGGCACTTCGAAATCCCACCATTCGTCCTGCGGATGCGCAGCGAAAAGCGCCAACCCCACCGCGCCGGCAAAGCCGGGACCGGTGGCCGACTGCGGCAGCCCATGCACCCGCAAGGGACGGCCCAGGCGCACCTGGTGACCGAGGATGCGGCTGGCCAGCCCGTCCAGCCCCATGATCTGGCTCGACCCGCCGGTCAGCACGATCTGCTGGCTTGGCAGGTGATCGAACCCGGCCGCATCGAGCCGCGCACGCACCTCTTCGAGGATCTCCTCGACGCGGGGGCGCATGATGCCGATCAGCTCGGCGCGCGAGACGGTGCGGCGGTCATGCTCCCAGTCACCGGTATCGCCGCCGATGTCGATCATGTCGCGATCGTCGGCGCCGGTGGCATGCACCCCGCCGCAAAAAGTCTTGATCCGTTCCGCGTTCGCCATCGGCACGCCGAGGCCCATGGAAATGTCGCCGGTGATATGATCGCCGCCCATGCGCACGCAATCGGCATAGATCATGTGTTTCTTCAGAAAGATCGAGATACTGGTGCTGCCGCCGCCCATGTCGATGCAGGCGGCGCCCAGTTCCTGTTCGTCCTCGACCAAGGCCGAGATGCCCGAGGCATAGGCCGAACTGGCGATCCCCGCCAGTTCCAGGTCGCAGCGCTTGATGCAATGGACCAGGTTCTGGATCGCCGGCGCATCCACCGTCAGCATATGCATGTCGACGGCCAGGTTGTGCCCCAGCTGCCCGCGCGGGTCGATCAGGCCCGAGCGGTTGTCGAGCGCGAAGTTCACCGGCTGGGCATGCAGAACCTCGCGGCCGGCGCCATATTCGGGCACCTCGCAGGCAGACAGCACCCGGGCGATCTCGGACTCGGTCACCACCTGCCCCTCGAGCTCCACCGTCGCGTCCAGCCCGTAAGAGCGCGGATTGGCCCCCGAGAAACAGGCGATCACGTGATCGACGCGGATCTCGGCCATTTTCTGCGCCGCCTGCAGGGCGGTGCGAATGGCGCGCTCGGTCTCCTGCATCGCGGTAATCTCGCCGAACTGCACCCCGCGCGATCGGGTCGTCGCCGCGCCCACCACGCGAAACCCGCTCTGCCCCGCCAGCGAGCCGATGGAGTTGTCCTCGCTCAGCTTGGCGGTGCCATCAAACCGCAGGATCAGGCAGGCGGTCTTGGAACTGCCGACATCGAGGATCGCGATCACGCCACGCTGCATTGCCTGGCGGCGCATCTGCCGCATCGCGCGTTGGGATTGATATAGGTCCGTCATGTGCTACTGCCCGTATCCGTTTATTCTTCTTATTTTCCACCAGTCCTCGACCGCGTCGCCGGTCATCCGCACCGTCGGTCGCGCCCGAAGTCGCATGTCGACCACCGTCACGTCGCGATCCAGCAACTCGCGCACCTCGTCCAGCGCGAGCACCCGCTCCAGCGCGCGCACCGGTCGGTCCGGCGGCAGCAGGATGCGCTGGCCACGATCCAGGACCACGTCCCAGCGACGTTCGCCCACCCGCACCAGCCCGCGCAGCCGGTCGGCCAGCGGCCGTGCCGCGGCGATCAGCGCCAGCGCCTCGCCGACCGCGCGGTCGGCGCCCTGGCCGGCGATCAGCGGCAGATCGGGCCGGGTAGTGCGCCCTGCCAGCTGGTCCACATGAATGCCGCTTTCGTCCAGCATCGACAGCCCGGCGCGGCTGCGCCAGATCACCGCCGGCTGGCGTTCGACCACGTCGACCTGAAGGATGCCACCGGGTCGGATGCGAACGCTGGCCGCCTTGACCGGGTCGAGCCCGATGATCCGGTCACGGATCTGTTCGAGGTCGAGGTCGAAGGAGCTGACCGGGAAATCCAGCGCCACCGCCTCGCGGATATCCTCCGAGAGATTGGGCCCGGCCCCGTCGATCGCCATCAGCCCGACCATGAACTCGGGCCGCTCCTGGATCGAGGCGCGCAGGTCCGACAGGAACACCGCCAGGGCATCGCGCCGGGCCTGGTCGGCCATGAAGGCCGAGCCGAGCGCGAAACACAGGCAGAACGGCACGCCGATCCGCAACCCGAGCCGGATGCCCGGCGTCAGCAACCAGCGCTGCACCCGGTAGTTCAGGCGCGAGGGCGCAGGATCGGGACGGGTCTGCGCGCGGGAGCGGATCACCTGTTGCACGAGGCATCCTCCACCATCCAGGCGCAGAGCTGGCCGAATGTCATACCCATCACGCCGGCATGTTCGGGCACCAGCGAGGTCGGCGTCATGCCGGGCTGGGTGTTGACCTCCAGCAGGACAAGCCCCTCGGCGCCCTTTGACTCGTCCCAGCGGTAATCGGTGCGGCTGACCCCGCGACAGCCGAGCGCCCGGTGGGCGCGCAGGGCGTAATCGAGGCAGAGGTCGAAGATCTCCTGCGGGATCTTGGCCGGGATCTCGTGGCGCGAGCCGCCGGGCTTGTACTTGGCGTCGTAGTCATACCAGCCGTTGGTGATGATGTCGGTCACCGTCGCCGCGCGATCGCCGACCACCGAGGTGGTCAGTTCGCGACCGGGCACATATTGTTCAACCATCACCTGGGCCGGCATGCTCTCGGCCATCCGCGGCGGGGTATTGGCCCCCTCCTGCACGATGTAGATTCCGACCGAGGAGCCTTCGTTGTTGGGTTTGACCACATAAGGCGGCGCCATCACGTGACCGGCCTCGACCTGCGACTTGTCGACGATCAGGCTCTCGACCACGGGCAGGCCGGCGGTGCGGAACACCTCCTTGCTGCGGGCCTTGTCCATCGCCAGCGCCGAGGCGAGAACCCCCGAATGGGTATAGGGGATGCGCAGCCATTCCAGCATGCCCTGCACGCAGCCATCCTCGCCCCAGCGGCCATGCAGCGCGTTGAAGACGACATCGGGTGAGATTTCGCGCAATCGTTCGCAGAGGTCCGGGCCGGCATCCAGCTCGACCACCTCATATCCTTCGCCCCGCAGCGCGGCGGCGCATTCGCGCCCGCTGGACAGTGACACCTCGCGTTCCGCCGAGGGGCCACCCATCAATACCGCAACACAGGGGGTCTTTCCGCTCGCGTGACCCACGTTGTGCCTCAATGTCCCCGGACCTTTGCGGCCCGTGTTTGTTCCCGGTTTCCGCGCCCCCTTGTTGTGCCTGTGGGGTGTCGCGGTCGGGGTGTTATTCCGCAGGTGGTTCGCCTTCTGCTTCGCCGACCCGCATGATTTCCCATTCTAGCGTTATGCCGCTGCTCTGGTAAACCTTTTTTCGCACCGCTTCGCCCAGCCCCTCCAAATCGGCCGCCGTCGCCCCCCCGGCGTTGATCAGGAAATTGGCGTGTTTCTCGCTCATCTGGGCGCCGCCGAGGCGGGCGCCGCGCATCCCGGCATCCTCGATCACCTTCCAGGCCTTGAGGTCGTGCACGTCATCGGCGCGCCCGGTGCTGGAGAACCCCGCCGGGTTGCGGAAGGTCGAGCCCGCGCTGCGGTCCTTCGTCGGCTGGCTTTCGTCGCGCTTGCGGATCTGGTCTTCCATCCGGGCCAGCAGCACCTCGGGATCGCCCGCCGGACCTTTGAGCGTGGCCTCGACAATCACCATCCCCTCGGGCAGATCGCTTTGGCGATAGCGGAAGTTCAGATCGTGCGGCGTGAGCGTAACGACCTCGCCACGCCGCGTCACCGCGCGGGCCGAGACAAGGACATCGGCCAGGTAGGAACCGTAGCAGCCCGCGTTCATCCGCACCGCGCCGCCGATGGAGCCGGGGATTGTGCGCAGGAAGCTCAGGTCGACGCCGGCCTCGGCCGCCCGTTTCGCCACATGGGCATCGAGCGCCGCCGCCCCCGCCGTCACCCGGGTGCCGTCGGGGGAAATCCCGTTAAAGCCGCGCCCCAGCCGGATCACCACCGCCCGGAGCCCGCCGTCGCGCACGATCAGGTTTGACCCCACGCCCATCGGGAAGACCGGCACATCCGGTTCCAGCGCGGCCAGGAACGCCGCTAGGTCCTCGATGTCGGCGGGCTGGAACAGCACATCGGCCGGGCCGCCGACGCGCAACCAGGTCAGCTCGGACAGCGGTTTGTGCCGGGTCAGTCGCCCGCGCACCGGGGGAAGGTCATAGTCCATGCGCCTCTGCTAGCGCCGTGGACGCGCCGGAACAAGCCACCGCGCCGGTGATCGGTGAAAATCCTGCGCCGCGCCGCCGTTTTCGGCCCCTTGCGCGGCGGGAGGGGTCGGAGCCTCCGGCGGGGATATTTTTGGTGAAAGGAAAGCGGTGCCGGGGTCTGCCGTTCATGCCCCGCCGCCCAAGCGCCGCCGCAGCCAGCGGACCAGGTAGATCACCGGCCAGCGCAGCACCGACATCGCCGCGCCCAGCACCAGCAACCCGATCCACGGCCCGTTCTGGTAGATCACGTAGCCCAGCAACGGCAGGCCCAGCGCGATCAGCCCATAGGCCCGCCGCCAGTAGTTGTCGCGGCTGGGCAGCATGGCGGCGAGATTGGCCACCACCAGCCAGACGCAGGCCAGGATCAGCGACGGCGTCATTTTTGCCCCCGCGCCCGGCGCAACACCTCGCGCAAGGGTCGGCGGAACATCGACAGCACCGCCAGCGTCGCGGCCAGCGCCACCCAGACCCCGTGCACCGCCCCGATCCAGACCAGCAGCACCGGCGCCACCAGCAACAGCGCCGCGCCGGGAATGTATTGGAAACGCATCGGCAACAGGGCGACACCGGTGGCGACCAGCACCCAGAGCGCGGCGGCGATGACCGGCGGGCTCAAAACTGCCCCGCGATGGCGATGGCAAGCGCAACGGCGGACAGCACCATCCCCAGCACCGGCACCGCCATCGGCACCCGGAACGCCGCCGCCGGCGCGCGGCGCTTTTGCAGGATCAGCGCCAGGTTCACCAACACGAAGACGGCCAGCAGGATCGCCGAGGTCAGCTCGGCCAGGACGGTGAAGGGCACGTAGATCGCGGAGAGGATCACCGCCGTCCCGATCAGCAGCGTCGCGACCACCGGCGTGCCCAGACGCGGGTTGGCATGGTGGAACAGCGCCAGCGCCCGGGTCCGCCGGCCCAGCCCGAACAGCACCCGGCTGGCCATCACGATCTGCGCCAGCACCCCGTTCAGCGCCGCGAAGACCGCGATGCCGGACAGGAAATCGCCATCGCCACCGCGCGTGGCCTGCCACACCAGGACCAGCGGGCTGGTGCTTTGCGACAGGTCCGCCACCGGCACCGCCCGCACGGCGGCAAAGGTGACCAGCGCATAGATCACCGAGGTGATCGCCAGCGACAGCAGGATCGCGCGCGGCATCGTGTGTTCGGGCCGCCGGACCTCTTCGGCCATGTTGACGATATCCTCGAAACCGATGAAGGCGAAGAAGGCCAGCACCGCCGCTACCCCCACCCCGGAGACCACGATCGGCTGCGGCGCGGTGAAACCGGCCGTCGGGGTGGCGGTGGTCCCGGCCCAGATCACCAGGATCAGCCCGACCACCTCGACCACGGTAAAGATCGCGGCCAGCGACAGGCTTTCCAGTACGCCCACCATCGCCACCAGGGTCAGCGCCGCCCCCAGCAACAGGATGGCCAACACCGGGTCGATCTCCACCGCCTGGGTCAGGTAGCCGACACCGCCGCGCAGCACCGCCCCGGCCGAGATCGTACCGGCGGCGACGATTGCCAGCCCGACCAGCACCGCCAGCGCCTGGCTGCGCAGCCCCTGGCCGACAAAGGCAGCCTCTCCCGCGGCCTCGGGCAGCCGGGTCGAGAACTCGGCATAGCTCAACGCGGTGGGCGCGGCGATGAGGCCCGCCAACAGGAAGGACAGCGGCGCCCAGACCCCGGCATCGGCCGCCACCGCGCCGACCAGGACATAGATGCCGGCGCCGATCATCACGCCGACGCCATAGGCGGTCAGCAGCCCCAGCCCGATCCGTCGTTTGAGGTGATCGTCGCTCATCCAGGCCCCCCGCTTGCACCAGCCATTACCATTCGACCTCGTCCCACGACGTGCCGCGCGGACGTCGCGCACACCACCCCGCCCCGGCCCCGACCGCGAGCCCGATCGCGCCCGGCAGGCCGAAAAGGACCCAGAGGACAAAGCGGTCGAGGTCGGCTTGCGGATCATCAGGGCCGCGCGTGATCCAATAGGGATTGAGCGCAAGCAGCCCCAGGCAACTGCCAATCAACAGGGGAGCGAACAGGGCGACACGGGTGCGGCGGGTCAGGGCGCGGGCAACGATGAACGCGGCGCCCAGAACAAGGGCGAAACCAAGCATCAAGACCAGCAGAACCACCAGACCCATTAGCGTTTCCCGAACAAATCCCTACCCCTTCAGTCGCTCCGGCAGGTTATTGGCCCAGGCACTGATGGTACCGGCGCCAAGGCAAACCACCATGTCGCCGGGCCCGGCCTCTGCCCGCACCAGCGCGGTCAGATCCTGTTCCGAGCCTATCGCGCTGGCGTGGCGGTGACCATGGCGGATCAGCCCCGCGACAAGGTCGTCGCGGCTGGCGCCGGGGATCGGATCCTCGCCGGCGGCATAGACCTCGGCGATACCGACCACGTCGGCCTCGTTGAAACAGGCGCAGAAATCCTCGAACAGCGCATGCAGCCGGGTATAACGGTGCGGCTGGTGCACAGCGATGACGCGGCCCTTGGTGGCCTGCCTCGCCGCCTTGAGCACGGCGGCGATTTCCACCGGGTGATGGCCGTAATCGTCGATGATGGTGACGCCGTTCACCTCGCCCACCTTGGTAAAGCGCCGGTTGACGCCGCCGAAGGCAGCCAGCGCGGCGCGGATCTCGGCCCGTTTCATGCCCAGGTGGCGCGCCACGGTGACCGCGGCCAGCGCGTTCGAGACGTTGTGATCGCCCGGCATCGGCAGGGTGCAGCCCTCGATCGTCTTACCCTCGGCCTGCAACTCGATGTCGAAATGCGCCACACCGGCCTCGTACCGCAGTTTCACCGCTCGGATATCGGCCTGGGCGTTGAACCCGTATGTGGCGACCCGCCGGTCGGTCACCCGCCCGACCAGCGCCTGCACCTCGGCGTGATCGGTGCAGCAGACTGCCAGCCCGTAGAACGGGATGTTCGAGACAAATTGATAGAACCCGTCGCGCAGCTTGTCGAAATCGCCCCAATGCTCCAGGTGCTCGGGGTCGATATTGGTGACGATGGCGATGGTGGCGGGCAGCCGGTTGAAGCTGCCGTCGCTCTCGTCGGCCTCGACCACCATCCATTCGCCCTGCCCCATCCGCGCGTTGGAGCCATAGGCATGGATGATGCCGCCGTTGACCACGGTGGGATCGAAGCCGCCGGCGACCATCATCTCGGCCATCAGCGTGGTGGTGGTGGTCTTGCCGTGGGTGCCGGCCACCGCGACGTTGGATTTCAGCCGCATCAGCTCGCCCAGCATCTCGGCCCGCCGCACCACAGGCAGGCCGCGAAGGCGCGCCTCGTCCAGTTCCGGATTGCCCGGCTTGATCGCGGAAGAGATCACCACCACCTCGGCGCCCTCGAGGTTCTCGGCCCGCTGCCCCTCGAACACCTGCGCGCCCAGCCCGGCCAGGCGTTCGGTGATCTTGGAGCTTTTCAGGTCCGAGCCCTGCACCCGGTAGCCCAGGTTCAACAGCACCTCGGCGATGCCCGACATGCCGATGCCGCCGATTCCGACGAAATGGATCGACCCGACATCGGTCGGCAGTTTGGTGGCGGGGGTCATGGGTGCTCCTTCTCGGCCAGTTCTTCGACCAGCGCCACCAGGTGTTCGGTGGCGTCCGGCATGCCCGCCCCCAGCGCGGCCGCGCTCATCTGCTGGGCGGCGGCGGGGTTGGACAGAACCGCGGTGATCTGCTCACTCAGGCTGGAAACGTCAAGCCGCTTTTCCGGGATCAGGATCGCCGCGCCCGCCTCGACCAGCCCGCGCGCATTGGCGGTCTGGTGGTCACCGGCGGCGGCGGCATAGGGGATCAGGATCGAGGGCCGCCCGATCACCGTGAGATCGGCAATGGTCGAGGCCCCGGCGCGGCAGATCACCAGCTGCGCCTCGGACATCCGCGCCGGCACGTCGTTGAAGAACGGCCGCACATCGGCGTCGATCCCCTGTTCGGCATAGAAACCCGCGACGCGCGCGCCGTCCTCGGCGCGGGCCTGGTGGCTGACGCGGATGTTGCGCAGCATCGCGGGCGGCAGCGCCGCGATGGCGCCCGGCACCACGTCGGACAGGATGCGCGCGCCCTGGCTGCCGCCGATCACCAGGATCGACATCGGGTAGTCGCCCGGCGCGATGTATCCCGCCCCGGCCCGTGCCAGCACCGCCGCGCGCACCGGGTTGCCCACGGGCACGCCCTGCGCCCCCTCGGGCAGTTCGGTCGGCCAGACACCGCAGGCCACCTGCGCCACCCGCGTGGCGAACAGCCGGTTGACGCGCCCCAGCACGCCGTTCTGTTCGTGGATCATCCGGGGCAGGCCCAGCAGCGTCGCCGCCCCCAGCGCCGGGATCGACGGATATCCGCCGAAACCCACCACCGCATCGGGCCGGTCGCGCTGCATCGACCAGGCGGCGGCCAGCACGCCGGCGGCGATCTTCGGGCCGACCAACGCCTTGGCCAGCACCCCGCCGCGTGCGAAGGTGGCGCTTTGCACCTGGGTGATCTCGGTCGAATGGGGAAAGCCGCCGGTATAGCGCGCGCCGCGCGCGTCCGTGCTCAGCTTGACCCGCCAGCCGCGTTTGAGCATCGCCTCCGCGAGGGCCTGGGCGGGGAACATGTGCCCCCCGGTGCCGCCGGCGGCGATCATCAGCAGCTTTTGTGCCATGGGCGTTATCCTGCGTGTCTCTTCTGTTTCGGGGCGCGGACCCCGGCCATCGCGCAAATCCGCGCGCACCGCCAGCCCATCAGTGGCGGCCGCGCAAAATCTCGCCGATCTCACCCTGCGGCCGGGTCCGGGTGAAGGCCAGCAACATGCCCAGCGCGACGCCCCCCGCGATCAGTGACGAACCGCCGTAGCTGACGAACGGCAGGGTCATCCCCTTGGCCGGCAACAACCGCACCGCCACCCCCATGTTGATCATCGCCTGCACCCCGAAGATGCAGGCCAGCCCGGTGCCCGCCAGGCGGATGAAGGGATCGCGTTCACGCATCAGCCGCAACAGCGACCGGACCACGATCGAACAGTAAAGCGCGATGATGATCAGCACCAGGATCAACCCGTATTCCTCGGCGGCGACCGCGATGATGAAATCGGTATGCGCATCGGGCAGCGACCATTTCACCTGCCCCTCGCCGACGCCGACCCCGAACAGCCCGCCCTCGCGGATCGCGTTGGTGGCATAGCCGAGCTGGGTGGTGGGATCGACCTCGGGGCTGAGAAACCCGTCGATGCGGCGCGCGAAATGCTCGGAACTGGAATAGGCGACGGTGCCGCCCAGCACCACCGCCAGCACGATCCCCACCAGAAGCATCATCGGCGCGCCGGCGACGAAATACATCACGCCCCAACCGAACAGCACCAGGCAGGCCTGGCCGAAATCGGGCTGCATCACCAGCATGCCGACGATGGTCAGGCAGAGGATCGCCGACCACATCTTGCCCGGTGGCCCATTGATCTGCTGGCTGGCCGCCAGCATCCAGGCCGCGACCACGATGAACACAGGTTTCATGAATTCCGAGGGCTGCACGCTGGCAAAGCCCAGGCTGTACCAGCGTACCGCGCCCTTGCCGAAATCGGTGCCCAGCACCGGCAACAGCGCCAGCGCCAAAAAGGAGCCGAGAAAGCCCAGCACCGCCAGCCGCCGCACCAGCGTCGGCGTCATCATCGAGGTCAGCAGCATCGCGGTCAGCGCCAGCGCGCCGAACACCGCCTGCCGCTCGACGTAATGAAACGGGTCAAACCCGTTGCGCGAAGCCAGCGGCGGCGAGGCCGCCAATCCCAGCAAAAGCCCGATACCGGCCAGGACCAGCACACAGGTCATCGACCACTTGTCCAGTGTCCGCCACCATTTGGGAAGAATGGGCTCGCCCCGTTGCGCGGGTACCGCGCCATAGACCATCTCGGTCATGGTTATCCTGCCGTTTGCTGCCTCTGTCCGCCCGGTTCTCCGGGTCTGCTTGCCACGATACCGCGAAACCGGTCTTCGTTCCAGTCCGTTCCTCTTGCCATCTGCCGCAATCCGGGCCAATCGGCGCAGATGGAGTTCGAAACGGTCATTCTGGGCGCCGGTGCCGCCGGCATGATGTGCGCCGCCCACGCGGGTCCGCGCACGCTGGTGATCGACCATGCGCGCAACCCGGGCGAAAAGATCCGCATTTCGGGCGGCGGACGCTGCAATTTCACCAACCTTTACGCCGGGCCCGAGAATTACCTGTCGGCGAACCCGCATTTCTGCAAATCAGCGCTGGCGCGCTATACCCAGTGGGATTTCATCGACCTGGTCGACCGCCACGGCATTGCCTGGCACGAAAAGACGCTGGGCCAGCTATTCTGCGACGGCAAGGCCACCCAGATCATCGCCATGCTGCGCGACGAGATGGCAAAGGCGGGGGCCGCGCTGTGGCTGTCCACTGCGCTTGTGGATTTGTCGCAGACCGGCAGCGGCTTTGCCCTCAGCCTTGAGCGCGAGGGCAAGCGGGTCGACCTGACCTGCCGCAATCTCGTCTTGGCCACCGGGGGCAAGTCGATCCCCAAGATGGGGGCGACCGGGCTGGCCTATGACATCGCCCGGCAATTCGGGCTGACGGTGACCGAGACCCGCCCCGCGCTGGTTCCCTTCACCTTTCCCGAGGGGCGCTTTGCCCCGCTGGCCGGGGTTTCGCTGCCGGTGCGGCTGTCGAACGCCCGCGCCGGGTTCGACGAGGCGCTGCTCTTTACCCATCGCGGCCTCTCTGGCCCGGCGGTGCTGCAACTGTCGTCCTATTGGCGCGAGGGCGAGGAGATCGCGGTGAATCTGATCCCCGACATGGACCTGTTCGAAACCCTGCGCGCGCAGCGACACCAGGCCGGGCGCCGGGGGCTGGGCACCGAGTTGGCGCGCCACCTTCCGGCCCGGCTGGTGGACTTCCTCGCCCCGGAACTGGACCTGAACGGCAATCTCGCCGACCAGTCCGACGCGGCGCTGCAATCGCTCTGCGACCGTCTTGGCGATTGGCGCCTCATCCCCTCGGGCAGCGAGGGCTATCGCACCGCAGAGGTGACGCTGGGCGGCATCGACACCGACGCGCTGTCCTCGAAAACCATGGCGGCGAAAGCGGTGCCCGGACTGTACGCCATCGGCGAGGCGGTGGATGTCACCGGCTGGCTTGGCGGCTACAACTTCCAATGGGCCTGGGCCTCAGGCCATGCCGCCGGAACGGCCATCGCGGCGAAGGGGTGAAAAACCGCCCTCCCCCGCCCGGATAGCGCGCAAAGCGCGCCCTCTGTCGCGCATTACGGCAACGGCCCTAGTCGAGCCGCTTCGCCACCTCGGCGGTGAAATCTTCACCGCGCTGCTCGAAATTGTCGTACTGGTCGAAACTCGCCGCCGCCGGGGCCAGCAGCACGGTATCGCCCGGCTCGGCCTCGGCCATCGCGCGCTCGACCGCCGCCGCCATCGTGGTGCAGACCTCGGCCTCCACGTCCAGCTGCATGGCAAACCCCGCCGCCTCGCGCCCGATGACATAGGCCTTGGCCACCGCCCCGGTCATGCCCTTCAGCGCGCCCAGCCCACCCTCTTTCTCCAACCCGCCGCAGATCCAGCGGATGCGCTTGAACGCGCCCAGTGCCTTGGCGGCGCTGTCGACGTTGGTGGCCTTGCTGTCGTTGACGTAGGTAATCCCACCCACCTCGGCGATCACCTGGCTGCGGTGCGGCAGGCCCGGATAGCTGTGCAGCGCCGCCTCGATCACGCGCGGCGCCACCCCGAGCGCGCGGCAGGCGGCATAGGCCGCGCAGGCGTTCTGGTGGTTATGCGCGCCCGGCAGCCCGGCGATCCCGCGCAGGTCGATCGAGGCCATCTGCTTGCCCTTGCGCGTCTCGGACAGGAACCCCTTGCGCGCGAACACCTGCCAGCCCGGCCCGGTCAGCTTCTGCCCCGAGGACACCCGGATCACCCGGTCGTCGCCCGGCCCCTCGGACAGTTGCCCGGCAAGGAACCGCCCCTCGACCTCGTCGACGCCGATCACCGCGCGGTCCGGCCCGCCCTCGGCAAACAGCCGCCGCTTGGCCGCGAAATAGCCACCCAGCCCGCCGTGCCGGTCCAGGTGATCGGGTGACAGGTTGGTAAAGACTGCCACATCCGGGGTCAGCGACCGGGCCAGGTCGGTCTGGTAGCTGCTGAGTTCCAGCACCACCACCGCGCCCTCGCCCGGGGGATCGAGATCCAGCACGCCGCGCCCGATGTTGCCGGCCAGTTGCACCGGCCGCCCGGCCTCTTGCAGGATATGGTCGATCAAGGCCGCCGTGGTCGATTTGCCGTTCGACCCGGTCACCGCCACGACACGCGGCAGCGTTTCGATCCTGTCCCAATCCGCCGTCGCCAGCGAGCGAAAGAACAGCCCGATGTCATTGTCCACCGGCACCCCCGCCGCCAGCGCGGCGGCGACCACCGGGTTGGGCGCGGGGTAAAGATGCGGAATGCCGGGCGAGACGATCAGCGCCGCGATGCCGTCGAAACCGCCCGACCGGGACGGATCGGCACAGGTGAACCCCTCGCCCTCGGCCCGTGCCCGTGCCTCGGGGTTGTCGTCCCAGCAGACCGGCTCGGCCCCGCCCGCGCGCAGCGCCCGCGCCGCCGAGAGGCCGGACCGCCCCAGCCCCAGAACCGCGACCTTCGCGCCCTCGTATCCCCGTACCGGTATCACCCGCCCAGCTCCTTGCTATCTTGGAAAAGCCCGCGCACCCTGCCCCCAGGGGCAGGACGATTGCCTAGCGGGCTCAGCGAACCTTGAGCGTCGCCAGCCCGATCATCGCCAGGATCAGCGAGATGATCCAGAACCGGATCACGATGGTCGGCTCGGCCCAGCCTTTTTTCTCGTAATGGTGATGGATCGGCGCCATCAGGAACACCCGCCGCCCGGTGCGCTTGAAATACAGCACCTGGATGATGACCGACAGCGCCTCGACCACGAAGAGGCCGCCGACCACCGCCAGCACCAGCTCGTGCTTGGTCGCCACCGCGATCGCGCCCAGCGCGCCGCCCAGCGCGAGCGAGCCGGTGTCGCCCATGAACACTGCCGCCGGCGGCGCGTTGTACCACAGGAACCCCAGCCCGCCGCCGAAGAGCGCGGCGGTAAAGATCAGGATCTCGCCGGTGCCCGGCACGTAATGGACATCAAGATACTCGGTGAAATCGGTGCGCCCCACCGCATAGGCGATGATGCCCAGCGTGGTCGCCGCGATCATCACCGGCATGATCGCCAGCCCGTCCAGCCCGTCGGTCAGGTTCACCGCGTTGGCCGATCCCACGATGACAATGACCGAGAACGGCACGTAAAAAACCCCGAGGTTGATCAGCGTGTCCTTGAACACCGGCAGCGCCAACTGGTTCTGCAACTCGGCCGGGTGGTTCCATGCCGCCCAGAGCGCGGCCACCACCGCGATCAGGATGCCCAGTGCGAGACGCAGCTTGCCCGGCACTCCCTTGGTATTCTGCTTGGAAACCTTGGCGTAATCGTCGGCAAAGCCGATGGCGGCAAAGGCCAGCGTGACGAAAAGCACCAGCCAGACGAAGGGGTTGTCCAGCCGCGCCCAGAGCGCGGTTGCGGTCACCAGCGCGCCCACGATCAGCAGCCCGCCCATGGTCGGCGTACCGGCCTTGGAAAGGTGCCCCTCGGGTCCGTCGTCACGGATCGGCTGTCCCTTGCCCTGCCGCTTGCGCAACACGTTGATCAACGGGCGTCCGAACAGGAACCCGAACAACAGCGCGGTCAGGAACGCCCCGCCAGCGCGAAACGTGATGTAGCGGAACAGGTTGAAAAAGTCCCCGCCATCCGACAGCGCGGTCAACCAATAGAGCATGTCAGCCGGTCCTATTCTTCATCTTGTGGCTATCCCCCCGTCGTGGTGTCCGGGGCGCGCCTGCCTTGGCCGATTTCGCGCAGGGCGTCAACGACCTTTGCCAACCCCATGCTGAGCGAGCCCTTGACCAGCACAATATCGCCGGGCCGCACCAGGTCGGCGGCGCGCACGGCCAGTTCGGCGCTGCTTTCGCAAAGCGCGCCGCGTTGATCCGCCGGCAGCGCGGCATGCAGCGCGCCGATCAGCGGGCCGATGCAATGCACCGTGTCGATATCCGCCATCGCCGGAAGATCGGCAAGCGCGGCATGAAGGTTCTCGGCCTGCGGCCCCAACTCTTTCATGTCGCCCAGAATGGCGATGCGGCGTCCCGCGCCATCGGGCCGTGTCCCGGCCAGAACCTCCAGCGCCGCGGCCATCGAGGCAGGGTTGGCGTTATAGGAATCGTCCAGCAGCTCGATCGTGCCGCCCGGCAGCGGGATGCTTTCCCGCGCGCCGCGCCCCTCGTAGGGGGTCCAGCCCGCCAGGCTCTCGGCGGATTTCGACAGCTCGGCACCCAGCGCGAGACAGGCCGCCAGCGCCCCCAGCCCGTTCATCGCGAAATGCTGTCCCGAACTGGCGATGCGGAACGGCAATGGCCCGACAGGCGTCTGCGCCCGTACGAGGAGTGAACCGTCTTGCGACAGAAGATCCAGCAGGCGGAAATCGCTGGCCGTACGACCAAACCCCGCCGCCCGCGCCCCCAACGCCTCGGCGCTGGCGAAAAGGATCGGTGATTGCGGCAGGTCGGCGTTCAGCACCGCCACCCCGTTCGGCTCCAGCCCCTCGAGGATCGCCGCCTTTTCGCGCGCGATGCCCTCGATGTCGTCGAAGGCCTCGAGGTGCGCCGGGGCCACGGTGGTCACCATCGCCACATGCGGGCGGGCCAGCCGCGCCAGCGGCGCGATCTCGCCGGGGTGGTTCATGCCGATCTCGATCACCGCAAAGGCAGTGTTGCGAGGCATCCGCGCCAGGGTCAGCGGCACGCCCCAGTGGTTGTTGTAGCTGGCGACGCTGGCATGGGTCGGCCCCTGCCCCGACAGCATCACCGCCAGCATCTCCTTGGTCGAGGTCTTGCCGACGCTGCCGGTCACCGCCACCACGCGGCCCCCGCAACGCGCCCGCGCCGCCCGGCCCAGCGCCTCGAGCCCGGTTTGCACATCGTCCACCAGCAAGAGCGGCGCGTCCTCCGCCACCCCCTCGGGGATATGGCTGACCAGCGCGGCAGCGGCGCCCGCCTCCAGTGCCTGCGCCACGAAGTCATGGCCATCGCGCGCCGCCTTCAACGCGACGAAAAGATCGCCGGGCCGGAGCGTGCGGGTGTCGATGGACACGCCCCTTGCCATCCAATCGCCCTGCGCGCGTCCGCCGGTGGCCTCTTGCGCCTCAGAGGCGGTCCACAGGCTCATACCGGCCGCCCGTCCAGCGCGGCGACCGCCACGCTGGCCTGTTCGGCATCGTCAAAGGGCAGCACGTCATCGCCGACGATCTGGCCGGTCTCGTGGCCCTTGCCCGCGATCAGCAACGCATCGCCCGGCCCCAGCGCATCGACCCCGCGCAGGATCGCCTCGGCCCGGTCTCCGACCTCGATCCCCTCCGGCGCGCCCGCCATCACGGCGGCGCGAATGCTGGCCGGATCCTCGCTGCGCGGGTTGTCGTCGGTAACAAAGACGGTATCGGCATGTTCGGCTGCCGCCTGCCCCATCAGCGGGCGCTTGGTATTGTCGCGGTCGCCGCCAGCGCCGACGATGGCCACCAGCCGCCCCATCACATGCGGGCGCAGCGCCCGGAGCGCGGTCGCCACCGCGTCCGGGGTATGGGCATAATCGACGAAGACGGCGGCGCCGTTGCCGCGCGTCGCGGCCAGTTGCATCCTCCCGCGCACCGTCGTCAGCTCCGGCAGGGTGCGGAACACCGCCTCGGGCTCGGCACCGCAGGCGATGGCGAGGCCGGCGGCGATCAGTACGTTTTCGGCCTGAAACCCCCCGATCAGGTCAAGCCGCGCCTGGTGACTCTGCCCGGCCCAGGTGAATCGCAGGTCCTGCCCGGTGGCATCGAACCGCTGCGCCATCAGGCACAGGTCGCAATCGCCCCGGCCCACGGTCAACACCGCCTGCCCGCGCGCGGCAGCGATCGCCCGCATCTCGGGTCCGCGCGGATCCTCGATGTTGATCACCGCCGTGCCCTCCGGCGGCAGCACCCGGCGAAACAGCCCCGCCTTGGCGGCGAAATAGGCCTCGAAACTTTCATGATAATCTAGGTGATCCTGGGTGAAATTGGTGAAACCCGCCGCCTTGAGCTGCACCCCGTCCAACCGCCGCTGCTCCAGCCCATGCGACGAGGCCTCCATCGCCGCGTGGGTAATGCCGTTGCGGGCCGCCTCCGCCAGAACCCGGTGCAGGGTGATCGGCTCGGGCGTGGTGTGCTGAAGCGGTGCGCTCCATGCCCCCTCGACCCCGGTGGTCCCGACATTGATCGCCGCCTGCCCCAGCCCGGTCCAGATCTGGCGCAGGAAGGTGGCCACCGAGGTCTTGCCGTTGGTACCGGTCACCGCCGCCATCACCCCGGGCTGGGCGCCGAACCACAGCGCGGCGGTGCAGGCCAGCGCCTGGCGCGGATCCTCGACCACCACCAGCGCGGCCTCGGAGGCGGCCAGTTCGGATTCGGCCAGCGCCGCGCCCTCGGCGTCGGTCAGCACCGCCGCCGCGCCCATGCGCAGCGCATACTGGATGAATTCGCCGCCATGCACCCGCGTGCCCGGCAGCGCGGCGAACAGGAAACCGTCCTTGACCTGGCGGCTGTCCACCGCGAGCCCGGTGATCTGCGGGTCATGCCCGCCCCGCGCGGTCAGGGCCAGCTGGCTGAGAGGTTTTGCCAAGATGCCCATGATGCCCGCCCGTGCGCCCGTGTGATCAAAATCTGTTCAGTTCGACGTGAGCGTTATAGCAGCGCGCGGGCCGGGTTCAACGTCAGGCCGCAATCCCAGCAACGGCGCCAGCCGCCCGATCATCTCGGCGGCCACCGGTACGGCGGTCCAGCCGGCGGTGCGCCGCTCTTCCTTGTAGGCCTGCACCGAGGGCTCGTCCAAGGTGACCACAAGGACATATTTCGGATCATGCGCCGGGAACATCGAGGCGAAGGTGGCGATCACCTTGTCATCGTAGTAGCCGCCGCGCGGCTTGGGCTTGTCCGCTGTCCCGGTCTTGCCGCCCACCGCGTATCCCGGCACCTCGCCGAAACTGGCGGTGCCCTCGGTGACCACCTTGCGCAGCATCCGTCGCGCATCGGCTGCCGCCTGTTCGGACAGCACCCGCGGCCCGTGCTGCGGCCCGTCCTGGCGCAGCACCGTGGGGCTGACGTAGTGACCGCCGTTGGCAATCGCGGCATAGCCGGCGGCCAGGTGCATAGGGCTGGTCGACAGCCCGTGACCATAGGAAATCGTCACCGTAGAAAGCTCGGTCCAGCGTTCCGGCACCAGTGGCTGGCCACCGTGCGCCTCGACGATCTCGAATGGAGTCGGGTCGAACATTCCCAGCGCGCCCAGGAACGCCTTTTGCCGCTCCGGCCCGATCTCCAGCGCCAGCCGGCCGGTGCCCCGGTTGGAACTGTTGACGATCACGTCGGTGACGCTGAGCTTGCCATAGTTCTTGTTGTGGAACTCCCCGATCGGATAGCCCGATATCCTCATCGGCCCGGAGGTGTCGATGATCGTCTCGGCCGAGACGAGCCCGAGGTCGATGGCCTGCGCCGCGGCAAAGATCTTGAAGGTCGAGCCCAGCTCGTACACCCCCTGCACCGCGCGGTTGAACAGCGGGCTGTCGCTGGGATCGCCCGAGACCGGCGGGCGCGGCCGGTCGTTGGGATCGAAATCGGGCAGGCTCACCACCGAGATCACCTCGCCGGTGTGCACATCCATGAGAATCGAGGCGGCGCCCTTGGCATTCATCAGCTTAATGCCGCCCGCCAGCACCTGCTCGGCCGCCGCCTGCACCGTCAGATCCAGCGCCAGCTCCAGCGGGTGCGCGCCGTTGGCCGGGTCACGCAGGTAATCGTCGAACTGCTTCTCGACGCCCGCCACGCCGATCACCTCGGCGGCGTTCACCCCCTCGCGTCCGAAACCGGCACCGCCCAGCACATGCGCCGCCAACTTGCCGTTGGGATAAAGGCGCATCTCGCGCGGGCCGAACAGCAACCCGGGATCGCCCAGGTCATGCACAGCCTGCTTTTGTTCCGGGCTGATCCGCTTCTTGATCCAGACGAATTTCCGCTTGCCGGTGAAATCCTTGATCAGCCGCGCCTCGTCCAGATCGGGAAAGATCTGCACCAGCCCCTTGGCCGCTGCGACCGGGTCGACCAGCTGCGGCGGCTGGGCATAGAGCGAATGGGTCTCGAAGTTGGTCGCCAGGATGCGCCCCCGACGGTCGACGATGTCGGCGCGCTGCGCGGCGATCGAGACGCCATGCGCGCTCGCCACCGGCTCCTGCGGCTCCGAAGTCGCCATCAGCGCCATGCGTCCGCCCACCACGAGGAAGGCGCAGAAAAAGAACAGCCCCAGCACCAACAGCCGGCCCTCGGCGCGCATCCGCGCCCGGTCCTGCATCTCGGCATGGCGCTGGCGGATGTTCTCGCGTTCGATGGCGTCGGGGTTCTCGCCCTTGGCGCGGGCCGGCAGGATGCGCGCCAGCGGGCGCAGGGGGGTGCGCGTCATGGCTCTTCTCCGTCCGCCATGGTCGAGACGTCTATGGGATTGGTGATCGGCAACAGCGGCTTGGGCGGGTAGCTGACCTCGTCGATCAGGCCGAACTGGTCCGGGCGCAGCGGCAACAGCCCCAGCCGGTCAAAGTTCAATTCGGCCAGCTCGGTCAGCCGGTCGGGCCGGTTGAGATAGGCCCATTCGGCCCGCAGCACCCCCATCCGCACCTGCGCCGCGCCGATCTGCCGTTGCAGGGCGCGGGTTTCCTTGAGCACCTGCTGGGTGGCGTAATTCTCGCGGTAGGCCCAGAAGGCCAGCCCGAACACCGCCAGCGCGGCCAGAACATAAGCGATGCCCTTCATCGTTGCTTTCCCCTAGTTTTCGGTTTGGGTTGCGGCATCCCGATCTCGCGCGGGTCCACCGTGCCGGCCGGCGCCTCGGTGCGGATGGCCACCCGCAACCGGGCCGAACGCGCCCTCGGGTTTTCGGCCAGCTCCTCGGCATCCGGCGCGATCGCCTTGCGCGGACGCAGGATGAATTGCGGGTCGGGGATCGTCATCTCGGGGGCGTGGCGGCTGCCGCGCCCGGTCTGGCCGGCCCGCATCTGAAGGAACCGTTTGACCATCCGGTCCTCGATGGAATGAAAGGTGACCACCGCCAGCTTACCGCCCGGCTTCAAGGCGCGCTCGGCAGCCATCAGCCCACGGAACAGCTCTCCGAACTCGTCGTTCACCGCGATCCGCAAGGCCTGGAAGCTGCGGGTGGCCGGATGCGATTGCCCCGGCTTGGACCGGGGCAGGCAGGACTCGACGATCTTGGCCAGGTGCAGCGTGGTCTCGATCGGCGCCTCGTCGCGCGCCCGCACGATGGCATGCGCGATCCGGCGACTGGCTCGCTCTTCGCCATAAAGATACAGGACATCCGCCAGATCGGCTTCGTCGGCGGAATTGACCAGGTCGGCGGCGCTGGGCCCCTCCTGCGACATGCGCATGTCCAGCGGCCCCTCCTTCATGAAGGAAAACCCGCGCTCGGCCATGTCGAGTTGCATCGAGGAGACGCCGAGGTCCAGCACAACGCCGTCAAGATCGCTGGCATAGTCATCCATGCGCGAAAACACGCCCGGCTGCATCACCAGCCGGTCGCCATAGCCTTCTGCCCAGTCCCGCGCCATGTCGAAGGCCAGCGGATCGCGATCCACCGCGATCACCCGGGCCGCCCCCGCCTCGAGCAATCCACGGGTATAGCCGCCGGCACCAAAGGTGCCGTCCAGCCATGTGCCGGTGACCGGTGCCACCGCCTTAAGCAGCGCGCGCAACAGAACCGGGATATGGGGTTTGTCCGAGGGCGGGACCGGCGGGACGGCTGCGGCCATGGCTCAGCCCCCCTCGCCGTCTTGGGCCTGACGGGCCAAGGCCATGTCCAGCGCGTCGAGCGGGTTGGTTCCCTCGGGGATATCGAAGCCCAGATCCTCTTCCTCCTCCTCGGCCAGGAGGGCATCGTAGGTTTCGGGGTTCCAGATCTGGAAGGTGCCGGAGGTGCCGACGAAGAAAGCCTCTTTCTCCAGCCCGATCTTGTCGCGGTGGCGCAGCGGCAATACCAGCCGCCCATCGGGATCAACCTCGGTATGGTGCGATCGCGAGGTGATGTCGCGGACCAGCTTGCGCTTGAGCGGAGAATTGGGAAGCCGATCAATCTTGGCCTCGAGCTTTTCGATCTCGTTGATCGTGTAGGCCTCGAGATAGGGCTGGTCGGGCGGGCCGTAGACGATGACGAGTTGCGGACGCAGCCCCTCGGTATAATCGGGATCGCCGGATTCGAGCACACGGCGAAACAGGGCCGGGATCGACACCCTGCCCTTTGCATCCACCTTGAAGGTGTATTCGCCTCTGAACCGTCGGCTCACGCCCTGTCGTCCCTCTGCCTGCGCCCCCGCGAAAGTCATGCCCCCGGATGGAAAAACGGCGGGCTGATCTGCTGCCACTGATCAACCCGCCGCCCTTGTCCCGCTGTGCGGGGTGTCCGACTGCGCGCGCCACCTGGGGGGATGTCTGCTCGCTCGCGCGCCGGATCTCTTGGTAGATGAAAGCGAAGTGCCTGTATGAAACCTGCTCTTTTGTTTTGGTTCGGGGTCTTCCGCCCCTGTGTCCTCGTTCTCATCCGATGAACAATGAATGCCACGGGAATTCATGGAAATCAACTGCAATTTGCGGGATCAACCAAGGAAACATGGCCTTTTGCACCCCGGACCCCTCAGAAATCAAGGGGAAACAAGCTGAAGATCCCCTCACCTAGCTGAGGTCCACAACACGCCCACTACATGTGGTATGGAGAAACACGACGCAAATTTTCCCAGAAAATCCCGTAAAAATTCATATTCTGAGCAAACCCCCGCAAATGTTTCTCTTATGTTCTTATTTTAGGAACAGGAAACCTCGGATGGTTTACCGCTCAACCCCGTTTTGAACACCATTCCCCCTCCAGTCCCGCAATTTCCCGTAACGCCGACATCACCTCGGCGCCAGGAGCGGCCGGCATCGTTGCCGGGATCCGGACCCAAATCGTTGTGCCGGAGATTGACTACTATAAGTGGGCCCTGCAGGACGTCGCCGCACACCGGGCCAGCAGCCTCCTCTATAAGGAGTCACCCCACCTGCAACCGGGCAGGCACGACACGCCGATTCCGACCGAATTGACGAAAGATGCCCCGACCGGGGCGCACGCCCCCATTGAAAAGGCCCGAGTCGCCGGCCGCACGGCGGCGAGTCGGCACGCGATCAGCGAAAGAGAACACATCGACACCCACCCTGGGTGCACAACAAGGATCGGGGTCAGCGCCACACGAAACCGTGATCATCCGACCTGGGCAGGACGGCGCCCCGATTCCCTCGGGGTCGCAACCCCCGCCCTGCGTCAAGCGCATGACACGAAGCGCGAAACGCATGGCAGATGGCCATTATTATACCGCCGCCGCTCAATATCCACGCGCCGCGCCCAAAGCCTCGGCAATTTGTTGAAATGACCTTACGTCAGCAATACTGCCAGATTTTTTCACAATCAATCTATGCACTTGCTGCATAGCGGCATTGATTTCGAAAACTATTGTGCATCTGCAGCATTTGATTAATTTCAGTCTCAAGCAACGCCACGACGACGACGGCGACACGATGATCGAAGGTAACGAGCAATGACTGCACTGACCCATACCCACGCAAACGGCGCCTCTCTCATGAGCCGCGTGCACGGTGCCACAGAGGCCCTCAAGGGCCGCTTTGCCAAGTACCGCGTGTACCGTCGTACCTACGCCGAGCTGAGCGCTCTGACCAACCGTGAGCTGGCCGACCTTGGCCTGCACCGGTCCGAAGTGCGCCGCGTGGCACTCGAAGCAGCTGGAGAACTCTGAGCCCAGCACCAGTTTACCAGTTCAGGTTCCTTCTCCTCCTCCCTAGGAACCTGTTCTCCGCGGCGGCATCGTCCTCCTCCCTGATGCCGCCGCACCTTATACCGGCCCCAATCATGCCGGACCTCATACACCGGGCGCTCTCCTCCTCCCTGCGCTTGGTGTTGTGACACACCGGGCGCTCTCCTCCTCCCTGCGCTTGGTGTTCAATGAGCCGGCGGCACCTCTCCTCCTCCCTGGTGCCGCCGGTCATTTCCCGCCCCGGCGGGAAGACGATGAAATTCGGGATACATCCCGGCGCTCTCCTCCTCCCTGCGCCGTGATGTTGCACCAAGGCGCTCTCCTCCTCCCTGCGCCGCGGTGTTGAAAGAGAACGGCGGCACCTCTCCTCCTCCCTGGTGTCGCCGTTTTCACGTTTTCGGGGGGGTCCCTCAGGCCTGTCTTTCACGTTCCGCCCGGCGCGCCCGCGAGCCGCCCCGGCGCAGGGGCCTTGTCGCGTCGCGGTCGGCGCGCCGCGCCGCACGCAAGTAATCGCAGAACCGCGCCACCGCCGGGTAACTGCGCGACATCGGTGCCGCGCGCCGTTCCGCCGCCCGGGCCGCCGCGCCCGCACCGCAGTCCGCTGGCAAACTCATCAACCACTCCAGGAATCCGATCCGCGCCGCCGCCTCGGCACAGCGCCCCTCGGGCAAATCGCGCAAATTCCGCAGTATTCCGGCCAGAATCATGACCGGTCCGCCTGTATTGAATTGAAGTTCATCCGCATCCTTTCCTGCCACGCCCCGTGGCGATCATCCTGTTCATGCGGACAGGGACAGGAAACGGGGGGCAAAATGACCGGTCGCGGCCCAGCCCCCACGCCCCGACCGCCGCCCGCGATCCGACTCGTTGCTGCAAGGCTGGTTTCCGGGCTTGGACAGTGGGGGGATCTCTCCCTGATCCGGCCCTTCCCGAGGCCTGCGCCTCAGTGGTTTTGCCGGACTTACCCAATCCTTACCGTTGCGGGGGCAGCGCCGGCCTCTCACCGGCTTCCCAATTCTCCCCCTCGCGGGGGCACCCTACGCGGTCAGATTACAGGATTCGCATGGCGCTGCATCGGGAATCCGCCCCGTCGCGAAAAAAATCCACCCGCCCGCCGGCAGATGGCATCAGAACGGGATGTCGTCGCTGGCCGTGACGTAATGGGCCACCACCTTTTTCGGCCCGGCCTTCTCGAAATCGACCTCGAGCTTGTCGCCCTCGATGCCGATGATGGCGCCATAGCCGAATTTCTGGTGGAACACCCGCTCGCCCATGGTGAAGCTGGACACCGCATCGAGGTCGATCACGGTGTTGCGGCTCTCTTTCGGCTGGGTGGTGCCACGCTGACCGGCGCGCGCCTGCATCCGTTTCCAGCCCGGCGAGTTGTAGACATTCGCATCGGCCACCCGCGATTCGATATTGCTGCGCACCGCGCCGCCCTGTGTTGCCGCCGCGCCATAGCCGCCCCCGTAGAGCCCCGGCGGCGTCAGCACCTCCACATGCTCCTCGGGCAGTTCATCGACGAAGCGCGACGGCAATGCCGATTGCCATTGCCCGAACACCCGGCGGTTGCCGGCAAAGGAAATCGTGCACAACTCCTCGGCGCGGGTGATGCCCACATAGGCCAGCCGCCGCTCTTCCTCGAGGCCCTTGAGGCCGCTCTCGTCCATGCTGCGTTGCGACGGGAACAACCCGTCCTCCCAGCCCGGGAGGAACACGGCGGGAAACTCCAGCCCCTTGGCCGCGTGCAGGGTCATGATGCTGACCTTCTGCTCGGCGTCCTGCTTGTCGTTGTCCATCACCAGGCTGACGTGTTCCAGGAACCCTTGCAGGTTCTCGAAGTTTTCCAGCGCCTTGACCAGTTCCTTGAGGTTTTCCAGCCGCCCCGGCGCCTCGGGAGTCTTGTCGTTCTGCCAATGGCCGGTATAGCCGCTTTCATCCAGCACGATCTCGGCCAGTTCCATGTGGGTCATGTCCGCGTCACCGGTCATCCGGCCCCAACGGCGCAGATCCTCGACCAGGGAACGCAGCGCGGCGCCGCCCTTGCCCTTGATCAGCCCGTCCTCGACCGCGATCCGCGCGCCCTCCAGCAGGCTCACGCCATTGGCGCGCGCTGCGGTCTGGATGGTCTGCTGTGCCTTGTCGCCAAGGCCACGCTTGGGCGTGTTGACGATGCGCTCAAAGGCCAGGTCGTCATCCGGGCTGACCACCAGCCGGAAATAGGCCATGGCATCGCGAATCTCCATCCGCTCATAGAACCGTGGCCCGCCGATCACCCGGTAGGGCAGCCCGATGGTCAGGAACCGGTCCTCGAAAGCGCGCATCTGGTGGCTGGCGCGCACCAGGATCGCCACCTCGTTCAAGCCAAAGGCGCGCATCCCCCGCGTGCCGCGCTGCATCGCCTCGATCTCTTCGCCGATCCAGCGTGCCTCTTCCTCGCCGTCCCAATGGCCGATCAGGCGGACCTTCTCGCCCTCTTCCGCCTCGGTCCAGAGTTCCTTGCCCAGCCGCCCGGCGTTGCCCCGGATCACGTTCGAGGCAGCCGCCAGGATATGCGGGGTCGAGCGATAGTTCTGCTCCAGCCGCACCACATGGGCGCCCTCAAAATCCTTTTCGAACCGCAGGATGTTACCCACCTCGGCGCCGCGCCAGCCATAGATCGACTGGTCGTCATCACCGACGCAGCAGATGTTGCGATGCCCTCCCGCCAAGAGCCGCAGCCAGAGGTACTGCGCCACGTTGGTATCCTGGTATTCGTCCACCAGGATATAGCGGAACCAGCGTTGATACTGCTCCAGCACGTCAGGGTGTTTCTGAAAGATCATCACCACGTGCAGCAGCAGGTCGCCGAAATCGACCGCGTTCAGCTCGCGCAGGCGGGTCTGGTATTGCGCGTAAAGCGCGACGCCGCGCCGGTTGTAGGCGCCGGCATCGGCGCTCGGTACCTTGTCCGGGGTCAGCGCCCGGTTCTTCCAGCTGTCGATCACCCCGGCCAGTTGCCGCGCCGGCCAACGCTTGTCGTCGATGCCGGCAGCCTGCACCAGCTGTTTCAGCAGCCGCAGCTGGTCGTCGGTGTCGAGAATGGTGAAGTTGGATTTCAGCCCGACCAGTTCCGCGTGCCGCCGCAACAGCTTGACGCAGATCGAGTGGAAGGTGCCCAGCCAGGGCATGCCCTCGATGCTCGCCCCCAGCAGGCGGCCGACCCGCTCTTTCATCTCGCGCGCGGCCTTGTTGGTAAAGGTCACCGCGAGGATCTCGTTCGGTCGGGCGCGGCCGGTGTTCAACAGGTGCACGATTCGCGCCGTCAGCGCCTTGGTTTTGCCCGTGCCTGCCCCGGCCAGCATCAGGACCGGCCCGTCCAGCCGCTCCACCGCCTCGCGCTGTGCCGGGTTCAGGTCGTCCAGATAGGGTGCCCCCATGGCCTGACCACGGGCTGCCACCGCGCGCGCCGACAGCGCCGCGCCCTCGAATGCGTCGATTTCGTCGAAACTGCTCATGGCGGGATGTTAACCCGGATCGCATCGCAGTTAAAGGTTCGTTCGCATTCTGTTCTTCACGTTTGAAAGGGCGAACCACGGGGACATCCCCTGCGGCACCGAGGCACAAAACGACCGGGACATCAGACAGAAAAGGGCCCGCCTCCTTCCCGGGGCGGGCCCTCTTGTCAGACAGTCACGTCCGTCACTCGCTGGCGGCACCGAAGACCGGAATCGCACCGCCCGAGGCAGCCTTCAGCACGGCGGCGCGACCCTGGCCCTGGCCAAGAACCGGCAGGCCGTTGGCCACAGCGGTCATTGCCACCTGCATCCAGGAGGCCGCCTGTTGCGGTGCAGCCTGCAGCGTGCCGAACCCCTCGCGCAGATGATGGCTGACCAGTTCGCCATAACCACCCTGCCCCGCCGAGGTCAGCAGCACCGCGCTGGCCAGTGCGACGCGCGCATTGTCGGCGCGGTAACCGGCGCCGAGGCAGACCTTGCCGCCGGAAACCAGTTGCGCCATCGGTTGCCCCGAGCTTTCGAGGAAGGCCTTGGTCTTGGCCATGATCTGGCCCGACTGCAGGCTCTCGATGCCCTGAAGCTGCGGCTCGATGGCCTGGGCCAGGCCGTCACACTGCGCCTCGACCTGTTCGCGCGTCATGTTGGGGATCGAGGCCTCGATCCGGGCGCTGTCCGACATTGCCTGAGTCCGGGCGAGGCAGAATTGCTCGCTCAGTGCGAAACCTGCATCGGTGATGGTGGCCGCGGTGCGCAGCCCACCGTTGGCCGCCGTGCGCACGTTGATCTGGTCGCAGTGGTCGCGGATCGAGCGTGCCTCGGGGGTGAAATTGAACTGCGGCATGTTACCGCCGCTGGTGTCGGCGCGCGCGGTGACCGGTTCCGGCTGGGTCGGCACCGGCGCCGGAGCGGGAACCGGCATCGGCGTCGGCGCAGCGGCCATCTGGGTCTGCGGCTGCATCTGGGTGCCCGGCGTGGCAATGCCCAACTGTTCGTTGCGATAGGTGCGCAGCAACCCGGCCTGACCCGAGGTCGCGACGATCTGGGCATAGGGCGGCACATGCGCGCTGGCCAGTGCCCGCTGATGGCTGCCCAGCAGGAAACTGGTTTCATGCGGGTCGAGATAGCCGTCGACGGTATAACCCATGTCGGCCTGGTAACGACGGATGCCGCTGCGGCTGTTGCGGCCCAGAACGCCATCGGCATAGCCGACGTTGTAACCGAAGTAGTTCAGCGCCACCTGCACCTGGCGGTTCTGTTCGCGCTGCGACGAGGAAACGCCGCTGCGCCGCACGGTGGTGGTGGTGGTGCGACGCGCCTTGTTCTTGTTCACTTCGTTGACGATGATCCCGCCCAGCAGGGCACCGCCCAGAAACGAGGCGGCATCATCCGCCTTGGCGCGCTCGACACCCACGAAGACCATGCTGGCCGCCGCCAGCGATGCGCAGAGATTCCGTTTCCACATTTCCAGTATCCTCACCTTGATGGCGGGCCGTGCGGTTGCGGAGAACCCGCAGCGGCGGCACGGCACGCCGGAATATGATAAACCTATTTGAACACCAGACCAAGCTCGACCCCGGCTGTCAAGTTTCGCACCTCCAAACCACCCCGGGCGGCACGGTCCTGCCGCTCACCCCGGGGGGCATCCCCCCTGTGTTTCATCGACCTCTGCCCCGGGTGGGCAGGCGGTTCGCGTTCCGCTCCGGGGGGCGGCAAAACACAGGGTCGACCGCCCCGCGTGCTTGGCATCATAGAGCGCCAGGTCAGCCAGCCGCAGCAGCCCCGCCGGGGTCGACAGCGGCTGCTCGACCGAGGGGGCGATACCGATGCTGGCCGAGATCGCGCAGGGCCGCCCGCGGAACTGCATCGGTTGTTGCAGCCGGTCGATCAGCCGTTGGCCGATACGGCGCAGGCGCGGCCGGTCGGTCAGGTCGTCAAAGACGATCACGAACTCGTCGCCGCCGACACGGGCCACGGTATCCTCGTGCCGGGTCTCCTCGACCAGGATGCGGGCGACCTGCTGCAGGACGTGATCGCCGGCCGCGTGGCCCAGCGTGTCGTTGACCTGCTTGAAGAAATCCAGGTCGATATGCATCACCGAATAGGGGATGCCCCCGCCCGCCTTGCGAGCCAGGACATGGTCCATGGCGCGGCGGTTCTTCAGCCCGGTCAGCGTGTCGGTAAAGGCCTGCTCCTCGGCCGAGACCCGGGCCGCCTGGAGCCGCCGGCTGAGCTGGCCGTATTCCCCCATCACCGCCGATTTTGCCTCGACCAAGTACAGCAATTCGGTGGCCAGGCTGGTGGGGGCGAAATCGGCACTGCTCAGGGCATAGTCGCGCACCGCGTCGATCAGCGAGATGCCAAAGGACAGGTCGATCACCGCGCAGCCGGGCAATGGCACGATATGGCCCTTGAGCGCGGTGTGCGGCGCGGTGCGAAAGGTGACGTTGAGCTTGCTCTCGCCCGAGGCGAGCAGATCGTCAAAACGGCAGGTGCGACGCGGGCGGGTCAGCTCGAACAGATCCAGAAACCGCTGCCCGGGCATCGGGTGATCGGGGCGCAGTTTCTGCAACGTCGGCCCGGCGCGACGGATCACGCCGGTATCGTCGACCACAATATGCATCGGGCAGAGCCGGGCCAGCAGCCTGGCCAGCGTGTCGTTACAGGTCATCCGGCCCGCGCCCCCAGGTCAAAGGCGCGGCCGGCGGCAAAGGCGGATTCAACCAGCGTCACGACGATGACCTCGCCGGCATCCCCCGCGCCCCCGTCAGGCCCCTCACCGGTTTCGGCACCGTCATGGTCCAGCATCACCAACGCGCCGTAATCGTCGGCCATGGCCCGTAGAATGCCGATCATTACCCGCCCGAACCCGGACATTCCCGGACCACAGGAGAGCAGATAGCGCCCATTGCCATCCTCGCGCAGTTCCAGCGCCGGCAGATGCAGGTCCGGCACCGCCAGCCGCGCCCGGTCGTTCAGGTCGTCGAGCGAATGCAGGAAATCGATGTAGGTGTCACCGCCAAAACGCAACAAGCGGCGCAACGACTCGACCGCCGGATTCGACACCAGGTAGGTTCCCAGATCCTCCAACACCTCGCCGCGGCTGCGGCCCAGATCGGTGCAAAACGCAGTCAGCAGCGCCTCGGTCACCGCGTCGTCATAGGTCAGCATGGCCTCGAACTCGAATTCGCCAAGCCCGGCGGCCTCGGTCACCCGATGCCAGCATTCGCCGCCATAGGTATTGGTGACAAAGGACTGGATCGCCCTGTTGACCAGACCGTGCATGCCGACTCCCCGTTTTCCGCAGCCTGCACCCAGCTTGGACAGGGAAGGCTTAACAAATGCCAAACGGCGGCCCTTCAGAACGGGGTCGGAACGGGGGTCAGAAATCGGTCGGCGCACCGCCCTCGGCCTTGCGGCGGGCAACGAAATCGCCCAGTTCATCACGGATGGCCGCATCCATCGGCGGCGCCTCGAAACTCTCGATGATCCGCTTGAACAGCAAATGCGCGCGTTCCGGCGTCCAGACGCTGCCGGCGGCCTCCCACCCCTCGTAGTTGCGCCAATCGCTCAGGAACGGCTGGTAAAACGCAGTGGTATAGCGATCCTGGGTGTGCTGGATGCCAAAGAAATGCCCGGCGTTACCGACCGATCCGATCGCCTCAACCGCGACCTCATCGGGTCCGGTCGCCCAGATCTCGGGCTGCATGTAGCGCTGGATCTGCTGCAGCACCTCGCAATCCATGATGAATTTCTCCGGGCTGGCGATCAGCCCGCCCTCCAGCCATCCGGCGGCATGATAGACCATATGCGTGCCCGATTGCACCGCCGCCCAGAGGCTGTTCGAGGTTTCCCACATCGCCTGCCCGTCCGGAACGTTGGCGGCGCAAACCCCGGAGGAGCGCATCGGCAGGCCATAGAACCGCGCCATTTGGCCGGTCATCTGGGTCGCGCGCATGTATTCCGGAGTGCCAAAGGCCGGGGCGCCGGATTTCATGTCGACGTTGGAGGTAAAGGTGCCGATGGCGCAGGGGCAGCCCGGGCGCACGTATTGGAACAGCGCAATGGCGCAAAGCGCCTCGGCCAGCGATTGCGCCACCGCGCCAGCCATGGTCACCGGCGCCATCGCGCCGGCCAGGGTGAACGGGGTGACCACCACCGCCTGGCCGCGCCGCACCATGCGCAGGCAGCCGTCGATCATCGGGAAATCATGCTTGAGCGGCGAGGTGGAGTTGATGTTGGTGTACATCCGCGGCGTGGCCTGGAACTCCTCCTCGGTGAGTCCGCCGGCGATGCGCACCATCTCCATCACGTCCTCGACCCGCTCCTTGCCCAGCGAGTAGGCGTGCATCACCTTGTCGGTGAGCGTCAGCTTGTCATAGAGCACGTCCAGGTGCCGGACGCTGGCGTGGAGATCCACCGGTTCCACCGGGTAGCCACCGGCGAAGTGGATGCAGTTGAAATACTGCGTCAGCTTCAACAGGTCGGCGCATTTCTCGCGCGTGCCGGGCACCTTGCGGCCGATCTCCATGTCCCAGTAGTTCGGCGGCGAGGAGACGTTGCCGAACAGCATGGTGTTGCCGCCGACCGTCAGCCTGCGCTCCGGGTTGCGCGGGGTCAGGGTGAACTGCGACGGAGCCTTGCCCACCATCTCCATCACGAAATCGCGGCCCATGCGGACGGTGTCGCCCTCGACGGTGCAGCCGGCCTCGCGCAGGATCTGGATGGCCTCGGGGTTGTAGAAGGCGATGCCGATCTCTTCGAGGATCCGCATGGCGCCGTCGTGAATGGCGGCGACGCCCTCCTCGCTCAGCGGTTCGATCGGTCGGTCGCGATTGATCGGCGGCGCAAAGGGCATCTGTTCGATCACCGCCGCGCCGCGCCGCGCCGCCGCACCGGATCGGCCGCCGCCGCGCCGTCTGCGTGTCGCCTGTTCCGCCATGAGTGCCCCTCCGGATGCCAGCTGTGACCTCCAGCAGGCCCCAGGCGGGACGCGCGCGCCGCCTTGTCCGCGACGAATCCTGTCGTTTTCTGACCGTGTTCAGCCGCGCGTGGCCAGCCAGGCGGGGATATGCCCGATATCAGGCAGGACCGCATCGGCCTGGGGGGCAAGTTCGTCCGCGCCAGCCATGCCGGTGAGCACCCCCAGCGTGGACATGCCGGCGGCGCGCCCGGCGTGCAGATCATGGGTGCTGTCGCCCACCATCAGGGCGCAGGCCGGGTCCACATCGACCGCGGCGCAAAACGCCAGCAGCGGCCCCGGCTCGGGCTTGGCCCCGTAACCGCTGTCGAACCCGGCGACGAAGTCGAACCGGTCGAGCACCTTTGCCGCGCCCAGGTGCGCCCGGGCCGGGGCCTCGGCATCATTGGTGGCCACGCCCAGCCGCAGACCGCGCGCGCGCAGACCGTCCAGAAACGGCGCCAGAGGCACCGCCTCGACCTGCGGCGCGCGCTCGGCCTCTTCGTTCAGCATGTCGATCAGGGCCGGTCGGCTCAGTTCCGGAAAATGCCCGCCCAGCGCCTCGGCCACCTCGGCCGGGGTGCCCGCGATCACCACGCTGTCGGGGGCGAAACACCGCGTCGCGAGATCGAAACCGATCTGTGCCCCGATGACCTGCGCACGGGCGCGATCCTGCCCGGTGGCGCGCAGAAGAAAGGCCTCGGCCCAGGCCTCCCAGGTGGCGGCGAAATCGAACAGCGTGCCGTCCTTGTCGAATACGATGGCCTCGATGTTCATGGCGCGGGCTCCTTCCGGCAGGTCAGGTCCAATGCATCTGCGCTCCGCCGGGCAGCGCGGCGCGGGCCTGCATCGGGTGGTCATAGGGAATGCCGGCGGCGTCGCAGAACCCGGTCACCCAGGCGTCGTCCATCATCAGGAAATCGAGCACCGCGCCAAGAAACTCCGGCTCGGCCGCCCGTTCGCGCAACTCGTCCTGCCCGGCGCCGGTCGCGCCAAGGAAGACCGGCATCAGGTCGTCGTTGCCCACCAGCCAGGCCAGGGCCTGGAGCGCAAGGGTTTCGGCAGCATCGGCGGACAGACTCATGGGACGGAATCGCAGACCAGGGATCGGAGAGGACGACAGAATGGGCCGGGGCCCTTCCCCCCTCTCCTGCGCGATTCCCCGGGGCGCGTCAATCTTCGCGATACGCCCCAAGGCCGCCCTGTGCCGCTCGATCCGGCCCTATTCGAATTCCACCAGCAGATCCTTGGCGTCGATCTGGGCGCCGGGGGCGGTGTGGATGGTCTTGACGGTGCCGGCCTGTTCGGCGTGGATCGCGGTTTCCATCTTCATCGCCTCGATGGTCAGCAGCAGGTCGCCGGGGTTGACCTTCTGGCCGACCGTGACCGCGACCGAGGCGACCACGCCGGGCATCGGCGCGCCGACATGGGCGGCATTTCCCGGCTCGGCCTTGGGGCGGGCGCGGGTCTGGGCGGTCACCAGCCGGTTCGGCACCCGCACGGTGCGCGGCTGGCCGTTCAGCTCGAAGAACACCTTGACCTCGCCGGCCTCGTCGGTCTCGCCCACCGCCTGGCAGCGGATCTCCAGCGTTTTCCCCGGGTCGATCTCGGCCGAGATCTCCTCGCCCGGTTCCATGCCGTAGAAGAAGGCGCGCGTCGGCAGCGTGCGCACCGGGCCGTACATCCGGTGCCGGCCCATGTAATCGAGGTAGACCTTGGGGTACATCAGGTAGCCCATCAGGTCCTCGTCGTCGATCTCCTTGCCTTCCAGCTCGGCGCTGAGCTCGGCGCGGGTTGCCTCCAGGTCGACCGGCTCGAGGTGCTTGCCGGGGCGCTCGGTATTGGGGGTCTCGTCCTTTAGCACCCTTTTCACGATGCCCTCCGGGAAACCGCCCGGCGGCTGGCCGAGGTTGCCGCGCATCATGTCGATCACGCTGTCGGGAAAGGCGACCTCCTTGTCGGGGTCCTCGACATCGGCGCGGCTGAGGCCTTGGCTGACCATCATCAGCGCCATGTCGCCCACCACCTTGGAACTCGGCGTCACCTTGACGATATCGCCGAACATCCGGTTCACGTCCGCATAGGTCTGCGCCACCTCGTGCCAGCGCTCTTCCAGCCCGAGGCTGCGCGCCTGCGCCTTGAGGTTGGTGAACTGCCCGCCCGGCATCTCGTGCAGGTAGACCTCCGACGCGGGGGCCTGAAGGCCGCTTTCAAAGGCGGCGTATTGCCCGCGCACCGCCTCGAAGTAATCGCTGATCTCGCGGATCGCGCCGATATCCAGCCCGGTCTCGCGGTCGGTGTGGCGCAGCGCCTCGACCACCGAGCCCAGCGTCGCCTGCGAGGTGTTGCCGGAGAAGCTGTCCATCGCGCAGTCGACCGCATCGACCCCGGCCTCGGCGGCGGCGAGGATGCTGGCGATGGCACCCCCGGCGGTGTCATGGGTGTGAAAGTGGATCGGCAGCCCGACCTCCTGCTTGAGCGCCCGGACAAGCGCACCGGCGGCGGCGGGTTTCAGCAGGCCGGCCATGTCCTTGAGCCCCAGAACATGGGCGCCGGCGGCCTCCAGCTCGCGCGCCATGCCGACGTAATATTTCAGGTCGTACTTGGCCCGGTCCGGATCGAGGATGTCGCCGGTGTAGCAGATCGTGCCCTCGCAGAGTTTGTCGGCCTCGATCACCGCGTCCATCGCCACCCGCATGTTCTCGACCCAGTTGAGGCTGTCGAAGACGCGGAAGACGTCAATGTTCTTCGCGGCCTCCTTGACGAAGGCCTGCACCACGTTGTCGGGATAGTTGGTATAGCCGACCCCGTTCGAGCCGCGCAGCAACATCTGGGTCATCAGGTTCGGCATCGCCGCGCGCAGGTCGCGCAGCCGCTGCCAGGGGCATTCCTGCAAGAAGCGATAGGCCACGTCGAAGGTGGCCCCGCCCCAGCATTCGACCGAGAAAAGCTGCGGCAGGTTGGCGGCATAGGCCGGCGCCACCCGGATCATGTCGATCGAGCGCATCCGCGTCGCCAGCAGGCTTTGATGCCCGTCGCGCATGGTGGTGTCGGTGATCAGCAGCTGTTTCTGCGCCTTCATCCAGTCGGCCACCGCCTTGGGCCCCTGCTGTTCCAGCAGGTTGCGGGTGCCCATCCGCGGCTCGCCCTGTTTCGCGGGCGGCTTCGGCAGCCGGATGTCGGCGCGCGGCTCGGGGCGGTCCTTGGTCTCGGGGTGACCGTTCACGGTGATGTCGGCGATATAGGTCAGCACCTTGGTGCCACGGTCCTGCCGCCGGGGGAACCGGAACAGCTCGGGCGTCTCGTCGATGAACCGGGTGGTATAGGTGTTGTCGAGGAAGGTGGGATGCTTGAGCAGGTTCTCGACGAAGGCGATGTTGGTGGACACCCCCCGGATGCGGAATTCGCGCAGGGCCCGGTCCATCCGGGCGATCGCCATCTTGGGCGTCGGCGCCCAGGCGGTGACCTTGGTCAGCAGGCTGTCGTAATACCGGGTGATCACGCCGCCGGCGTAGGCGGTGCCGCCGTCAAGCCGGATGCCCATGCCGGTGGCCGAGCGATAGGCGGTGATGCGGCCGTAATCGGGGATGAAGTTGTTCTGCGGGTCCTCGGTGGTGATCCGCGTCTGCAGCGCGTGGCCGTTCAGCCGGATCTCTTCCTGGCTGGCCTTGCCGGTGGCCTCGGCGATCGTCTTGCCCTCGGCGATCAGGATCTGGGCGCGCACGATGTCGATGCCGGTCACCTCCTCGGTGACGGTGTGTTCCACCTGCACCCGCGGATTGACCTCGATGAAGTAGAACTGCTCCGTCTCCATGTCCATCAGGAACTCGACGGTGCCGGCCGCTTCGTAATCGACGTGCTTGCAGATCTTGTAGCCCAGCTCGCAGATCTCTTGCCGCTGCGCGTCGGTGAGATAGGGGGCGGGTGCCCGTTCGACCACCTTTTGGTTGCGGCGCTGCACCGAGCAGTCGCGCTCGTACAGGTGATAGATCTGCCCCTGCTTGTCACCGAGGATCTGCACCTCGACGTGACGGGCGCGGGTGATCATCTTTTCGAGATAACCCTCGCCGTTGCCAAAGGCGGCCTCGGCCTCGCGCCGGCCCTCGAGCACCTTTTCCTGCAACTCCTCCGGCCCGGTGATCGGACGCATGCCGCGCCCGCCGCCGCCCCACGAGGCCTTGAGCATCAAGGGATAACCGATCTCTTCGGCCTCGCGCGCGATGGCTTCGAAATCCTCGCCCAGCACCCCGGTGGCCGGGATCACCGGCACCCCGGCGGCGATCGCCACCTGCCGCGCGCTGGCCTTGTCGCCCAGCGCCCGCATGGTCTCGGCCCGTGGCCCGATAAAGGCGATGCCGGCGGCGGTGCAGGCATCGACGAAATCGGGGTTCTCCGACAGCAGCCCGTAGCCCGGATGGATCGCATCCGCCCCGCTTTCACGGGCCACCCGGATGATCTCCTCGATGCTGAGATAGGCCGCCACCGGCCCCACCCCTTCGCCGATCTTGTAGGCTTCGTCGGCCTTGAACCGGTGCAGGCAGAGTTTGTCTTCCTCGGCATAGACCGCGACCGTCCGCTTGCCCATCTCGTTGGCCGCACGCAGCACGCGGATCGCTATCTCGCCTCGGTTCGCTATCAGGATCTTGCGGAAGTCGGACATGGGCACCTCAGGTTCGGCTTTGCATTGCACCGCGGGTCGCGGCGGTTTCGGCATGGCTATACGGGATCGGCGGACCTTGCCAGAATGATTGCGCTATCGGGCAAGATCAATCCGGCTGCGCCGGTTCGACCGGCATCGGTTGCGGCAGGTCGGCAAGACGCTGCACGCCGATCTGGCCCATGTTGGCAGCCATGTCGCGGGCGAGAAGGTCGATCAGATGGGCCGGTCCCTTTGGCCCCAGCGCGGCGAGCGCGAAGTGAAAGGCACGCCCGAGCATGACGAAATCGGCGCCAAGCGCGAGGGCGCGCAGGATATCGAGCCCGCCCTCGATGCCACTGTCGAAGATCAGCGGCAGGCGGGAGGCCGCGCGCAGGGCGGGCAGCACCTCGATCGCGGCGGGGGCGCCGTCGAACTGGCGGCCGGCATGGTTCGAGATCCAGATACCGTCGACGCCCGCCCGTTCCAGCGGCTCGGCATCCTCGGCGCGCAGCACGCCCTTGACCAGGAACGGGCCGTCCCAGTTGTCGCGCAGCCATTTGACATACTCCATGTCGGGGGAGGTGCGCAGCAGGTAGCCGATATGGGCGGTGGGCGGCAGGTTGAGGTCGCTTTGGCTGTACTTGTCCAGCGTGCGCATATGCGGCAGGCCGCGCCGCGCGGCCATGCCCAGCGCCCAGGCTGGGCGCATGGCGACCTGGGCCAGGATCCGCGGCGTGAGCCGGGGCGGCTGAACCAGGCCCGAGCGGGTCTGGCGTTCGCGGCGCGAGGCGACCGGCACGTC
The DNA here is from genome assembly GCF_040365005.1 of Aquicoccus sp. SU-CL01552. Taxonomy (NCBI): domain Bacteria; kingdom Pseudomonadati; phylum Pseudomonadota; class Alphaproteobacteria; order Rhodobacterales; family Paracoccaceae; genus Aquicoccus; species Aquicoccus sp. SU-CL01552. Next base: position 119,816 of record NZ_BAABWV010000002.1, on the reverse strand, counting down.
GGCGGTGAGCACCAGCGTGGTGAAACCGGCGGCGCGGGCGCGTTCGAGCATATCGGTGCGGATCTCGGGCGCCTTGGGCGGATAAAGCTGGAACCAGGCGTGTTCACCCAGGTGCGGCGCGACGTCCTCGGGGCTCTGGCTGGCGACGGTGGAGAGGGAATAGGGCAGACCGGCCTGCGCCGCGCTGCGTGCGAGGTGCCCTTCGGCATCGGGCCAGACCAGCCCGGACATGCCGATGGGGGCGACGCCGAACGGCAGTGGAAAGCGCTGGCCCAGCAGCGTGGTGGTGAGGTCAGGATCCTGCGGCCCCTGCAGGATGGCCGGCATGAACCCCAGCGAATCCAGCGCTCTGCGGTTGCGGGCCTTGGTCGCCTCGGTGCCGGTGCCGCTGTCGAGGTATTCCCAGACGAATTTCGGCAAACGCCGCCGGGCGCGCCACTTGAGGTCCATGACCCCGGGATAGGTGCTGTGCAGATCCATGCCGGCATTTGCCCGGTCGCCGGCGGGTTTGTCCAGATGGATCGCGGATGCCGAGGCCGGAAACGGGGAATTCCGGCGCCGTTTTGTACGATCCGCAGGCAGGGCGCGCAGGCGCCCTGCCCCGGGTCGGGAACGGCTCGGGCGTCAGACGCCGAGGCAGTAGCGCATGACCGCCTTTTGCGCGTGCAGCCGGTTCTCGGCCTCGTCGAAGATCACCGATTGCGGGCCATCCATCACGTCGGAGGTGACCTCCTCCTCGCGGTGGGCGGGCAGGCAGTGCATGAACAGCGCGTCGGGCTTGGCCTTGGCCATCAGCTCGGCGTTGACCTGGTAGGGGCGCAGCATGTTGTGGCGGCGTTCCTTGGAGCTTTGGCTGTCGTGCATCGAGACCCAGGTATCGGCAACCACCAAGTCGGCGCCCTCGACCGCCTTGGCCGCGTCGCGTTCGATCACCACGGTGCTGCCGGCCTTGCGCGCCAACCCGACGAACTCCTCCTCCGGGTCGAGCTGGGCCGGGCCGGTGAACGTCAGGTCGAAGCCGAACTGCGCCGCCGCGTGCAGGAACGAGGCACAGACATTGTTGCCGTCGCCGGCCCAGACCACCTTTTTTCCCGCGATCGGGCCGCGATGCTCCTCGTAAGTGAGGATGTCGGCCATGATCTGGCAGGGGTGGGTGCGGTCGGTCAGCCCGTTGATCACCGGCACGTCGGCGTATTCGGCCATCTCGGTCAGCACGCTTTCGTCAAAGGTACGGATCATGATCATGTCGACGTAACGCGACAGCACGCGGGCGGTGTCGGCGATGGTCTCGCCGTGGCCCAGCTGCATGTCACTGCCCGAGAGCACCATGCTCTGCCCGCCCATCTGGCGCACGCCGACGTCAAAGGAGACGCGGGTCCTGGTCGAGGGCTTCTCGAAGATCAGCGCGACCATGCGGCCGGCCAGCGGCGCGTCGTCGTCGGGCACCGCCTTGGGGCGGCCGGCGCGGGCCTGTTTCATCGCGCCGGCCTGGTCGATCATGGCGCGCAGCGCGGCGGGGTCTGTCTTGTGGATATCGAGGAAATGATTCATCGGCTTCGTTCTTTGTTGGGCGGAGAGCGGTGGGAGCCAGCCCCCATCCCCCCCGGACTACTTGGGGCCAGAAAAAGATCAGGCGGTTTCGAGCTGCTGCGCGGCACTGTCTAGGCGGGCCAGCGCCGCGTCGATCTCCTCCTCGGTCAGGGTCAGCGGCGGCAGCAGGCGGATCACGTTGTCAGCCGCCGGGACCGTGATGACGAGGGCGTCATACCCGGCGGCGACCACATCGGTGTTGGGCGCCTTGCATTTCAGGCCGAGCATCAGGCCCGATCCGCGCACCTCTTCAAAGATCTCGGGATGGGCCGCGACCAGCCCCTCGAGCTTTTGGCGCAGCAGCCCGGCCTTGCGGTTCACCGCGTCGAGAAAGTCGGGATCGGCGATCTGATCCATCACGGCGCAGCCCACCGCGCAGCCCAGCGGGTTGCCGCCATAGGTGGAGCCGTGGGTGCCGGCGGTCATGCCGCTGGCGGCCTCTTCCGTTGCCAGCACGGCACCAAGGGGGAAACCGCCGCCGATGCCCTTGGCCACCATCATGATGTCGGGGGTGATGCCGGCCCATTCATGGGCAAAGAGGCGGCCGGTGCGGCCCATGCCGCATTGCACCTCGTCGAGGATCAGCAGGCAGCCGGCCGCGTCGCAGAGCGCGCGGATCGCCTTGAGCTCGTCGTCGGGCAGCGGGCGGATGCCGCCCTCGCCCTGGATCGGCTCCAGCAGCACGGCGGCGGTGCTGTCATCGAGGGCCTCTTTCAGCCCGTCGAGATCGCGCCAATCGAGATGCCTGAACCCCGGCAGCAACGGGCCGAAGCCCTTGGTCATCTTCTCCGATCCGGCGGCGGCGATGCCGGCAGAGGAGCGGCCGTGGAAGGACCCGGTGAAGGTGATGATATCGGTCTTGTCCGGCGCGCCCTTGTCGTACCAGTACTTGCGCGCCATCTTGACCGCCAGTTCGCAGCTTTCGGTGCCGGAATTGGTGAAGAAGACGGTATCGGCAAAGGTGGCCTCGACCAGCTTGTCAGCCAGCGCCTGCTGCTGCGGGATCTGGTAGAGGTTGGAGACGTGCCAGAGGGTTTGCGCCTGATCGGTCAGCGCCTTGACCAGTGCCGGATGGGCGTGGCCCAGCGCGTTGACCGCGATTCCGGCCCCAAGATCGAGAAAGCGTCGGCCATCCGCCTCGATCAGCCAGGAGCCTTCGCCCTTCACGAAGCTCAGCGGCGCGCGGTTGTAGGTCGGCAGGACGGACGGGATCATCGGATCCTCCTTTTAAGGGAAGTACAGGCCCAAGGGAGTGCCCCAGCTTGGGCGGTTTCGTCAACGATGTGAGAGAGAAAGGCGCCGAAGTTGTGGCGCAAAGATCGAACGGGGCCGTTACGCGGGGATGCGTCGGCGTCGCGAGGCGGCGATATGGCGGCGTTTGATCATGCAGGGCGCATAGCGCGGCCCGCGACAAAAGGGAAGCGGAAATCGCCGCGCAGCACCCGGCACCCGCATCCGCGCGGGGCCATCGGCGATCCGGACCGGGCGCGGCAGCCCTCCGTGACGGAAGTGATTCGCGAATCGCCTTTGGCTTGTATATCGGGTGTCAGTGACTAGTATATCCGTAGGTACGGAACTCCCAAGGCGGCCGCGGCAGCGCGGGCCGCTTTTCAGCTTTGAAAGGCAGACCATGTCCTGGACAGACGAGCGCGTTGAACTGCTCAAGAAAATGTGGGGCGAGGGCCAGTCGGCCAGCCAGATCGCCAAGGAACTGGGTGGGGTGACGCGCAACGCGGTGATCGGCAAGGTGCACCGCCTGGGCCTGTCCAACCGCAGCACCGGCGCCGCGCCGGCCAAGGCCGAGGCCAAGGCGAAACCGGCAGAACCGGCCAAGCCGCAGCCCGCCGCGACCGCCCCCGCCAAGCCCAAGCCGGACCCGAAACCCGAGCCTGCCGCCCCTGCGGCCAAGCCCGCCGCGGAGACCCGCCCGGCGATGCCCGCACGCAAGCAGATCATTCCCGCCGGCCAGCCGCTGCCGCCGCAGCCCTCGGCCAACGAGATCAGCCCCGAGGCGCTGGCCAAGGTCAGCGAGGTCGAGAAGAAGGCCAAGAAGCTGACGCTGATGGAACTGACCGAACGCACCTGCAAATGGCCGGTGGGCGATCCGGCAACCGATGATTTCTGGTTCTGCGGATTGCCGGTGCAGCCCGGAAAACCCTATTGCGAGGCGCATGTGGGCGTGGCGTTCCAGCCGATGAGCGCGCGACGCGACCGCCGCCGCTGAGCATTTGTCGCGCCTGTGCGGTCGGGCACACCCCGGCCTGCACCGGCGCGGCTTGGCATCTGCCGCCCGCGCGATTAGGTCTTGCTGGCCCCGTTTGACGACGGATCGACACACCACAGCAAGGAACGCGCGCATGACCACCCCCTATACCCCGCCCGAAGTCTGGACCTGGGACAGCGAGAGCGGCGGTCGCTTCGCCAGCATCAACCGCCCCATCGCCGGCCCGACCCACGACAAGGAGCTGCCGGTCGGTCAGCATCCGTTCCAGCTCTATTCGCTGGCGACGCCGAACGGGGTCAAGGTGACGGTGATGTTCGAGGAGCTGCTGGCCGCCGGCCACGCGGATGCCGAATACGACGCCTGGCTGGTCAACATCGGCGACGGCGATCAGTTCGGCTCGGGCTTTGTCGGGGTCAACCCGAACTCAAAGATCCCGGCACTGATGGACCGCAGCGGCGAGACCCCGGTGCGGGTGTTCGAATCCGGCGCGATCCTGCTGCACCTGGCGGAAAAGTTCGGGGCCTTCCTCGGCGCGCCCGGGGATCGGCCCGAGATGCTGTCCTGGCTGTTCTGGCAGATGGGCAGCGCGCCCTACCTGGGCGGCGGCTTCGGCCATTTCTACGCCTATGCGCCGGAGAAATGGCAATACCCGATCGACCGTTTCGCAATGGAGGTCAAGCGCCAGCTTGACGTGCTGAACCGCAACCTGGCGGAACGGCGTTTCATGACCGGCGACGACTACACCATCGCCGACATGGCGATCTGGGCCTGGTACGGGCAGTTGGCGCTGGGGCGGCTCTACAGCGCGGCCACCTTCCTGGACGTGGAGTCCTATGAACACGTCCAACGCTGGGCGAAAGAAATCGACGCCCGCCCGGCGGTGCAGCGCGGCCGCATGGTCAACCGCACCTTCGGCGCGCCGGAAACGCAATTGCACGAGCGTCACGACGCCGGCGATTTCGACACCAGGACACAGGACAAGCTGGAGGCGGAGGGGGCCTGAGCACCCAACCGCTTCTTCTCTTGTAAAATACTCCGGGGTGAATGCGCCGAAGGCGCAGAGGGGCAGCGCCCCTCGCCCCACTCAGCGCAGGATCGGCGGCTTTTCGGGGTCGCGACCGGGTGCGGCCGGGGCCAGCCGCTCGGGCATCTGCGGCTGTGGCAGGTCGAATCGCAGCCCCACCGCGGCAAGCTTGGCGGTGACCGGCGCGTCGCCGTCGAAAAACCCAACATCCATCGCACCGGCCTCGATGCCGGAAAAGGTCAGCGCCTCGCTTGCCGCCTTGGCGAGCGCACCCTGGGCCTGGTCCAGCGCGCCGACGAAACCCAGCAGGTGACCGCGCCGTCCGGCGTCATCGACGGTGCCGACAAGGTAGGCCGCCTGCGCCAGCCCGGCGGCGCTGGCCAGCTTGGCATCCAGCGCCTGCACCAGTTCCTCGGGCAATCCGCTGGGGGTGGTGAATTCCGACAGCCGCGCCTCGGTCTCCTCGGGCGCGTGGCCCAGGGTGTCGTTCAGCCAGTCGACCGCCTCGGAGGGGATCAGGATCGCCGAGGGGGCGACCTCGAGGTTGAGGCCCAGCCCGATGCCCTGCCCGGCGAGCATCTGCGCCAGCACCCGGCCCGAGAGCGCGACATAGGGCGCAGGGCGGGCGGCGAATTGCGCCAGACGATCCTCGCGGTCGAAGGCGAGAACAAAGCGGCCGGCGTCGATCTCGAACAGCTCCGGCGAGATATTGTCGCCCTGCGCCTCTTCGGTCAGCAGCAGGTAGAGTTCGCAATCGGCCACCCGTTCATAGAACCGCAGGCGCGCCGCACCGTCGTCCGGGGTGGCCTCCATCGCGGCATGGGCGACGTCGATCGGGGTTTGTTCAGCGGTCATCCTTCAGCACCTCCTGCACCCGGGCGCGCAGCACCGGCAACAGCTCGGTCGCGAACCAGGGGTTCTTCTTCAGCCATGCGGTATTGCGCCAGGACGGATGAGGCAAGGGAAAGACGCGCGGCGCATGGGCGCGCCAGCCCTTCACCGTCTCGGTCACCGGGGTCTTTACGCCAAGATGCCAGCGCTGCGCATGGCCGCCGACCAGGATGGTCAGCTCGACCGAGTCGAGCGCGCCCATCACCCGCGCGTGCCAGGTCCGGGCACAGAGCGGCGGCGGTGGCAGATCCGCCTTGCGCGCGTCGTAGCCGGGAAAACAGAAGGCCATCGGCACCACCGCCACCCGCGACAGGTCGTAAAACGTGGCCTCGTCAATGCCGAGCCAGTCGCGCAACCGGTCGCCCGAGGGGTCGGTGAACGGCCGCCCCGAGGCATGCACCCGCGCGCCGGGGGCCTGGCCCGCGATCAGCAGGCGCGCGCCGGGGCGGAACCAGACCACCGGACGCGGGTCATGCGCGGTATGGGTGGCGGCGAACCGGTCGGCGCAGAGCCGGCAGGCCGCGATCTCTCTGCCGAGGGCGTCGGCCCCGGTCATCGTCCCTCCCCCATCAACGATGACCGGAGATGTCGCGAAGGTTGTTTCGGAATTGGAAACAGTACAAAAACGCGCCGCCCGGCCCGGTCCGCGCCCGGCCAAGCCGCCCGAGACGGCAGGAACGACGCAGACCGCCCCATTCCGGCCTCAATCTTGTTGGCTTTTTGTTTCACGTTTCGACATAATGTGGCCCAAATCCATATGTAAGCCATTCATACTCCTCTGATAAGGAGTGTAGGCTCGAGCAAAAACAAGACCGACAAAAACACAGGGGGTCCCGCGCCGAGACTGGCGGCACAGGACGACAGCATGCTTGAATTCGAGAACGTCAGCAAATCCTTCTGGACCGGCACCCGCCGCAAGGTGATCCTCGACCGGGTCTCCTTTCGCGTGGAGCTGGGCCGCAGCATGGGCATCCTGGCGCCCAACGGCACCGGCAAGACGACGTTGATCAACATGATGGCCGGGCTGGAGAAACCCGACGAGGGCGAGATCCGGCGCGGCTGCAAGATCTCGTTCCCGCTGGGCTTCATGGGCGGGGTGGTCAGCCGCGTCTCGGCGATGGAGAACTGCCGCTACATCGCCAAGCTCTATGGCATGGATCCCGATTACGTCGAGGCCTATTGCCGGTGGCTCTGCGGGCTGGGGGAATATTTCGACCAGCCGATCGGCACCTATTCCTCGGGGATGCGGGCGCGGTTTTCCTTTGCGCTACTGCTGGCGCTGGATTTCGACATTTACCTGATTGACGAAGGCATGCCGAGCACCACCGACGTGGAATTCAACCGCAAGGCAGGCGCCATCCTGCGCGAACGGCTGCGCACGACCACCATCGTGATCGTGTCGCACCAGGCCGCCACGCTGGAAAAATTCGCCCGTTCGGCGGCGGTACTGATGAACGGCAAACTTCACATGTTCGACACCTTGGAAGAGGCAAAACAACTCTATGACTACGAAACCCAAGGCTAGAAAATTCCGCATCCGTCGCAGCACCCCCTCGGGGAGCAGCGCCGAGCAACCGCCGCGTGAAGGCACCGCCGCCGCCGAGACGCCGGCGACTGAACGGTTGCGCCCGCGCGTCGTCGCCAGCGGCGGCGAGACCAAAGCCGAGGCGACAGCCTCGGCCGAGCCGCCGCAGGGTGCGCCCGCCACTGATTCCACGCCCGCTGCGGGGTCGACCCCGATCAGCGGCGAGGTCTCCTCGGCCCGCGAAACCAGCGCCGAGGCCGAGATCGACGCGATCCGGCGTGAGGCGCTGACCGGGCGTCAGTTGCGCATGGCGCGCCGCGTGGCGCAAAAACACAACCTGGCCGCGACCTCGGATTTCGACGCGGTGCGACTGCTGCGGCAGCGCGGAATCGACCCGTTCAAGCGCTCGAACATGCTGGAACTGGTGGTGCCCCACGCCGAGTCAGGGGACCACTCCGACGCCGCCAAGGACCGGGTGCAACTGCCGCAAACCGTGCCCGGCGGCAAAAGGACCCTGCCCTCGACAGAGACCTCGCCGCAGACCGCGCCCGGGATGAGCCCGGCGGAAGAGCGCGAGAACGAGATCATGGCGATCCAGCGCGACATCGCCCGGCGCCGGCGCAAGAAACTGGCGCTGTTGATGACGCGGCTGATGTTCTTTGTGCTGCTGCCGACCGCGATCGTGGGGTATTACTTTTACGTGGTGGCGACCCCGATGTACGCCACCAAGTCCGAGTTCCTGATCCTCAAGGCCGACAACGCCGGCGGTGGCATGGGGCTGGGAAGCCTGCTGAGCGGGACGCAGTTCGCCACCAGCCAGGATTCGATCGCGGTCCAGTCCTATCTGCAATCCAAGGACGCGATGCTGCGGCTGGACGAGGACGAAGGGTTCAAATCGCATTTCTCGCAGTCCTGGATCGACCCGATCCAGCGACTGGACCCGAACCCCACCAACGAACAGGCCTACAAGCTGTATTCCAAGTTCGTGCAGATCGGATTCGATCCGACCGAAGGGGTGATCCGGATGGAGGTGGTGGCCGCCGACCCCGAGGTCAGCGCCGATTTCGCGCGCAGCCTGATTTCCTATGCCGAAGACCGGGTGAACCGGTTGAGCGAACAGAAGCGCGCCGACCAGATGCGCGATGCGCTGATCGGGTTCGAGAACGCCCAGGTCGAGCGACGCAACGCACAGGAGGCTTTGGTGTCGCTGCAGCAGAAGGGCGCGATCCTTGACCCAGAGGGGGTGATCGCGGCGCTGCGCGGGCAGATCAACAACATCGAGATGCAGTTGCAGGAAAAAGAGCTGACGCTGGCCGCGTTGCTGGACAACCCGCGCCCCAACCAGGCCAAGGTCGATGGCGCCCGCGGCGACGTGCGCCGGCTCAAGGCGCTTCTGGCGCGGCTGAACGAGAAGATGGTCGATGCCTCCAAGGGCGAAAACTCGCTGGCGCAACTCTCGGTGCGCATCCAGATGGCCCAGGCCGACCTGGCCACCCGCGACATGATGCTGCAGTCGGCGCTGCAACAGGTCGAGCAGACACGGATGGAGGCCAACCGACAAGTGCGCTACCTGACCACCTCGGTGCAGCCGGTGGCCAGCCAGGAGGCCAGCTATCCGCGCAAGTTCGAGAATACGATTTTGGCTTTCCTGATCTTTTCCGGTATCTACCTGATGATCTCGCTTACCGCGTCGATTCTCCGGGAACAGGTAACCTCTTGAGCGCATGAAACATGTAGAAGTCGCCGGTCTGACGATCGGGAATGACCGGCCGCTGACCGTGATCGCGGGCCCCTGCCAACTGGAAAGCGGCGATCACGCCCAGATGATCGCCGGCCGGATGAAAGAGGCCTGCGCGGCCGCCGGGGCGCAATACGTGTTCAAGGCCTCCTACGACAAGGCCAACCGCACCTCTCTCTCGGGCAAGCGCGGGCTTGGCATCGACGCCGGGCTGAAGGTCCTGGACGAGCTGCGCCGCGCGATCGGGGTTCCGGTGCTGACCGACGTGCACAGCGAGGCGCAATGCGCGCCCGTGGCGCAGGCGGTGGACATCCTGCAGATCCCTGCCTTCCTTTGCCGGCAGACCGACCTCTTGCTTGCCGCCGGAGAAACCGGGGCAGTGGTGAACGTGAAAAAGGGCCAGTTCCTTGCGCCCTGGGACATGGCCAACGTGGTGGCCAAGATCGAGAGCACCGGCAACACCCGCATCCTTTTGACCGAGCGCGGCACGTCGTTCGGCTACAACACGCTGGTGGCCGACATGCGCGCGCTGCCGCAGATGGCGCAGACCGGCTATCCGGTCGTGATGGACGCCACCCATTCGGTGCAGCAACCGGGTGGGCGCGGCGGCTCGTCCGGGGGGCAACGCGAATTTGCCCCGGTGATGGCCCGTGCGGCGGTGGCACTGGGGGTCGCGGCGGTCTTCATCGAAACCCACGAGGATCCAGATTCCGCCCCCTCGGACGGGCCGAACATGATCCCGCTGGACCAGATGCCCGCGCTGATCGACACGCTGATGCGCTTTGACGCCTTGGCCAAGGCCGACCCGATTGAAATCTGACATTTGTAACTGAGGACAAGTTTGCATGACGCGCCCACTGTACGAGGTGACGCCCAATACCTGGGATTTCCTGAAACTGCCGATGATCAAGCCCACCGGGTTCCGCGAATACGACGCGCGGTGGAAATACCCCGATGAAATCAACCTGCCCGGCGTGACCGCGCTGGGCCTTGGCCTCGGCACCCAGATGCGCCGACGCGGCATCAAGCCCGAGATCGCGGTCGGCAACGACTACCGCGACTATTCGCTGGCGATCAAGAACGCGCTGATGCTGGGGCTGATGCAGGCAGGGATCCATGTCAAGGACATCGGCCCGGCGCTGTCGCCGATGGCCTATTTTGCCCAGTTCCACCTCGACGTGCCCGCCGTGGCCATGGTCACCGCCAGCCACAACCCGAATGGCTGGACCGGGGTCAAGATGGGGTTCGACCGGCCCCTGACCCATGGCCCGGACGAGATGGGCGAGTTGAAAGAGATCGTGCTGTCGGGCCATGGCGCGCAGGCGCCCGGCGGCGGCTACGAGTTCGTCGAAGGGGTGAAAGAGGCCTACCTCGACGACCTCGTCGGCGATTTCAAGATGACCCGCAAGCTCAAGGTCGTCTGCGCCACCGGCAACGGCACCGCGAGCGAGATCGCCCCCGCCCTGTTCGAGCGGATCGGCGTCGAGGTGGTGCCCAGCCACAATGACCTCGACTATACCTTTCCGAACTACAACCCGAACCCCGAAGACATGCACATGCTGCATGACATGGCCGAGACCCTGCTGGCGTCGGGCGCCGACCTCGCGCTGGGGTTCGACGGCGATGGCGACCGCTGCGGCGTGGTCGATGACGAGGGCGAGGAGATCTTTGCCGACAAGGTGGGCGTGATCATGGCGCGCGACCTGGCCAAGATTTACCCCAATTCCACCTTTGTCGCGGATGTGAAATCCACCGGCCTTTATGCCTCGGACCCCGAGTTGCTCAAGCACGGCGTCAAGGCCGACTACTGGAAGACCGGGCATTCCCACATGAAGCGCCGCGTCAAGGAAATCGGCGCACTGGCGGGCTTCGAGAAATCCGGCCACTACTTCCTCGCCGAGCCGATCGGGCGCGGTTATGACTGCGGTATGCGGGTGGCAGTGGAGATCTGCAAGCTGATGGAGCGCAACCCCGACAAGTCGATGTCGGACCTGCGCAAGGCGCTGCCGAAAACCTGGTCGACCCCGACGATGTCGCCCTATTGCGCCGACACCGAGAAATACGAGGTGCTGGAGCGGCTGGTGCAGAAACTGGTCGCCAAGGCCGAGGCGGGCGAGACCGTCGCCGGCCGCGCCATCAAGGAGGTGGTGACGGTGAACGGCGCGCGGGTGATCCTAGACAACGGCTCCTGGGGGCTGGTGCGGGCAAGCTCCAACACCCCGAACCTCGTCGTGGTCTGCGAAAGCGCCCAGAGCGAGGACGAGATGCGCGCCATCTTCACCGATATCGACACGGTGATCCGCTCTGAGCCCTCGGTCGGCGATTACGACCAGCGGATCTGATCCTGCCGGCCGGGCGCCCGAATGTTGATCGGCGCGCCCGGCCCCCGCGCGGCAATTTGAGTATTTGAAAAGAGAAGAAGGGGCGGGTCCGCCGCCTTTTTCCCGTGCTTTTCCCCGTGAAAGACCACCGGCGCCGCAGGCGAACGCCGGATGCCTTCTCAGTTGTTGCCGAAGAGCTTTTTCAACTGCTTGGCGGCCTCGTCCTCGATCCGGTCCTTGATCGCCTCTTCGGTGCTCTGGCCGTCCTCGATCGTCAGGTTCAGCTTGTCCTGCAGCGCCTCCTTGGCCTTCTCTTCCAGCTTGTCCTTTTCCTCTTCCAGCCGGGCCTTGGTGGCGGCGTCCAGGTCGGGGCGGATGCGCGGGCTGGACCAGGACCCGGTGACGCGGACCGGCACCTGCAACCCGGTGCTGTCGTCGCTTTCAAAAGCCACCGGGGTGACGAGGTAGTCCAGATCGCGCGCGCCAAGGCCGATGCGTCCGGCCCCGTCCACCCGGAAACTGGACAGCTGCAATTTCAGATCGTCGTTCTGCAGGTTGCCGCCGCTGATGGTGTAACTGCCGGTGAGGCTGTCGAACACGGTCGTGCCGCCGGTGACGGCGCCGGAGCGGAACAGCTTGTCGAGGTCGATCCCCGAGATCACCCCCCGCCCCACATCGATCCGGCCCTCTCCGCTCAGCGAGCGCATGATCGCGTCCACCGAGGCGCCAGAGCCGAGAAACGCAAGCTCGGCCTCGGCGGCGCCGGAGAACCGGTCGATCCCCGCCAGGTCGGTGAGCAGCGTCTTCATCTCGATGCCCTTGGCCTTGAGGTCGCCGCGCACGGAAAATCCCTTGCGCCCATTGGCGACAAGCTGGCCGCTGAGGCTGCCGCCAAAGGCGGTGGCCGGGGACAGGGTGAGCACGGCGCGCGCCTGCTCCAGCGCCAGCTTGATCCGGGTCGCGCCCAGTTGCGTGACGCCAGTGTCAATGCTGTCGGCCTGCAGCGTGACCGAGGCATCGGCAAGGCCCAGCGCGCTGGCATCGATCGGGCTGGTCGACCAGCCCTCACCACCGTCAGCGGCTCCGGAGTCGGCGCTATCGCCCCCTGCCCCGCCCAGCGCCGAGAGGTCGAGCGCCCCGGCCGCGAGTTCGGCCACCACCTTTGGTTTGCCCGCAAGATCAATGTCCGCCGCCCCGGTGATGCGGTTCTGGTCCAGCACCGCCACGAGGTCGCGCAGCGCCAGCCGCCCGTCGGCGGTATAGGTGGCCTGGGCCGACAGCTGGGCCGCGCGGCCCAGCCCTTGCGGCAGGTCCACCTTGCCAAGGCCCAGCGCCGTCATCAGCGCGCCGGTGTCGGGGCTGTCGGCCTCGATCTGCCCGGCGGCCGCGCCGGCGATGCTGGCCCGCCCTTCAAAGGTCAGCGCCGCCGCGCCCAGCCGGGCCGAGGCGGTCAGCGGCACCACCTTGCCGGCCAGCATCTCCTCCATCGCGGCGATCCGCGCGGTCAGGTCGATGGCCATGCCGCCATGGGCCAGCCGCGCCTGGATATCGGCGGCGGCCTGCCCCTGCGGCCAGTCCAGCACCAGGTCGAGCGGGCCCAGCGCCACCGGCGCCGCGCCGGCGTCGGAATAGCGCAGGCGCGCGCCGGAGAGTTCCAGCCGCTCCAGCGTGGCCGGGGGCGCGGTGCCTTCCCCGGCGGTATCGGCAGCCGCATCAGGCGTGGCCTCGCCAAAGACCCAGTTGCCCAGCCCGTCGGCGCGGGTCTCCAGCATCAGCTCCGGCGATTGCGCGACGATGCGGGTGACCCGGACGGTGCCGGTCAGGAGCGCGCGGGTATCGACCCCGATCGACAGGCTTTCGGCGCGCAGCATCGGGTCCTTGCCGGCCCAATCGGCATTGGCAAGGGTGACCGGGCCGGTCTCGGCCCCCAGCACCGGCCAGACCGAAACGCTGACGCCGCCCTCGAAGGTGACCGCGCGACCGGTGCGTGCCTCGATCTGGTCAGCGGCAATGCTGGCGATGCGCTGTGACGGCAGGAACAGGATCCCCGCCACCGCCACCGCCGCTGCCACGAAAATTACCCCGATGATGCGAAAGACCCATCTCATCGCCCTACCCCTTTACCCATTTACTCGATCGGTTTTGCCCCAGCTTAGCCCCTGCGCCGCCGGGTGCAATCGGGTCTGGGGCGGCTTTGCCCCTTTGCAGCGGGCGCAGAGGCCTTTATATGCGCGCAATGACCTCAAACCCGCCCGATCTGCGCCCCGACCTCGCCCCCAGGCCCCGCATGGCCGACCGCCCCCGTGCCGGCCAGCCCACCATCGGCATGGTATCGCTGGGCTGTCCCAAGGCGCTGGTGGACAGCGAACGCATCCTGACCCGGCTGCGCGCCGAGGGCTATGGCGTGTCGCCGGACTATGCCGGGGCCGACGCGGTGATCGTGAACACCTGCGGCTTTCTCGACAGTGCCAAGGCGGAATCGCTCGAGGCGATCGGCGAGGCGCTGCGCGAGAACGGCAAGGTGATAGTGACCGGCTGCCTCGGGGCCGAGCCGGAGTATATCCGCGAACATCACCCGCGCATCCTGGCGGTGACCGGGCCGCATCAATACGAACAGGTGCTGGACGCGGTGCATGGCGCGGTGCCGCCCGATCCCGACCCCTTTGTCGACCTGTTGCCAGCGGCTGGGGTGAGCCTGACGCCGCGCCATTTCAGCTATCTGAAGATCTCGGAGGGCTGCAACCACAGGTGCAAGTTCTGCATCATTCCCGACATGCGCGGGCGGCTGGCCTCGCGCCCGGTGCACGCGGTGCTGCGCGAGGCCGAGAAACTGGTCGAGGCCGGGGTGAAGGAACTGCTGGTTATTTCACAAGATACAAGTGCTTACGGGCTGGACCGAAAGTATGACTCTCACCTGTGGAAAAATCATGAGGTGCGCAGCCATATCACCGATCTCAGCCGCGAACTGGGCCAGCTGGGCGCCTGGGTGCGGCTGCATTACGTCTATCCCTATCCCCATGTGCGCGAGTTGATCCCGCTGATGGCCGATCCGGACAACGGCGTGCTGCCCTATCTCGACATCCCGTTCCAGCACGCCCACCCGGACACGCTGAAGCGCATGGCCCGCCCGGCGGCGGCGGCAAGAACGCTGGACGAGATCGCCGCCTGGCGTGCGATCTGCCCCGATATCACCCTGCGCTCGACCTTCATCGTCGGCTATCCCGGCGAGACCGAAGCCGAGTTCCAGACCCTTCTGGACTGGATGGACGAGGCGAAACTCGACCGAGTGGGTTGTTTTCAATACGAAAACGTCGCCGGCGCGCGGTCGAACGACCTGCCCGACCATGTTCCGGAGGAGGTCAAGCAGGAGCGCTGGGAGCGCTTCATGCAAAAGGCGCAACAGATCTCGGCAGCAAAGCTCGCGGCGCGGGTCGGCACCACCTGCGAGGTGATCGTCGACGAGGTCGACGATGAGGCGGCCACCTGCCGGACCAAATCCGACGCGCCCGAGATCGACGGAAACCTGTTCATCGACGAGGATTTCGCCGGGCTGACCCCGGGCGACCTGGTCACTGTCGAAGTCGAAGAGGCCAGCGACTATGACCTATGGGGCAGGATTTTGCGAAAGTAATCCGGCCATTTACCCACATCAACACGCCAGTAATTTACATTTCCGAACAATCCGGGTTTTTTCGCTGCTCCACCCTTGCCACCTCTCCGGTCTGCGCTCCGCGCCGCCATCGGGCGGAGGGGCGGACGCGCATTGACCCCGGAGGGCGAAGCGGGCAGCGTTGTCGCAACCACCGAAAGCAGGAGTCCGTGATGACCGAAACGCCGAAGATCGCCCAGAAAGCCCCCTACCCGGTCGAGGTCGAGGCCGGAAAGAATTACTTCTGGTGCGCCTGCGGGCGCAGCGCGACGCAGCCGTTCTGCGATGGCAGCCACAAGGGCACTTCGTTCACGCCGGTGAAATACACCGCAGAGACCGATGGTAAGGTGTTCTTTTGCGGCTGCAAGGCGACATCAAATCCGCCGCTTTGCGACGGGACGCACTCCAAGCTGTAACCCGGGACATCCGGAAATTCCCTTGCGCCTTTCGGCTCAATGCGGCGTCTGATCGCGCCGCAACGTCTTCAGGATTTCTCCATGGGCGCAAAAGCTTGGCGGCGCGGCGGGCCAGTCGGCCTGTTGCGCCAACCAGGACTCGCACAGGCTGCGAAAGGCGCAGCCCTGGCAACGCTCGACCATGTCGACGTAATCGTCCAGGTGAAGCACACCCGCGCTCATTGCATTGGACAGGTTGACACCGGTAACCCGCGCCACCGACCGGGTCAGCCAGAAATGGCGGTCCAGCGTGTCGGTCCCACTGGTTCTCAGTCCGTCGCGCATCTGATATCCCTCCCTCCGAATTTTTTTTCGTCCGGGGCACAACGCTGCCGCAGGGCGGCGAACCGTGCTCGGTTCAGGCAGGTCTCCGGGGCGCAGGGCGCGGTGTCATGCGCGTCCAGCCAGCCCTCGCACGCCCCTGCCCATTCGCATCTGCGGCAGGTCTGGACCATCTCGGCCCATTCATCCTGGCTCAACACTCCGGCCTCGTGGGCGGCGACCAGATCGGTCTCCGTGGCCTTGGCCATCCGGGAGATCAGCCGCACGTGTTTCATGACCTGTCCCAGAACTACGCTCATGCCGATCTCCCTTCTTTTCTCGGGGTCTGCGTCACCACCAGCCGCGCGAACATCTCGCGGTTCTCGCAATACGCCGGGGCCACCACGGCCCCGACCGACGCGCCCGGACCCTCGGCACAGCGCCCGTCACCGGAACAGCCGGTGCAGCGCAGGACGGCATCGGCGATCTCGTCGATCCTCAGCCGCCCGGCGAGCGCCGCCTCCTCCAGGTCGATGCCCAGAACCGTGGCCATCCGGTCCACCAAGGCGGCGTGACGTTTAAGCGTGTCGCGGTTTTGCATCTTTCAAACCCTCGGGGCAGTGACCTGTCCCCGAAGCTTAGCAAAACGGGCCGCTTGCCCCCTTGATGCAGGTCAACCGTCCGAAAGGCCGGTTTGATCGAGATAGGCCCGGACCGCATCCTGCACCCGGCGAAACCGGTCGCCGCCCAGTTTCTTGCCACCGTACCAGCGGGTGACGATCACAAGGTGATCCTCCAACCCGGCCCGCTCGAGCATCCGCAGGATCACCATGCCGGCGCCGGATTCGCCATCATCGGCCTTGAGCGCGCCGGTGGCCGACAGCCGCGCCGCCCAAGTGTTGTGGGTTGCCTTGGCATAGCTGCGATCGGACTTCAGCGCCGCGAGTTGTGCGTCGATCTCGGCCCGGCTGCGCACCGGCGCGCCGCTGACCGCATAGCGCGATCCGCGGTCGCTGAGTATCACACCTAGGCGGGTCAGGTCCGCCTCTCTCATCCCTGCCCCCCCGACGGCTGGGCCCCCGACGCCTGCAACATCCGCACCGTCTCGCGCACCACACGGATCCGCTCGGCGTTGGGCGGATGGGTGCCGAGGAACCGGTCGCCCGGATCGGGAAGACGGATGAAGTATTCCGCCCCGCGCGACGGATCGAAGCCGGCGCCATAGGCGATCACGGTGCCCATCTGGTCGGCCTCGAGCTCGAAATTCTTGGAATAGCTGCGCGCGCCCACCGCCGCGCCGATCCTGCGCGCACGTACCACTGCGGCGGGGCTGGCGCCGTCCTTCGTGGCGAGTTCGCCGAAGATCTCGGCGCCGACGGCGGCATTGCGCGCCTGCCGGTCGAGGTGGCCCAGGATGTGATGCGCGGTCTCGTGGCTGAGCACGAAGGCAAGCTCATCGGCGCTCCGGGTGCTGTCGATCAGTGCCACGGTAAACAGGATCACCGGCCGGCCGTTCCGGTCGACCGACTGAAAGGCGTTGGGCTCGTCGCGTGGATTGGGGTCGACCTGGATCAGGAAATCGCAGTTCACCCCGCTGGTCTGGCTCTGGCAGACCTCCTCGGCCACGGGCTCGACCGCCGCCACCACGGCGCCAAAGGTACGCCGGGCCTCCAGCACCGCGTCGGAGGGCGGCGGGGCCACATCGCAGCCGGCCGCGACAAGCAGGATCATCAACAGGGAGAAGCGGCGCATCGCGCGGGCCTTTTTCCGGATCGTTCGGCGCAGACATTACCACAGCGGCGCCCGCCCGCCAGCCCCGCCCAAGATCCGTGCGAACCGGCTTGCAAAGATCGCCGCGCGGCGGCACAGTTCCCCCATGTTTACCATCGAGCACGAATTCGACGCCACCGTGATCACCCTCGTGGACGAGGGCGAGGTCCCGTTGCAGGAGGACGTGACGATCAACGCCTTCGCCGAATGCGTGACGGTCGAGCAACTCGATCCGCGCACCGACCGGCTGCAAAAGATCACCCTGTCGCCGGAGCAATTGCGCGATCTTGCCGCCGCGCTGGACCTGCCCGAAGGGGTGTACCAGTTGCGGATGGTAAACGCGGATGACCCGGACTCGGCAGACGGCCCGGACGGCGACGCCTAGCCCGACAGACTCATCCGAGGAAAACGAACACCTTGTCGCGCGCGGTCTGGCCCCGGCGCAGTTCGAGGCGCGAGGGCGCGACCTTCATTGCCGCAGCCAGCAGCGCCTGCACCGCGCCGTTGGCCTTGCCGTTCTCGGGTACCACGGTGACGGTGGCGCGCAGGGTGTCGCCATCGCGCGTCAGGCTGTTGCGCGCCGCCTTGGGGGTGACACGCAGGGATATCTCGGTGCCTGGCCGGGCCAGGTCCGATAGGTCGGGCAGGTCGCGGATCTTTGGTTTTGCCATGACTTTCTATAGCGCCGCCACCGGGGCGAAGGCCAGAGGCGGCATGCCGCGGCCAGAACTCATGGCCGCGCGGTCTGGCCCGCCGCCCCCTTTGCGCGGTTTTCCCCTTGAAACTCGCCTCCCCCGCCCTGAGATTGGGAGGGACGAATGTAAACAGGTTTCACATATGCCCGATCCCAATCCCGCCGCGCTGGACTTCCTGCTGAGCCGCCGGTCACGCCCAGCCAAGACCCTGCGCGCCCCGGCCCCCACCCGCGAGGCGCTGCAACCGCTGTTGCAGGCCGCCGCGCGCAGCCCCGATCATGGCAAGCTGGAGCCCTGGCGCTTTGTCGTGATCGAGGCCGGCGCGATGCCGCGCCTGGCCGATCTGGCCGAGGCCCGGGCCCGCGCGCTGGAGCTGGACGAGAGCGACATCGCCAAGGCCCGCGCCCAGTTCGACCAGGGGGTGCTGGCGGTGGCGGTCATCGAGGTGCAGAAGCCCTCGGACAAGATCCCCGCCATCGAGCAAAGCTATTCCGCCGGCGCGGTCTGCCTGGCGCTGCTCAATGCCGCGCTGGCCTCGGGCTGGGGCGCCAATTGGCTGAGTGGCCGCGTCTCGCACGACCGGACGTTCTGCGAGACCGGGCTGGGGCTGGCCCCGCATGAGCGGGTGGCAGGGCTGATCCATATCGGCACCGAAACCACCGCCCCGCCGGAACGACCCCGCCCGGACCTGGACGCCATCACCGAATGGGTGAGCCGGTGATCCTGAAATCCTTTCTGCTCGCCCTGTCTCAGATCGGCGACCCGCGGTTCCGGCGCGTGTTGTTCCTGGGCATCGGGCTGACCTTTGCGCTGCTGGTCGCGGCCTATGCCGGGTTCCTGGTGCTGATCGAGGTCTTCGTCGGACCCGAGGCCACCCTGCCGATCCTGGGCGAGGTGCGCTGGCTGAACGATCTGCTCAGCCTGTCGTCCTTCATCTTCATGATCGTGCTGTCGTTCTTCCTGATGATCCCGGTCGCCTCGGCGATCACCTCGATGTTCCTCGACGAGGTCGCCAAGGCAGTGGAGGATCGCCATTACCCGCAGCTTCCGCCGGTACCCTCGGTGCCGTTCTGGGACGCGCTGCGCGACACCGTGAATTTCCTCGGTGTCCTCGTCGCCGCCAACCTGCTGGCCTTCATCCTCTACGCGCTTTTGCCGATGGCCTCGGTGTTCATCTTCTGGGCGCTCAACGGGTTCCTGCTGGGGCGGGAATATTTCACCCTCGCGGCGATGCGGCGGCTGGGACGCAAGGGCGCCAAGGAGCTGCGGGCGAAGCATCTGGGGACGATCTGGCTGGCCGGGACGCTGATGGCGATCCCGCTGTCGGTGCCGCTGCTGAACCTGGTGATCCCGATCCTCGGGGCGGCCACCTTCACCCATATCTATCACCGGCTGGAGGCGCGGCGCTGAGCCGGCGCGCCTCGGTCCGCCCGCTCAGTTCACCGGCGGCAGGCTCTTGGTCCAGTCCAAGGAGTCGACCGAGATCCAGCCGGACAGAATGATACCGCAGATCACCGCCCAGAGCACAGTGGCCACGCCGGTGGTGATCCAAGCCTTTTTCTTAAGGTAATGATGCTCCGGGGCGCCGGCATGGGTGCCCTCGACCACATCGCCCATGTCGCCTTGCGTCTTCAGCCGGATCGGGATCGCGATGAAAAAGGTCATGAACCAGACCACGGCGTAGAGCACCATTGCGGATACGATCGACATGGGAAACCTCCGGATGTGGGCGCCCCCGGCGCGGGGGCCTGCCCGTTGACCTAGCTCAGACCTGTTCCAGCTCTACCAGGCAGCCGTTGAAATCCTTGGGGTGCAGGAACAGCACCGGCTTGCCATGGGCGCCGATCTTGGGTTCTCCACTGCCCAGCACGCGGGCGCCGGTGGCCTTGAGGTGGTCGCGCGCGGCGAGGATATCCTCGACCTCGTAGCAGACATGGTGGATGCCGCCCGAGGGGTTCTTGTCGAGGAAGCCCTGGATCGGGCTGTTCTCGCCCAGCGGATAGAGCAGCTCGATCTTGGTGTTGGGCAGTTCGATGAACACGACGGTGACGCCGTGGTCGGGCTCGTCCTGCGGATCGCCGACCTTGGCGCCCAGCGCGTTGCGGTACTGGTCCGCCGCCGCCTCGAGATCGGGAACGGCGATGGCAACATGGTTCAGGCGGCCGATCATGGTGGCTCTCCTCGCGGCTGGAATGGTGTTGCCCGGGTTATGGGCGTTTGACCGCGCAAGGGCAAGTGGGCGCGGCGCCGGGCCGCGTTAACCGCGCGTTAGTCAAGTCCGGCCTACCCTGCCTGCACCGCAAAGGGAGAGCCCCAGCCATGCCGGAAATGGAAGACCGCGATGCCTTCGCCCTGAAGCATCTGCCCGGCCCCCGGGCCCGACCGCTTCTGGGGCTGACCGTCCTGATGGTCGAGGACAGCGCCTATGCGGCCGAGGCGCTGCGGCTGATGTGCCTGCGCAGCGGCGCGCGGATCCGCCGTGCCGATTGCCTGAAATCGGCCCGCCATCACCTGCAGGCCTATCGCCCCTCGGTGCTCATCGTCGACCTGGGCCTGCCCGACGGCACCGGCCTCGACCTGATCGAGGAGGCCGCCGGTCGGTTCCCTCGGATCGGTGCGATCCTGGCCCTCTCTGGCGACCCCATTGGTGAGGATATCGCGATCGCCGCCGGCGCCGACGGGTTCCTGGGCAAGCCGGTCGCCTCTCTGGCGCGGTTCCAGTCGGAGATCCTCGCCCTTCTGCCCGCCGAGCTGCGGCCGGAGAACACGGAGTGCGCGGAGGAAGAGATCATCCACCCCGATCCGCTGGCCTATCGCGACGACATGGCCCATATCGCCGACATGCTGAGCGACGGCCACGAGGGCAAGGTGCTGGACTATGTCGCCCAGTTCCTGCGCGGGGTGGCCCGCAGCGCCCAGGACACCGCCCTGGCCGAGGCCGCTGCCGGACTGGCGCAGGCACGGGCGCAAGGGGCGCCGCTGACCTCGCCCACGGCGCGGCTCGCCGGGCTGGTCCAACAGCGGCTGTGCGAGGCGCCGCCGATCTGAGCCCACGGCTCAGAGCGTCGGATCGGAGCTGACCCGCACCAGCCGGGTGAGATCGCCCAGACGCTCCCGCTGGCGCCCGTCGGCATCGAAATTCGCCGGGTCCAGCCAGGCGGAGAACGCCTCGCGCAGGGCCGGCCAGTCCCGGTCGGTCACGGCAAACCAGGCGGTGTCGCGGTTGCGCCCCTTGATCACCATGTGCTGCCGGAACACCCCCTCGTAGCTGAACCCGAGCCGCTGTGCCGCCGCGCGCGAGGGACGGTTGAGCGCATCGCATTTCCATTCGTAGCGGCGATAACCCGCATCAAAGGCCCAGCCCATCATCAGCACCATCGCCTCGGTCGCCGCACGGGTACGCTGCAACGCCGGTGCGAGGGCGATGTTGCCCACCTCGATCACCCCCATCTGCGGCTTGATCCGCAGAAAGCTGGCCACCCCGCCACAGGTGTCGCTGGCCAGGTCGCGGATCGCATAGAACAGGGTGTCCGGGTCCTCCACCGTGTCGCGCACCCAGCGGTGATACTGCGCCGCCGCGCGGAACGGACCAAAGGCCATGTAATCCCACAGGGCCTCATGCCCGGCATAGGCCCGGAACAACAGAGCTGCATGCGCCTCGGCCGAGAGCGGTTCAAGCCGGGCGTAGCGCCCCTCCAGGACCACGCCCGAGGGCATCGGCGGCGGGGTCCAGCCCGCGACAGGCGGACCGAGCGGGCGGGTGGGGTTCGGATCGGTCATGATGTCACCGGCCGGGTCATCGCAACAGGCGCGGGTCGTCGCCCATGTCGAGGCCCGGGAACACCCGGCCCTCGAGCCCGGCGCGATCCAGCCCGGCCACCCCGCGCAGCACCCAAGCGGCGGCGGCGCGCACATCGCCGGTCGGCATCAGGTCGCGCCGGTCATAGAGCGCGGCCTCGTCCAGACCCGGCCAGCGCCCGTGCACCTGGCCGCCGCGCAGGGCGCCGCCGGCCAGCATCATCACCCCGCCGGTGCCGTGGTCGGTGCCGCCGGTGCCGTTGACGCGCACGGTGCGGCCGAACTCGGTCATCGCAAGGATCGCGGTCTTGCCCCAGACCTCGGGGCCCAGCCCGTCGTGCAGGGTGGTCACGGTCTCGGCCAGCTGGCCCAGCGCCGGGCGCAGTGTGCGCGATTGGTTGCGATGGGTGTCCCAGCCGTTGACCGAGAAGGAGACCAGCCGCGCATCGCCGCGCAACTGCTCGGCGGCGAACTCGGCCACCGGCACCATGCCACCGCCGCCGGCGCGCGGCGGCGCCATCGCCCCGTTGCCGCCCTCCATCGCCGCCCCGCCCGACAGCATCAGCGCCTCGGCCAGCGCCGGGTGGAACAGCGGGTCGTCCTGCATCACCAGTTCCGCCAGCCGGACCGCCTGCGGGCTCATCGTGAGTTCGGCCTCGGGCGACCAGTCGGCCACCGGGGCGGCGCCGGCCAGCACCTTCATCTCGCCATGACCCAGCGCAAAGGCGGTCTGCGCCTCGACGCCCGGGACCAGTTGCAGCATCCGGTTGAGCCAGCCGTCGCGCGCCCCGGCAAGATCGCCGGTGCCGGCCTCGAGCAGGTCCTGCCCGTCGAAATGGCTGCGCTTGTCACGATAGGGGGTCGAGACCGCGTGCACGAACCCCAACTCGCCCCGCGCCCAGAGCGGCATCAGCGGCGACAGCGCCGGGTGCAGCCCGAAGAACCCGTCAAGGTCGACCCCGCCCTGCCCCGCCAGCGCCCCGCGCAGGGCGGCGTATTCCGGCGCGCCACGGGGCTGCACCACGTCGAGCCCGTCCATGCCGCCGCGCAGGATGATCACCACCAGCCGCGTATCCCAGGGAGCGGCGGCAAAGCTGACCGGCGTCCAGAGCGGGCTGGCCGCCGCCGAGCACCCCAGCACGGCGCTGCGGGCAAGAAAGGCACGGCGGGAAAGGTCCTTGGTCATCATGGCCCCCTATCGGCGCTGAAAGGCCGGCGCGGCGAGCACCAGCCCCACCGCCTCGGCCCGGGTTTCGGCGGCCCGCGCGGCAAAGCGCACCGGCTCGGGCGCCGCCGCGCCCAGCGCTGTATCGACAAAGGCGCGCGGGTCCGGCAGATCGGCCAGCAGCCGGCGCGGCACCGCCATCGCCCAGCGCAGCCGCGCCGAGAGCCCCTGCGGCGTGATCCAGGCGGCATCCGCCTCGGGCCAGCCATCCGGGCCGGTCGGACGCTGCCAGAACTGCCCCATCGCCCGGATCGGTTGCAGGATCAGCCGGTTCACCTGACTTTCCTTCGCGGTCTCGATCCGCTCAGGTGCCACCGCCAGCGCCCGACAGGCCGAGGCAATGAAATCGAACGGCGGCTTGACGTTGCCAGGTCCGTCATCCCAGGCCGCCGGATGTTCCAGCATCGCGGCATAGACCGCCCGCAGATCGCCCCCGGTGGCCAGGAACCGCGCCGCCATATGCGCCACCAGCCCCGGATCAGGCGCGTCCGAGACAAAATGCACCGCCAGCTTGCGCGCGATGTGATCGGCCGTCGCCGGATGGACCGCCAGGTCGTGCAGCGCCTGCTGCACCGCCTCCAGCCGCGCCGGGTTGCCGCCATAGCGTCGCCCGAGGACCACCTCTTCGCCCGGCTCGGCCCAGCCAGGGCGAAATTCCCTTGTTCCGGTCCGACCGATGGTGAGGCCAGTGAACAGCTCGGCCAGTTGGCGCACGTCCGCTTGGCCATAGGGGCCGTCGACTCCCAGCGTGTGCAGCTCCAGCACCTCGCGCGCGAGGTTCTCGTTCAGCCCGCGGGACTTGCCCTTGCGGCGGGCAAAGGCGCTTTGCGGCCCGACCGAGACCCGCTGATCGAGATAGGTCAGCATCATCGGGTGAGTCACCGCCGCGACCAGCAGATCCCCGAACCGTCCCGACAGGTTGGGCCGGATCGCCGCGTCGACATAGATCGACACCGCGCTGCGCTGCGGGCCGCTCTTTCCGACGGTGGTAAAGTGATCGGCCCAGAACAGCGCCAGACGCTCGCGGAAACCGCTTTGGGTTTCGCTCCAGCGCAGCACGGTCTGGCCCAGACCGCGCAGCAGGTCGGCGCGAAAGCCCCGGCTCATGTTCATTGCCTGATCGGCCAGTTCATCGGCCCGGGCGCCGCTGGCCTTGCGCCGCTGTTTCCTCAGCTCCAGCCATTGCGCGCGCCGCTGCCAATAATCCCGATGAGAGACCATCGGAAAACGGGCGGCCATCCGGTCGGGTCCGTCCAGACCGGCCAGCATTGCCTCGAGCGAGGGGGCGGGCGCGACCTGCGGCGACAGCCCGCAGCCAAATCGGATTTCGGCATGGTCGGAAGAAAAGCTCACGGCTGGAACCCACGCGGATCAGTTTGCCTCACGCGGGCAGCTTAAACCGCAACGCGGCCCGGTTCCTAGTCGAAGGGGCCGCGTCAGGTCGGTTTTTTCATCGCTCGGCGGAGGTCCGCCCGAAGCCTCAGTCCTCGCGCGGGATCACACGCAGGCCCAGGTCCATCAACTGGTCGCTGGTCGGCTCACTGGGGGCGTTCATCATAAGGTCTTCGGCGCGCTGGTTCATCGGGAACATGATGACCTCGCGGATGTTGGCCTCTTCGGCCAGCAACATCACGATGCGGTCGATGCCTGCGGCGCAGCCCCCGTGCGGCGGTGCGCCGTACTGGAACGCGTTGACCATGCCGCCGAACCGCTTGCGCACCTCGTCCTCGCCGTAACCAGCCAGTTCGAAGGCCTTGAACATGATCTCGGGCTGGTGGTTCCGGATCGCGCCCGAGACCAGCTCATAACCGTTGCAGGCCAGGTCGTATTGATACCCCAGCACCTCCAGCGGATCGCCCTGCAGCGCCTCCATCCCGCCCTGCGGCATCGAGAAGGGGTTGTGGCTGAAATCGATCTTGCCGGTTTCCTCGTCCTTTTCGTACATCGGGAAATCGACCACCCAGCAAAAGGCGAACCGCTCCTTGTCGGTCAGGTTCAGCTCCTCGCCGATGACGTTGCGGGCGCGGCCTGCGACAGCCTCGAAGCTTGCCGGCTTGCCGCCGAGGAAAAAGGCGGCGTCGCCCTTGCCCAGGCCCAGCTGGGCACGGATCGCCTCGGTCCGCTCCGGCCCGATGTTCTTGGCCAGCGGACCGGCCGCCTCCATGCCGTTCTCGCCGTCGCGCCAGAAGATGTACCCCATCCCCGGCAGACCCTCTTTCTGGGCATAGGAATTCATCCGGTCGCAGAACTTGCGGCTGCCGCCGCCCTTGGCCGGGATCGCGCGGATTTCGGTGCCGTCCTGCTCCAGCAGCTTGGCAAAGATGGCAAAGCCCGAGCCGCGGAAATGTTCGGAGACGTCCTGCATCTTGATCGGGTTGCGCAGGTCGGGCTTGTCGGTTCCGTACCAGAGCGCGGCCTCTTTGTACGAAATCTGCGGCCAGTGCTTGTCGACCGTCTTGCCGCCGCCGAACTCCTCGAACACGCCCTCCAGCACCGGCTGGATGGTGTCGAACACATCCTGCTGGGTGACAAAGCTCATCTCGAGGTCGAGCTGGTAGAAATCGGTGGGCGAGCGGTCGGCGCGCGGGTCCTCGTCGCGGAAACAGGGCGCGACCTGGAAATACTTGTCGAAACCGCTGACCATGATCAGCTGCTTGAACTGCTGGGGCGCCTGCGGCAGCGCATAGAACTTGCCCGGATGCAGCCGCGACGGCACCAGGAAGTCGCGCGCGCCCTCGGGCGACGAGGCGGTGATGATCGGGGTCTGGTATTCCCGGAACTTCTGATCCCACATGCGGCGACGGATGCTGGCCACCACGTCGCTGCGCAGGGTCATGTTGCGCTGCATCACCTCGCGGCGCAGGTCGAGGTAGCGATAGCGCAGGCGGGTTTCCTCGGGGTATTCCTGGTCGCCGAACACGATCAGCGGCAGCTCGCCGGCCTGGCCCAGCACTTCCATGTCGCGGACAAAGACCTCGATCTCGCCGGTGGGGATCTTGGCGTTGACCAGCTCGGGCGCGCGCGCCTTCACCTCTCCGTCGATGCGCACGCACCATTCGCTGCGCAGTTTCTCGATCTCGGAGAACGCCGGGCTGTCGGGATCGCAGAGCACCTGCGTGATGCCGTAATGGTCGCGCAGGTCGACGAACAGGATGCCGCCGTGGTCGCGGATCCGGTGAACCCAGCCGGACAGGCGGACGGCCTGGCCGACGTCGGCGGCGGTTAGGTCTGCGCAGGTATGGCTGCGATAGGCGTGCATCAGGGCGATCCTTCGGGCGGTCTGGGCGATCATGAATGTCGCGCCGATACACCGCGCCCGGCCCCGGATGTCAAGGGAGCAACAGGGAACGCGGCCGGATTTGCAACGGTATTGGGAAATGAAAAAAGCTGGTGTAACGTTCTCGCGAAGCAAGGAAACAGCGAACCGGAGAGCCGGAGGTATGTCCATGTGGACCAACATTTTCGATCGGATGCTGACCCGACTGATCCAGACCGGCCAATTGCAGGTCACCTACCCTGATGGCCGGACCGAACGCTATGGCACCCAGGCCGAGCCGAGCGCGGCGGTGCGCCTGACCGAGGACGCGACGCTCAGGGCGTTTTGCCTGAACCCCGAGCTGGCCCTGGGCGAATCCTACATGGAGGGCACGCTGCAGATCGAGGGCGACGACGTCGAGGGGTTGCTGCGGGTTCTGCTGCGCAACGCGCGGCGCGACGACCTGCCGCTCTGGGCGCGGGTTTACAACGGGTTGCGCTTCGGCGCGCAAAGTTGGCTGCGGCGCAACACGCCGGGGTTGGCGCGCAAGAACGTGGCACATCACTATGACCTGTCCGACGACCTGTACCGGCTGTTTCTGGACGAGGACATGCAATACAGCTGCGCCTATTTCACCGATCCGGCGATGAGCCTGGAGGCGGCGCAGCACGCGAAAAAGGCGCATATCGCGGCCAAGCTGCGGATCGAGCCGGGCATGCGGGTGCTGGACATCGGCTGCGGCTGGGGTGGCATGGCGCTGACGCTGGCGCGCGATTTCGGCGCCCGGGTCACCGGCGTGACCCTGTCCGAGAACCAGTTGGCGACCGCCCGCCACCGCGCCGCCGAGGCCGGGCTGGAGCGCAACGCCGAGTTTCGCCTGCAGGACTATCGTGACATCAGCGAGACCTTCGACAGGATCGTCTCGGTCGGCATGCTGGAACATGTCGGCGTGCCGTTTTACGGCGCCTATTTCGACCAAGTGGCAAACCTGCTCGACCGCGACGGCCTCGCGCTGATCCACACCATCGGCAACCTTGCCCCGCCGGGTGCACAGGCGGAATGGATCACCAAGTACATCTTTCCCGGCGGCTACATCCCCACCCTGTCGCAACTCACCCCGGCGGTGGAACGGTCCGGCCTGTGGTCGCTGGATATCGAGGTGATGCGGCTTCACTACGCGATGACACTGCGGCATTGGCTGAAGCGGTTCGACGCCAACCTCGACACCGTGCACCAAAGCTACGACGAACGGTTCGTCCGGATGTGGCGCTACTACCTGATCGCTTGCTACATGACCTTCGAGGAAGAGCAGCAGGTGGTGTTCCAGTTCCAACTCGGGCATCGCTGCGATGCTGCTCCGCTGACGCGGGACTACCTCTATACCGGTCGGACGTCTGCCGGCCTTCACGAGGCGGCGGAATAGCACCGCGCGCCTGAATGAGGCTCGCCGCCACCCCGGCGGGCCACCTAAACATGTGCGGGATTCACATATTATATTCCACTTACGGAATGAGTTGACAACCCGCCAAAAGTTCGATCACAGTTGAAGCGCTGTAATGCGTTGTAATATCTTGTTCCGCCATCACTCCGGGAGGGGGTGTGGCCTTTATCAGTCTTTTTTGAATGGGAGAATATCTATGAAAGTTTATTTGGGTGAAGACGGTGTCAATGACGTCCTGGGCGGATCGCTTTTCAACGATCAACTCATCGGCCTCAGCGGCGATGACATCCTGCTTGGCCAGACCGGCGATGACATCCTCGAGGGTGGCGACGGGCGCGACGTTCTTGTCGGCGGCATCGGCGACGACCTGCTTTTGGGCGGGGCCGGGAACGACGTGTTCGACCTGACCGCAGGCGATGACACCGTCTTTGGCGGTGACGGCAGCGACCATTTCGTCGTCAACGGGTTTGCCGGCGACCACGTGGTCATCACCGACACCGCCGGGAAAAACGATACGCTCAATTTCAACGGCGGCATCACCGGCGCCACCATCGACATGAATGCCGGCGGCATTTCGCATGTCGATGACCGCACCATCGAACTGACCGGTGTGACCGACGACGGTGAGCGGGGGCTGCAAGTGGTGCTGAACGAGGATATGTCCGGCTCGTTCAGCGACGACATCACGACCGTGCGCGGCTTGGCCGATGACCTGGTCACCGCGATTTCCGGGCTGGCGACCGATGTTGAACTGGGTCTGGTCACCTTCATCGACAAGCCGACCTCGCCCTTCGGCAGCACCTCGGACTACGAATACAAGACCGAGTTGGCGCTGACCTCGGATTTTGACGCCTTCAAGACCGCGCTGGACGAGGTGACTCTGGGCAGCGGGAACGACGGCCCCGAATCGCAGCTGACCAGCCTGTTGCAGGTGGCGCTGCGGACAGCAGAAGTCGGCTGGTCTTCCGATGCGACCAAGGTCGTCGTGCTCGCCACCGATGCCGTGCCCCACTATGCCGGCGACAACCCGGGGACCCCGAACGACGGCGACGACGTTCTCGACGGCCCTGGCAATGACGGCACCGGCGAGGACTATCCGACCATTGCGCAAGTCAAGGACGCGCTGCTCACTGCCGGGATCGTCCCGATCTTTGCCGTGTCCGATTTTGGCACCTCGATCACCGAGGCCTATCAGGACATTGTCGATACTTTCGGTTTCGGCGCCGTGGTTGACCTCAGCTCCGACAGTTCGGACATCATCGAATCGATCACGACCGGCATCAGCGAGGCCACCGAAACCCTGATCGAGAACGCCATCGGAACCGATTTCCGCGATATCATCGAAGGCAACGCCGCCGACAACATGATCGCTGGCCGAGCTGGTAACGACAAGATCTCTGCCGGTCGGGGCGCGGACGAACTGCTTGGCGGCAGAGGCAAAGACAAGATGTATGGCGAAAACGGCAAGGACATCTTGGATGGAGGTCTTGGCAAGGACACCTTGTTCGGCGGCAACGGCGACGACGTGTTCCAGTTCAAGGTCAGCACCATGGGCGTGAACGATATCGTCAAGGACTATGTTGACGGGTCCGACACCTTCCAAATCCTCGGCGACGGTTCAGAGAGCTTTGCCGACATCGGTGTCACCAAGAAGGGCAGCGACGTGATTCTGGACCTCGATGGCGTCAATTTCGCCAAGGTTCTGAACACGAAAGTCGTCGACATCGACGCCTCCGACTTCTCCTTCGGCCTGGCGTAAGCCGAAGCGACACGATCTGATCCCCCTGCCCCGGCGGGGGGATTTTCTTTTGCGCATGAGGCAGGCCGCCACACGGCTCGGCCCGCCGCCGGCCCCCCTTGCACCTTTCCTTTCCATCCCTATAAAGCGGGTCAATTTGAGCGCGCCCCGCCGCCGGTCGCGACTCATCGGACCACGACCAGATCGAAGGAACAGGCCATGCCCAAAAGAACCGATATCCAGTCGATCATGATCATCGGGGCCGGCCCCATCGTGATCGGCCAGGCCTGCGAGTTCGATTACTCCGGCGCCCAGGCCTGCAAGGCCCTGCGCGAAGAGGGCTACCGGGTGATTCTGGTCAACTCGAACCCGGCGACGATCATGACCGATCCGGGCCTGGCCGACGCCACCTATATCGAACCGATCACCCCCGAGGTGGTCGCCAAGATCATCGAAAAGGAACGCCCGGACGCGTTGCTGCCCACCATGGGCGGGCAAACCGGGCTGAACACCTCGCTGGCACTGGAAGAGATGGGCGTGCTGGACAAGTTCGGGGTCGAGATGATCGGCGCCAAGCGCGACGCAATCGAGATGGCCGAGGACCGCAAGCTGTTCCGCGAGGCGATGGACCGGATCGGGCTGGAAAACCCGCGCGCCACCATCGTCACCGCACCGAAAAAGGACAACGGCCAAGCCGACCTCGAGGCCGGGGTCCAGATCGCGCTGGACGCGCTCGAGGATATCGGCCTGCCCGCCATCATCCGCCCGGCCTTTACCATGGGCGGCACCGGCGGCGGCGTCGCCTACAACCGCGAGGATTACATCCACTTCTGCCGCACCGGCATGGATGCCTCGCCGGTGAACCAGATCCTGGTCGACGAAAGCCTGCTGGGCTGGAAGGAATACGAGATGGAGGTGGTCCGCGACAAGGCGGACAACGCGATCATCGTCTGTTCGATCGAGAACATCGACCCGATGGGCGTGCACACCGGCGATTCCATCACCGTGGCGCCGGCGCTGACGCTGACCGACAAGGAATACCAGATCATGCGCAACGACAGCATCGCCGTGCTGCGCGAGATAGGGGTCGAGACCGGCGGATCCAACGTGCAATGGGCGGTCAGCCCCGAAACCGGCCGCATGGTGGTGATCGAGATGAACCCGCGGGTGTCGCGCTCCTCGGCGCTGGCGTCCAAGGCCACCGGCTTTCCGATCGCCAAGATCGCCGCGAAACTCGCCGTCGGCTATACGCTGGACGAGCTGGACAACGACATCACCAAGGTGACGCCCGCCAGCTTCGAGCCGACCATCGACTATGTCGTCACCAAGATCCCCAAGTTCGCCTTCGAGAAATTCCCCGGCTCCGAGCCCTACCTGACCACCGCGATGAAATCGGTAGGCGAGGCGATGGCGATCGGCCGCACCATCCACGAGTCGCTGCAAAAGGCGCTGGCGTCGATGGAATCGGGGCTCACCGGATTTGACGAGGTGCAGATCCCGGGGGTGTCGGTCGGCCCGTGGGAGCCCGCAGGCGACGACAAGGCCGCCGTCATCAAGGCGATCAGCCAGCAGACCCCGGACCGGATGCGCACCATCGCCCAGGCCATGCGCCACGGGCTGACGGACGACGAGATCCACGCCGTCACCATGTTCGACCCTTGGTTCCTGGCTCGCATCCGCGAGATCGTCGAGACCGAGGCCGAGTTGCGCAAGTCCGGCCTGCCGGTGACCGAGGACGCACTGCGCAGGCTCAAGATGATGGGCTTCACCGACGCGCGGCTTGGCGCACTTACCGGCCGCGACGAGGCCAACGTGCGCCGCGCCCGCCACAACCTGGGCATCAACGCGGTGTTCAAGCGGATCGACACCTGCGCCGCCGAGTTCGAGGCGCAGACCCCCTACATGTATTCCACCTACGAGGCCCCCATGATGGGCGAGGTGGAATGCGAGGCACGCCCCTCCGACCGCAAGAAGGTGGTGATCCTGGGCGGCGGCCCGAACCGGATCGGCCAGGGGATCGAGTTCGATTATTGCTGCTGTCACGCCTGTTTCGCACTGACCGACGCGGGTTACGAGACCATCATGGTCAACTGCAACCCCGAGACCGTCAGCACCGACTATGACACCTCGGACCGGCTGTATTTCGAGCCGCTCACCTTCGAGCACGTGATGGAGATCCTGCGGGTCGAACAGCAGAACGGAACCCTGCACGGGGTGATCGTACAATTCGGCGGCCAGACTCCCCTGAAACTGGCCAACGCCCTGCAGCAAGAGGGCATCCCGATCCTCGGCACCACCCCCGACGCCATCGACCTGGCCGAAGACCGCGAACGGTTCCAGGACCTGGTCAACAAGCTGGGCCTGAAACAGCCGCACAACGGCATCGCCTCGACCGACGCGCAGGCGCTCGAGATCGCCGAAGAGATCGGCTTTCCGCTGGTGATCCGCCCCTCCTACGTGCTGGGCGGGCGCGCGATGGAGATCGTGCGCGACATGGACCAGCTGAAACGCTACATCAACGAGGCGGTGGTGGTCTCGGGCGACAGCCCGGTGCTTCTGGACAGCTACCTCTCCGGCGCGGTGGAACTGGACGTGGACGCGCTCTGCGACGGCACCGACGTGCATGTGGCGGGCATCATGCAGCACATCGAGGAGGCCGGCGTTCATTCCGGCGACAGCGCCTGTTCGCTGCCGCCCTACTCGCTCTCGGCCGAGCTGATCGACGAGGTCAAGACCCAGACCCACGCGCTGGCAAAGGCGTTGAACGTGGTCGGGCTGATGAACATCCAGTTCGCGATCAAGGATGGCGATATCTACCTGATCGAGGTGAACCCGCGCGCCAGCCGCACGGTGCCCTTCGTCGCCAAGGCCACGGATTCAGCGATCGCCTCGATCGCCGCGCGGATCATGGCCGGCGAGAAGCTGGCCGATTTCCCGCAGCGCGCGCCCTATCAGCGGGACGCCGATTACGACACCGCACTGCCGCTGGCCGACCCGATGACGCTGGCCGACCCGATGATGCCATGGTTCTCGGTCAAGGAGGCGGTGCTGCCCTTTGCCCGCTTCCCCGGGGTCGACACCATCCTCGGCCCCGAGATGCGGTCCACCGGCGAGGTGATGGGCTGGGACCGCGATTTCCCGCGCGCCTTCCTCAAGGCGCAGATGGGCGCAGGGATGGCGCTGCCGCGCGCGGGCCGTGCCTTTGTCTCGATCAAGGACGCTGACAAGACCCCGCTGATGCTTGAGGCCGCGCGGACACTGGTCGATCTCGGCTTTACCATCGTCGCCACCCGCGGCACGCAAGGCTGGCTGGCCGGGCACGACGTGGCCTGCGACGTGGTCAACAAGGTCTATGAGGGGCGCCCGGACATCGTCGACATGATGAAGGATGGCGAGATCCAGCTGGTGATGAACACCACCGAGGGGGCGCAGGCGGTCGAGGATTCCAAGGGCATCCGCTCGGTCGCGCTCTATGACAAGATCCCCTATTTCACCACCGCCGCCGGCAGCCACGCCGCAGCGCTGGCGATCAAGGCGCAGGCCGAGGGCGACGTCGGGGTGAAAAGCCTGCAGGCGTAATCGCCGGCGGCGACAAGAGACGGCAACAAGAAAGAATGCCCGGCCAGATGGCCGGGCATTTCGCGTTGGGAATGGTGTTCAGGGTATGGGTTTGCGCGACCGATTCCGGGTCGATCACGCCCTGCCCCTCACCGCATCAGCACATAGGTGCCCGGCGCGTCGCAGATTGCCTTGCCCATCTTCGGCGGCGCAACGGGCTCTCCGCGTTGCTGGCCCTTCAGCCAGTCGACCCAGGCCAGCCACCACGACCCGTCGTGGGTTTCGGCCTGCTCGGCCCATTCCTCGGCCGGGATGAAGTGGTTGTTGCGCAGAATCCGGCCCAGCCGGAAATG
Source organism: Aquicoccus sp. SU-CL01552 (assembly GCF_040365005.1). Lineage (NCBI taxonomy): Bacteria > Pseudomonadati > Pseudomonadota > Alphaproteobacteria > Rhodobacterales > Paracoccaceae > Aquicoccus > Aquicoccus sp. SU-CL01552. The sequence goes on along the minus strand of NZ_BAABWV010000002.1, from coordinate 86,304 downwards.
GCGGTGGTGATGCCCCGGCTCGGAGACGACACCGGCGTTATGGCCGCCGTTGGTCAGGGCAAAGGTCACTTCGGACCGGGTCAGCGCGCCGGTTTTGTAGGCCGATTTCCACGGCGCCACGTGGTCGGTTTCGGTGCCGACGGCAAAGATCGGCATCTGGATGTCGCGCGGCGTGACCGGGTGCCCCTCGACCTCGAACTTGCCGGTGGCAAAGGCGTTCTCAAGGAACAGCTGGCGCAGGTATTCCGAATGCATCCGGTAGGGCATGCGCGTCGAATCCGCGTTCCAGGCCATCAGGTCGCTGGAGCGCGGCGTCTCTCCCATCAGGTATTCATGCTGCAACCGCGACCAGATCAGGTCGTTGGAGCGCAGCAGCTGGAACGCCCCGGCCATCTGCGCCGCGTCGAGATAGCCTTTCCGCCACATCATGTCCTCGAGGAAGGAGACCTCGCTTTCGTTGATGAACAGGGTCAGCTCGCCGGCCTCGGTGAAATCCATCTGTGCCGCCAGCAGGGTCATGCTGGCCAGCCGGGTGTCACCATCGCGCGCCATGGCCGCGGCGGCAATGCTCAGCAAGGTACCGCCAAGGCAATACCCCACCGCGTGAACGCGGCTCGCGCCGGTGCGCTGCGTCACCTCGTCCAGCGCCGCCATCGGCCCCAACCTGCGATAGTCCGCCATGCCATAGCCGGCATCCTCGGCATCGGGATTGCGCCAGGAAATCATGAAGACGGTGAACCCCTGTTCGGTCAGGTATTTCACCATCGAGTTTTCCGGGCTGAGATCGAGGATATAGTATTTCATGATCCAGGCCGGCACGATCAGCACCGGCTCGGGCTGGACCTTGTCGGTCACCGGCTCGTACTGGATCAGCTCGATCAGGTGGTTGCGATAGACCACCTTGCCCGGCGTCACCGCCACGCTCTCGCCGACGCGATAGTCTTCGGACAGCGGTTCCTTTTCCTGCAGCAGGGCGCGCTGGAAATCCTCCTGGAACTTGCGGGCGCCCTCGACCAGGTTGGCGCCGCCGCTCTCGATGGTCTTTTTCAGGATCTCGGGGTTGGTCGCGACGAAATTGCTGGGCGCCATCGCGTCGAGGATCTGGCGGGCGGCGAAATTCACCACCCGTTCATTGGCGCGCGACATCCCGTGCACGCCCGTCGTGGCCTCGTCCCACCATTTCTGGGTCAGCAGAAAGGCCTGCTGATAGGCCGCGAAGGGCTGCCGCGCCCACCCCTCGTGGCGAAAGCGGCGGTCGCGGGCGTCCGGTTCGACGCAGGGCTCGTCCTTGCGGCTCAGCACGCACCGGGACAGGAAACGTGAAAAGTCGGTCCAGTTCTCGACCGCCATGTGGCCAAGCTCCGCCTGTTTGCCCGGCGAGCTTGCCATGTGCAGCGCCCAATCCACGTAGTGCTGCATCAGTGCCGCTGGCGACAACCCGGCAGTCAACTGGCTGAGCGCCGCGCGAAAGGCGGTGTCGATCATGTTGGCCAACTCGCGTTCGGCGTCATGCGGGGTTTGCGGATCGGATTTGGAATCGAAATCGGTCAAAATGAGTCCTGCCTGTTTCGGGGGCGGCCAGGGGTGGCACGTCGCGGCGCCAGATCTGGTCTATCTATTCAGTATTTCGGATTTGTGAATCCCCACCCGGTGGTTTTGTCAAGCCTTCCGGCGGTTTGCTCCCACCGCTGCGCAAAAGCCAGCTTGACCGCACGCCTCTGCGCGGCCAACACTGGTCAAAACCGAGCAGAAACGGAAAACCCATGCGTATTGTCCTTGCCCTCGCCAGCCTTCTTGCCCTGGCCGCCTGCGGCGGCATCCCCCTGGTCCCCCTGATCTGAGAGCGGTCTGAGGCCCAGGCCGCCCCGGCCCGGTCCCGCGCTTGACCTTCCCCCCCCTTTTGGGCCAGATCGGCAGGCCGCGCAGGAGGACCGAACATGCATACACCCGCGATCACGGGCAGCGGGGTCTTTACCCCGGACGAAATCATCACCAATGCCGAACTGGTCGAGGCGTTCAACGCCTATGCCGACCGCAAGAACGCCGCGAACGCCGAGGCCATCGCCGCCGGCGAGATGGCCCCGATGGCGCATTCCTCGGAACAGTTCATCTTCAAGGCATCGGGGATCGAGCGGCGCCACGTGATGAACAAGAGCGGCATTCTGGACCCCTCGGTGATGCACCCGCTGTTGCGACAGCGCGACGACGACGAACCCTCGCTGATGGCCGAGATGGCGCTGGACGCGGCGAAGAAGGCGCTGGCCCAGGCCGGAAAGGGCCCCGAGGACATCGACCTGGTGATCTGCGCCGCATCGAACATGGAGCGGGCCTATCCGGCGATGGCGATCGAGATCCAGGACCTGCTGGGGATCAAGGGCTTTGCCTTTGACATGAACGTCGCCTGCTCCTCGGCCACCTTCGGCATCCAGACCGCCGCCGACATGGTGCGCTCCGGCTCGATCCGCGCGGCCCTCGTGGTCAACCCCGAGATCTGCTCGGGTCACCTGGAATGGCGCGACCGCGATTGCCATTTCATCTTTGGCGACGTGGCCACCGCCACGGTGATCGAACGGATGGAGGACGCCAAGGGCCCGTTCTTCGAGATCCTGTCGACGCGTTGCGCCACGCAGTTTTCCAACAACATCCGCAACAACAACGGCTTCCTGCGCCGCTCGCGCCCCGACGGGGTGGCTGATCGCCGCGACATGCAGTTCATGCAGAACGGGCGCAAGGTCTTCAAGGAAGTGGTGCCGATGGTCAGTACGCATATCGCCGAGCACATGGGCGACGCCGGGCTGCAGGGGGCGGACCTGACGCGTATGTGGCTGCATCAGGCCAACAAGTCGATGAACGACCTGATCGGCAAGAAGGTGATGGGCCGCACGCCCGAGCCGCAGGAACAACCGAACATCCTGCAGGAATATGCCAACACCTCCTCGGCAGGCTCGATCATCGCCTTTGCGCAGAACTCCGACGACATGGCAGAGGGCGATCTCGGCCTGATCTGTTCCTTCGGGGCGGGCTATTCGGTGGGGTCTGTCCTGCTGCGCCGGCACGGCTGAGCAAGCGCTGGCCCCCAGATCGGATCAATGGGGGCCACTGCGGGGCAGGAACGCGCGTCAGGCGCTTTCCTGTTCCAGGTGCAGTTTCATGTCGATCAGCACCCGCTGCAAGAGAACCGTCTCGCGCAGCAATCGCTTGGCCTCGTTCACGGTGATGATCCCGTCCTCGATGGCCTGCTGATATTCGCCCATCAGCATGGCGAACCGCTGGCTGAGCGCGATCACGTCGCTGTTGACCCCCCCGCTTTCGGTGGCATTCGGGCGCCGGTCATCGAAGGACAACGAGATCTTTTGCAATTCCGCCAGCGCGCTGGTCACATGCGGATAGCCCGCCGCGGCCTCCAGCTTGGCCACAACGTCCACGGGCATGAACCGGTCCGCGTGTTCCGGATGGTCCGAGTAATAGCGCCCCAATGTCGCCTTTGACTTGCCGGTGATTTCACAGGCGGCCTCGATCCCGACATCCTTGACCAGCGTCTCAGTGTGCCGCTTCAGATAGCTATCCATTGCCTTAACCCTGCCTGCCATGTTCGTACCCCCTCGAACCAAGGGGAAGTATCCGCATGTTTTCCCATTCTTTTGTCTTATTGGAAATGCAAATTATTTTCCATCCCTCAGGTGTTCGAGGGTGTTCAAGAGTGGCAGGTGGTATTGTGCACCTGCTTGTTATCTGGCGACGGGTCTGCATTTTTCCTTCCCCCCGTTGCTGAGGTCATTTTTGGCCAAGGCGTCGTCGTTGTCATTTTGCCCCGTCCATCCCCAGGGTTGTTCCGTCCCGGATCGAGGCAATGACAGCGGCGGCGCCAATTTCCGTCCTGCGGCTTGCCGCCCGTCTGTTCTGCACTTAGACGAACGGCATGGCAAAGCTGTTCTTCAATTACTCAACCATGAATGCCGGAAAATCGACGGTCCTGTTGCAGGCGTCGCACAACTACCGCGAAAACGGCATGAATACCCTGCTTCTGACCGCCGCCCTCGATGACCGGGCCGGCGGGGGGCAGATCGCGTCCCGGATCGGCATCGCCGAGGCGGCCGAGACCTTTTCGGCGGGCGACGACCTGTTCGCCCTGATCGCCGGCCGACACGCAGCGGACACGCTGGCCTGCGTCTTTGTCGACGAAGCACAGTTCCTGGAACCGACACAGGTCTGGCAACTGGCGCGGGTGGTCGACGACCTGAACCTGCCGGTGCTGTGCTATGGTCTGCGGGTGGATTTCCGCGGCGAATTGTTCCCCGGCTCGTCCGCGCTGCTGGCGCTGGCCGACGAGATGCGCGAAGTGCGCACGATCTGCCGCTGCGGGCGCAAGGCGACCATGGTTGTCCGCCAAGGGGCCGACGGCCGGGCGCTGCGCGACGGCGACCAGATCCAAATCGGCGGCAACGAGACCTATGTTTCCCTGTGCCGCCGACACTGGCGCGAGGCGATGGGCGAACCCGCCCCAAGGGGCTGAGCCCGGTGCGCTGCCCTCAGTTGACCTGGTTGGGCACCGCTTCGCCGGCGAAATAGGCCCGCAGGTTCTCCACCGCCATGGCCCCCATGTTCTCGCGCACATCCAGTGCGGCGGTCCCCAGGTGCGGCAACAGAACCGCGTTCTGCTGCGCGAGCAGGGCCTCGGGCACCTCCGGTTCATGCTCATAGACATCGAGGCCCGCCGCGCCGATTCGCCCCGATTGCAGCGCCGCGATCAGCGCCGTCTCGTCGACGATATCGCCCCGCGCGATGTTGACCAGCACGCCGTGTGGCTGCATCGCGTCCAGGACCTCGGCGCCGACCAGGTGATGGGTCTCAGGGGTGGCAGGGGTGGCGACGACAAGGATGTCGGCCCAGCCGGCCAGGTCGGTCAGCCGGTCCATTCGGGTCGCGGGATGCTCCAGCGTCTTTTCCGAGCGGTTGAAGTACCCCACCTCCATGCCGAAACCGAAGTGACAGCGTCGCGCCACCGCCTGGCCGATCCGCCCCATGCCGATCACGCCCAGCTTGCGGCCGGTCACATGCAGCCCCAGCATCTGGGTCGGGTGCCAGCCCTGCCAACGCCCGGAACGCACCAGACGCTCGCCCTCGCCCGCGCGGCGGCAGGCCATCAGGATCAGCGTCATCGCGATATCGGCGGTCGCGTCGGTGACCGCGCCCGGGGTGTTCGACACGGTGACCCCGCGCGCCCGGCAGGCCGCCGCGTCGATATGGTTGTAGCCGACCCCGAAGTTGGCCAGCATCCGGCAGCGCGGGCGGCCGAACTCCTGCAATATCTCTGCGGTCACCCGGTCGCCGAGGGTGAGCATCATCCCGTCATAGACGGCGAGGCCGGCACGAATCTCGGCGGCGGTCATCGGCTGCGTATTGTCACGCACCTCGACGTCGAACAGCGCCTCGGCGGCGGCAATGGTGGCGGGCGGCATCGGCCGCGACAGAAGAACCCGTTTCATCAGTGCATCCGCGCGCCATCGGGCACCGGCTGATCGGGACCGATCAACACGATGTCACCGTTGTCGTCGGACAGTCCCAGGACCAGCACCTCGGACATGAACTGGCCGATCTGGCGCGGCGGGAAATTGACCACCGCCATCACCTGTTTTCCCACCAATGCCTCGGGGGTGTAATGGGCGGTGATCTGGGCCGAGGATTTCCTTTCCCCGATCTCGGGGCCGAAATCGACCCAGAGCTTGATCGCGGGTTTGCGGGCCTCGGGATAGGGCTCGGCGCGGATCACGCGGCCGGCGCGGATGTCGACCTGCAGGAAGTCATCGAAGGTGATCTCAGCCACGGGACAACTCCCGCGAGCGGTCGGCGGCAGCGGCCACGGCGCGTTTCAACAGCGGCGGAAACCCCGCCTTGTCATCCATCAGCACTTCAAGCGCGGCCTGGGTTGTGCCGTTGGGGCTGGTGACGTTGATGCGCAATTGCGCAGGGCTGTCCTCGGCCGCCTCGGCCAGCGCGCCGGCCCCGGCGACCGTGGCCTTGGCCAGTTGCATCGCGAGTTCGGCGGACAAGCCCTGTTCCTGCCCGGCCGCCGCCAGCGTTTCGACCAGGTGAAAGACATAGGCCGGGCCGGAGCCGCTGACGCCGGTGACCGCGTCCATCTGCGCCTCGCTGTCCAGTCGCACGGTCTGGCCCACGGCGGCAAGCAGCCGTTCGGCGGTATCAAGGTCGTCGGCACTGGCACGCGCGTTGCCGATCAGTGCGGTGATGCCGCGCCCCACCGCCGCCGGCGTGTTGGGCATGGCGCGCACGATCGGCGTGGCCGCGCCCAGCATCTCCTCATAGGCGGAAATCGGCGTACCGGCCGCAACCGAGACGAACAGCGTGTCCCCGCCGCCCAGGCTGCTCAGACCGGGCAGCGCATCGCGCATCATCTGCGGCTTGACCGCGACCAGCACGATCGCCGGGCGCTCGGGCAGCGGGGCGTTGATGTGCACCCCCTGCGCGCGCAGCCAGTCCGAGGGATTCGGATCGACCACCCAGACCTGTGCCGGGGGCAGTCCGCGCTCCAGCCAGCCAGCCAGCATGGCCGATCCCATTTTGCCGCAGCCCAGAAGCACAAGCCCCTGGTCCGCGATGCGCGAGAAATCCATCATGTCGCCCCTCTCCCGTATGGTTGCGGTTCGGGGCCAAGGTTTACGCGCGGCCGTAGGCCTCTGCAATGGCCGCCTGCATCGCCTGGTGCGGGGTGCGCCCGCCCCAGACCAGAAGCTGGATCGCGGGATAGTAACGCTCGGCGCTGAGCACGGCGGCGTTGATCATTGTGTCGATCTGGTCGGGGCTGGCCACCTGGCCGCCGGCAAGGACCAGGCCATAGCGGTAGACCATCAGTTTCTGCTCGGCCCAATAGGTGAACGCGCCCGCCCAGCACTGGTCGTTCATCGCGTTCAGCAACTCGTACAGACCGCCCATCTGATCCTCGGGCGGGTCCATTTCAAAGGTACAGACCAGCCGCAGCGTCTCGTCATAACCCGACCAGGCGAGGGTGATGGAATAGGTGCGCCACTGGCCCTCGACCGCCATCGCGATCTGATCATCGCCGATCCGGTCGAAATCCCAATCGTGGTGTTCGGCAATATGCTCGACGATGTCGATCGGGTGAATGTCTTCTTCCAGGTAATGCTCGGAAAGGGCCATGGTGCCACCTCTTTTTAGTTAGCGGAGGGGGCCAGTCGCGCCCCTAGCGCTAGGTGCCTGCTCAATAAGCCGGGGCGATCCCCCTTGCCTATACTAGATATGGTGCGACCTCAAAGATCATCTGGCAACCATTATTTTGGGGATAACAGCAATAACTTGTGGAGCGATCAGCGAGGACGTCAAAATATCGTCATCCGACCGAGAGGGCGTTTTGCCCCGTCGCATTCCGTCAGGCGGATACAGCGCGACGCAGCAGCGCGGTCACGTCCCGCGCCCAGGCCCCCCAGGTCAACCGCGCGTGGGCATGGTCGAAACTGGTCCGGCACAGCGCCGCGTGGCGCGCCGGATCGCCGGTCAGGTCGCGCACGGCGGCGGCCCAGTCGCGCGGCCCGGCCTCCATCGCCATCATCCGGCCGTTGGTGCCCGCCGCGATCAGCGACCCGATGCCGCCGGTCTCGGTGATCAGCACCGGTGTGGCATGGGCATTGGCCTCGGCCACCACCATCGGCGTGCAATCGGCACGGGTCGGCAACACGAACAGATGCGCCTCGGCAAACAACCGCGTCAGGCGCGCGGCGTCGCGCGGGCGGGCCTTGTCGAGGTACCCGATCCGCTCTGCCCCTTGCGGCAGGGCCAGGTCACGCGGCACATCGCCCACCAGCGACAGCCGCGCATCCACCCCATCTGCGCGCAGGGCGGCAACCGTTTCCAGCGCGATCTGCCCGCCCTTGCGCCCCCAGTCGTTGCCGACCCAGAGCAACCGCAGGGGATCGAGCGGCGGCTTGTCCGGCGCCGCCTCAGGCAGCACTTCGATGTTGATGCCAAAGGGCACCGAGGCGACCCGGGCCGGATCGGCCCCCAACTCCTCCACCGCGCGTTTCGCCATGTAGTCCGAGGAGTAAACCGTCAGCGCCGCGCCGCGCACCACCTCGACCTCGCGACGCTCGTCCGCTTCGGAGACGGGGTTGCCGTAGAACGACCGGATGAAACCCGGGGTCGCATCGGTGACATGAACAATGGGGATCTCCGTCCGCGGCAAAAGCGCCTGCATCTGAACCGTGGCCGCCAGGCCAATGATGCCATCAAGCCCCGACAGGTCGAGCCGCGCGGGATCCACCGCAGGCGCCCCCTGCCCCGCGAGGCGCGCAAACCGCCGCAACCGCGAGGGCGGACGGTGGGGGCCAAGGACACGCGCCTGCACGTCCCCGCGCTGCGACAGCGCGCGGTACATGAAATAGGCGGTGCCGCTGAAGGCCTGCCGGTCAAACGGATTGTGCGGCGAGAGGAATCCCACCCGGAGATGCGACAGCACGCTGAACCATCCCTTTCTCCGGGGGCACCGCCCCGGCGTGGAGACCCCGCGCAGAGGGCGGCAAGCCCGCAGAACGACTGCGGGCCGGGGCCGGTTACTTGCCCAGTTTCTCTTCCAGCGCGGCGATCCGGGCACTCAGCGCGGCGTTTTCCTCGCGCGCCTTCTGCGCCATGGTCCGCACCGCGTCGAATTCCTCGCGGGTGACGAAATCACGGTCGGCCAGCCAGCGGTCCATCAGGGATTTCATCGCCGTCTCCGCCTCGTCCTTGGCACCCTGTGCCACGCCCATCGCGTTGGTCATCAGCTGCGAAATATCGTCGAGGATCTTGTTGCGGGTCTGCATCTGTGGTCTCCGTGTCGGGGTTGCCCCCTATATGGCCCCTGCGCGGCGCTGCGGCAAGGTTGACTTCGCCCCGCGCCCCCGGGCAAGGAGACGCGCATGCAGGCTGCCCTTCGATTTCCCGATCTCTCGCCCGAACTCCTCTCCTTCACGCTGTTCGGCATGGAGTTCGCCCTGCGTTGGTATGCGCTGGCCTATATCGCCGGCATATTGATCGCCTGGCAACTGGCGCTGCGCGCGGTGCGGCGTGCGACGCTCTGGCCCGGCGACGCGGCCCCGATGACCCCGCAGCAGATCGAGGAGTTGCTGACCTGGATCATCCTCGGGGTGATCCTCGGCGGGCGGCTGGGATTCGTGTTGTTCTATCAACCCGCATACTACCTGCGGCACCCGGCCGAGATCGTCATGGTCTGGCAGGGGGGGATGGCGTTCCACGGAGGTCTGTTGGGGGTGATCGTGGCCTCGTGGCTGTTCACCGCGCGGCACGGCATTTCCCGGCTCGGCGCGGCGGACCTGATCGCCCATACGGTGCCGCCCGGGCTTCTGCTGGGGCGGCTGGCCAATTTCGTCAACGCCGAGCTTTGGGGCCGGCCCACCGACCTGCCCTGGGGCGTGGTGTTTCCCGGACCGGCGGCGCAGAACTGCCCCGGCGTGGAGGACGCCTGCGCGCGTCACCCCTCGCAGCTTTACGAAGCCGGTATGGAGGGGCTGCTGCTGGGGGCGCTGCTGCTCTGGCTGGTCTATCGGCGCGGCGCGCTCAAGCGTCCCGGCCTGACCTTGGGTATCTTCCTTGCCGGCTACGGGCTGGCCCGGTTCATCGTCGAGTTTGCCCGCCAGCCCGACGCGCAGTTCGTCTCGCCCGGCAATCCGCTGGGGCTGGCGCTGCAGGTGCAGGGCTGGGGGCTGACCATGGGGCAGATCCTGTCACTGCCGATGATCGCGCTGGGGCTGTTCTTTGCGCTGCGCGCCCGGCGGGGGTCCGCATGAGCCTCAAGGACGACCTGATCGCCCGGATCCGCGAGACCGGGCCGCTGAGCATCGCCGACTACATGGCCGAGTGCCTGTTGCACCCGGTCCACGGCTATTACACCACCCGCGATCCGCTGGGCGCGGCGGGCGATTTCACCACCGCCCCGGAAATCAGCCAGATGTTCGGCGAACTCATCGGGCTGGCGCTGGCGCAGGGCTGGATCAACCAGGGCCGGCCGGAGCGGTTCGTGCTGGCCGAACTGGGGCCCGGGCGTGGAACGCTGATGGCCGACGTGTTGCGCGCGACCCGCGCGGTACCGGGATTCGCCGAGGCCGCCGAGATCTGCTTTGTCGAGGCCTCCCCCACCCTGCGCGCGACACAGGCCGAAACGCTGAAGGGATACGCCCCGCGCTGGCTCCACCGGGCCGAGGATCTGCCGGCAGACCTGCCGCTGTTTGCCGTGGCCAACGAATTTTTCGACGCCCTGCCGGTGCGCCAGTTCCTGCGCCACGGCGCGGGCTGGTGCGAACGACGGGTGGGATTGCGCGACGGCGCGCTTGGCTTCGGCCTCGGCGGCGAGGCACCGCAAACGGCACTTGCGCACCGGTTGGAAGATACAAGCGACGGCGATCTGGTCGAGATCTGCGAGGCGGCGGCGCCGATCGCTTCGGCCCTTGCCGCGCGAATCGCGGCACGCGGCGGCATCGCCCTGATCGTGGATTACGGCGACTGGCGCAGCCTGGGCGACACGCTGCAGGCCTTGCGCGCCCATGAACCCGCCGATGTGCTGGCCGACCCCGGCCAGGCGGACCTGACCGCGCATGTGGATTTCGAAGTGCTGGCACAGGCCGCCCGCGCCGCCGGCTGCGCCCATGGCCGGCTGACCCCGCAGGGGGTTTTCCTGGAACGGCTGGGCATCACCGCGCGGGCGCAGGCGCTGGCGCGCGGGCTGTCGGGCGACGCGCTCGAGGATCTGGTCGCGGCACATCGCAGGTTGACGCACCCCGAGGAAATGGGAAACCTGTTCAAGGTCCTGGGGCTCTATCCGCCGCAGGCCGCCCCACCGCCCGGATTGGACCCATGACGCTGGAAATCCTCACCTCTGATTCACTTGCCCCGTTGCGGCACGGTTTCTTCACCCGCCGCGGCGGCGCCTCCTCGGGGGTGTTCACCGGGCTGAACTGCGGCAGCGGATCCTCCGACCAGAGCGAGGCGGTGGCGATCAACCGCAACCGTGCTGCAACCGCCTTGGGCGTCGATCCCGCCTCGCTGATCGCGATGCACCAGGTGCATTCGGCCGACGTGATTCCGGTAACGGGCCCGCTCGCGGACAAGCCCCGCGCCGACGCGCTGGTCACCGCCACGCCGGGGCTGGCGCTCTCGGTGCTGACGGCGGATTGCCAGCCGGTCCTGTTCGCCGACAAGACCGCCGGCGTGATCGGCGCCGCCCATGCGGGCTGGCGCGGTGCGCTTGACGGTGTGCTCGAGGCGACGCTGGAGGCGATGGAGGCCCTCGGCGCCCACCGCGCCGATACCGTCGCGGTCATCGGACCGACGATTTCACAGCGCGCCTACGAGGTCGGCCCGGAATTCATCGACGCGTTCCTGGACCAGGACCCCGGAAACGGCCGGTTCTTCATCAATGGCGAGGGCGACCGATACCTCTTTGACCTGCCCGGCTACGGGTTGCAGCGGCTTCGCGGCGCCGGCATCGGCGCGGCAGAGTGGACGCGCCACTGTACCTATTCCGATCCGGACCGCTTCTATTCCTATCGCCGCACCACCCACGCCGGAGAAGCCGACTATGGCCGGCTGCTCTCGGCGATCCGTCTCTGACCCCGCCGCTCCCCATCGGCTCCGACGATTGCGACAACTCCGCCGTATTTGCGGCGGCGCGGTCGCAATTCGGCCCGGAATCTCCCTGACCCGGCCCAACAGCCGCCCGAATGCCCGCCGATAGTCTGTTCACAGACACCGCCGCGCAGACGGCACCAGGCAGGAGCAGAACACATGACTCGAAAATCGCGCTTCATCGCATCGGTCATCGCCACCGCGAAATCCACCGAGGCCCCGCTGCCCTGGACACGCGGCAGCCGCACGCCGCGCGCCGGCAAGGCCCGCCGCCAGAGCCAGAGCGCGTAGCCGCCCGGCCCGCGCCCGGGGTGGGTATCCCGGGCGCCCGGCGAGAATCGGTTAATGGCCAGAATGTGGCAATTCCCCGGCGTGTTCAGAAACAATAACGAGTGGGTCCAGGCGATTGATCCCGCCCAAAGGGTATAAAAGGGCATTTCTTTGACAATTCGACGCGAATTTTGGACAAACTTTGTCAGTACAGATGCTGATCACGTGTTTACCCGTGTCCGTCTGTCGTTGTCGGTGGGGGCCGACGCAGATGCGACCCGACAAGAAAGGGCCGACGAATGACGATCCCCACATCGCTTGCGCGGGCTGCGCGCAACGCCATCGAGACCAGCCCTATTCTCAAAGACCCCGCCGCGCTGCGGGCCCGGTCACGGCCGCAACTGCGCCGGTACGAGGTGAGCGCGCTGGCGGCCAACGGGGATATCGTCGACAGTCGCCACATCGCCCCGGCGCTGCCACTGTTCGAGAACGCCTTTTCCGCCTTTACCCGCGGCTCGATGATCCTGACCGAGACCGGACCGATCGCGGTCGAGGATCTGTTGCCCGGCGATCAGATCATCACCCGCGACGGCACCTCCGAAACCCTGATGTGGAAGGGCAGCACCCAGATCGTGCCGGGCCGCCCGGACGCAAAGGGCCGCTATCACCCGCTGGTGCGCATCATGGCCGACGGTTTCGGCGTGCAACTGCCGATGTCCGATGTGCTGGTCGGTCCCGCCGCCCGCCTGCTGAAAACGCCCGGACATCTGCGCAAGCTGGTCGGTCAGTCGCCGCTGCTGACCCCGGTCGCGGAATTCATCGACGGCGTCAGCGCCATCGAAACCGCGCCGCCCACGGCGGTGCAGCTGTTCCATATCTGCCTGCGACGGCATTCGGTGATCCGGATCGGCGGGCTGGAGTTCGAGACCTATCATCCCGGCATCAACGCTCTGCGCCCGGTCGGCCCGGCGCTGCGCGATGCCTATCTCAAGCTGTTCCCGCATATCTCGTCGGCCGGCGATTTCGGACCGCAGGTCCATGCCCGCGCCGGCGACGGAGAGATCAATGCACTGAGCGCGTGACCCGCGCTCAGGCCGAACGGCTCAGCCGGTCCTCGAGCACATCAAAGGGAACCCCCGGCTCGTCCTTGGCCCCCCGGATCACCAGCGATGTCTTGACGCTGGCGACGTTCGGCGTGGTCAGCAACTCTCCGGTCAGAAAGCTCTGGAAACTGCTGAGGTCCGGGGCCACGCATTTCAGGATGAAATCGACCTCGCCGTTCAGCATGTGACACTCCCGCACCAGCGGCCATTCGCGGCAACGCGCCTCAAAGGCGCTCAGCTCCGCCTCGGCCTGGCTGTCTAGGCCGACCATGGCAAAGACCTGCACCTCGAAGCCCAGTTCACGCGCGTTCACCTCCGCGTGGTAGCCCCGGATCAGGCCGGATTCCTCGAGCGTGCGCACGCGCCGAAGGCAGGGGGGCGCCGATATCCCGACTCGCTTGGCCAATTCGACATTGGTCATTCGTCCATCGGCCTGGAGTTCCGAAAGGATCTTGCGATCAATCGGATCAAGTCGTGTAGTCGCCATTGAGACATCCCCTTAGTGTTGCGTTTCTTATAGCAGCGCGCCGCGCGTGCGCAATAATGTTTCGCTGTGACGCAATTCCCGCGAACGTCGCGCTGAAACAATGGGCAGACCGCCTGCGCCGAATAGCCCCGGCAGGGGACTTTAAGCTCGCGCCGCCGTGGCATATATCCTCAACCGACAGCGGCGGCCCGGGGCCGCCGCGTTTCTGATCTGTGGGGACGACATGACTGACACGCGCCAAACCAGGGTTCTGATCATCGGCTCCGGCCCGGCCGGCTATACCGCCGGCGTCTATGCCAGCCGCGCCATGCTCGAACCGATCCTCGTGCAGGGGATCGAGCCCGGCGGGCAGCTCACCACCACCACCGAGGTCGAGAACTGGCCCGGCGACGCCGAGGTGCAGGGCCCTGACCTGATGGTGCGGATGGAAGTCCACGCCAAGGCGATGGGCTGCGAGATCATCGGCGACATCATCACCGACCTGGACCTGTCCAAACGCCCGTTCATTGCCAAGGGCGACAGCGGCACCACCTATTCCGCCGACGCGGTGATCCTGGCCACCGGCGCGCGCGCCAAATGGCTGGGCCTGCCCTCCGAAGAGGCGTTCAAGGGGTTTGGCGTGTCAGCCTGCGCCACCTGTGACGGGTTCTTCTACCGCGGGCAGGAGATCGTGGTGATCGGCGGCGGCAACACCGCCGTGGAAGAGGCGCTGTTCCTGACCAATTTCGCCTCCAAGGTCACGCTGATCCACCGCCGCGACGAGCTGCGCGCCGAAAAGATCCTGATCGACCGGCTGATGAAGAACGACAAGATCGAACCGCTCTGGCACCACGTGCTGGAAGAGGTCGTCGGCGAGGACAACCCCAAGGGTGTTACCGGCGTGAAGGTCAAGCACGTCGAGACCGGCGAGATCACCGAGATCCCCTGCAAGGGCGTCTTCGTCGCCATCGGCCACGCCCCGGCCAGCGAGCTGGTCAAGGATCAGCTCGAGCTGCACAACGGCGGCTACGTCAAGGTCAAGCCGGGCAGCACCGCGACCTCGGTTCCCGGTGTCTTCGCCGCCGGCGACCTGACCGACCACACCTACCGCCAGGCGGTGACCAGCGCCGGCATGGGCTGCATGGCCGCGCTCGACGCCGAGCATTGGCTGGCCGCACAAGAGGACTGAGGCGGGAGCGGGTCCGCCGCCGCGGTTGCGGCTGACAATTTCCCGAGCGACAGGGGCGGAATTCGCGCCGCACGGCGGTTGTGCGGACCCGCCCCTTGACCGCCCGCCCTCCCCGACCCAGTCTTGCACAAGGACAAGCGCGAGGGGAACGAGCCCGTGGCAAGCACGCTCTGGCGGGGCAACTGGATCACCCGCGCCCGGATCGCCTCCGGTCTGGTCCTGTTCGTCTTCGCCTTTTTCCACTTCATCAATATCGGCCTCGGCCTGGTCTCGCCGGTCTGGATGGACGAGGTCCAGGACGCGCGCCAGCTGTTCACCCGCAATCCGCTGGGCGGGGCGATCCTGCATGGCGCGCTGCTGACCCACGCGGCGCTGGCGCTGGTCGGCCTGGCCGGGCGCCGCACCCTGCGGATGCCGGCCTGGCAGGCGCTGCAATACGGATTTGGCCTGCTGATCCCGGTGTTCCTGATCGCGCATGTGGTGCACACGCGCATCGCCCATGAGCTCTTCGCGCTGAACGACGAGATGAGCTATATCTCGGTGCTGCTCTGGAACACCCCGGACGGCTGGATGCAATCACTGCTGCTGCTGCTGGTCTGGGGGCATGGCTGCATCGGGATGCACGTCTGGCTGCGGCTGAAGCCCTGGTGGCGCCAGGCACTGCCCTATCTGATCGCGGTCGCGACGCTGATCCCGGCCTTCGCGCTCTCGGGCTTCGTGACCGAGGGGCGGCGGATGCGGGCGCTGTTCGCCGACCCGGCGCAGCGCGCCGAGGCGATGGCGGCCTTCAACTGGCCGGATGCGGCCACCTTCGAGGTTCTGATCGACCTGTCGCGCCTGGGATTCTGGATCTATCTGGGACTGCTGGCTCTGGCCGCGATGGTACATTTCGGACGCCGAATCCTACGGCGCCGCCGCACGGTCCGGATCCGTTATGCGGACGGCCCCGAGATCGCCTCGCCACGCGGACTGACCCTGCTGGAGATGTCGCGGCTGCACGGGGTGCCGCATACTTCGCTTTGCGGCGGGCGCGGGCGCTGCACCACCTGTCGCGTGGTGATCGAGGCGGGCGCCGACCTGCTGCACCCACCGGCCCCGGCCGAGCTGAACAGCCTGCGCGCGGTCAAGGCCGGTCCCAACACCCGGCTGGCCTGCCAGATCCGGCCGACGCACCCGGCCACGGTGTTCCGCGTATTCCTGCCCGATGGTCGTCGCGGCCGGGCCCATGCCAGCCAGGGCCAGGAACGGCGGCTGGCGATCCTGTTCCTCGACATGCGCGGCTTTACCGCCCGAACCACCGGGCAACTGCCCTATGACGTCGTGTTCCTGCTCAACCGCTTCTTCGACGCCATCGTGCCGCCGATCATCGCCGCCGGCGGCAGCGTCGACAAGTATCTCGGCGACGGGCTGCTCGCGGTGTTCGAAACCGCCGACGAGGCCAGCTCGGCCCGCGCCGCGCTGCGCGCCGCGGTCGATCTCAGTGCCGCGCTGGCCACGTTCAACCAACGCCTCGAGAAAGAGGGAATCGCCCCGGTCCGGATCGGCGCCGGGCTGCACCTGGGCGAGCTGGTGCTGGGCGAGATCGGCGCGGCGGGCCATGCGCCGCGCACCCTCATCGGCGACACCGTCAACACCGCCAGCCGGCTGGAGGGCAAGACCAAGGAGCTTGGCGTCGAGGTGCTGGTCTCGCATTCCGTGTTGACCAGCGCAGGGATCGAAACCGATGACCTGGATCTGGTCACGCTGGAGCTGCGCGGCGTCGCCACATCGCTTGCGGCGCTGGCGGCGATCAGTGGGCAGGACCTTGCCCCGCTCCTGTCCGACCGGGTGGGCGCGGTCTGATCGCCTCCCCCGGCCCGGCCTGATCGGCGGAATGCCGCAGGACCGGTGAAGTTCCAGCACATCGCTGAAAAAACCGGAGGCAACGGGTGGACTTTTCCGGCCCGGCAGGTCTATGCCGCGCGCGACCGATGCTGTCATCTTCCGCCGAAACACCGACAACCGAGAGATTTGAAATGACAATGCTTAGTAATCTGACTCCGATCCCGGAGTTGTACGTTTCCTATGAATCCGCCCAGAAGCTGAAGGTCGAGGCCGGCGAGCTGAAAAGCTGGGACCTGACCCCGCGCCAGATCTGCGATCTGGAGCTCTTGATGAACGGCGGGTTCAACCCGCTGAAAGGATTCCTGACCGAAGCGGATTACAACGGTGTTGTCGACAATATGCGCCTGGCCGACGGCCAGCTGTGGCCGATGCCGATCAACCTGGATGTCTCCGTGGCCTTTGCCGAGGGCCTGGAGGTTGGCGAGGACATCGCGCTGCGCGACCAGGAAGGCGTGATCCTGGCCACCATGACCGTGACCGACCGTTGGGAGCCGAACAAGTCGCTGGAGGCCGAGAAGGTGTTCGGCGCCGACGACAGCGCGCACCCAGCCGTCAACTACCTGCACAACACCGCCGGAAAGATCTATCTCGGCGGGCCGGTCACCGGCATCCAGCAGCCGATCCACTATGACTTCCGCGCCCGTCGCGACACCCCGAACGAACTGCGGTCGTACTTCCGCAAGCTGGGCTGGCGCCGCATCGTCGCCTTCCAGACTCGCAACCCGCTGCACCGCGCGCACCAGGAACTGACCTTCCGCGCCGCGAAAGAGGCCCAGGCCAACCTGCTGATCCACCCTGTTGTCGGAATGACCAAGCCGGGCGACGTCGATCACTTCACCCGCGTGCGCTGCTACGAGGCGGTTCTCGACAAGTACCCGGCAGCGACCACCACCATGTCGCTGCTGCCGCTGGCCATGCGCATGGCCGGCCCGCGCGAGGCGGTCTGGCACGGCCTGATCCGCAAGAACCACGGCGTGACCCACTTCATCGTCGGCCGTGACCATGCCGGCCCGGGCAAGAACAGCCAGGGCGAGGACTTCTACGGCCCCTACGACGCACAGGACCTCTTCCGCGAACACCAGGACGAGATGGGCATCGAGATGGTCGACTTCAAACACATGGTCTATGTGCAGGAGCGCGCCCAGTACGAGCCCAACGACGAGATCGAGGATCGTGACAACGTCACCATCCTGAACATCTCGGGCACCGAGCTGCGCCGGCGCCTGGCCGAGGGGCTGGAAATCCCCGAGTGGTTCTCCTTCCCCGAGGTGGTCAAGGAGCTGCGCCGCACCAAGCCGCCGCGCAGCCAGCAGGGTTTCACCGTGTTCTTCACCGGTTTCTCCGGCTCCGGCAAATCGACCATCGCCAACGCGCTCATGGTCAAGCTGATGGAGATGGGCGGACGTCCGGTGACGCTTCTGGATGGCGACATCGTGCGCAAGAACCTCAGCTCCGAGCTGGGCTTCTCGAAAGAGCACCGCGATCTGAACATCCGCCGCATCGGTTATGTCGCCAGCGAGATCACCAAGAACGGCGGTATCGCCATCTGTGCCCCGATCGCGCCCTATGCCACCACCCGCCGCGCCGTGCGCGAGGACGTCGAGGCCTATGGCGCCTTTGTCGAGGTGCATGTGGCGACCACGATCGAGGAATGCGAACGCCGCGACCGCAAAGGCCTGTACAAGCTGGCGCGCGAGGGCAAGATCAAGGAGTTCACCGGGATCTCCGACCCGTATGACGTGCCCGAGAACCCCGAGCTGCGCGTCGAGACCGAGAATGTCGATGTCGACAACTGCGCCCACCAGGTCCTGCTGAAACTCGAGCAGATGGGCCTGATCGGCCTGAGCTGATCCGGTTTTTCTTCTTCGCGGGCGCGGTCATCGGGAACGGTGGCCGCGCCAGTTTTTTCCCTCTGCGATGGTGATGCCGCCCCGGCCCTGCTAGGGTGCCCCGATCCCGCAGCAACACCGCAGCCCGATGCAAATGGCCCCTTCGCCCGTTCAGGTTCATGTCTTTACGGATGCCCCCGAAGCCGTTTTCATAAAGCAGTTTCCGGGTGCCACCCCGGAACTCGAGGGGTTTCGGTTCACCTTCGGGCCGACGGTCCCCGATGCGATCGACGTGCTGATCGTCTTCAACCGCGCCTCCTATACGCTCGCCACCCGGTTGCCGGTGGCGCGGACTGCCTTCATCGCCGCCGAACCCGAGGTGATCCACCCCTACAGCGAGCGCTACCTGGATCAGTTCGGCATCGTCGTCTCGGCGACCGGCAAGCCGCTGTCGACGCAGCAATGGAAGACCGCCCCCAATTGGTACTGGTTCGCGGGCATCGATTTCTCCAAGCCCTGGGAACTGGAGTACATGAAGGGCTACGACGCCTTCGCAGCGCTGAAGGTTCCTCCGAAACGCGACAAGATCTCGGTCGTCACCTCGAACAAGGTGTTCACCGATTACCACAGGAAACGCGTCACCTTCCTTGACGCCATCATCGACAAGATCCCAGATCACCTGGAAATCTTCGGGCGCGGATACCGGTCGGTCGACGACAAGGCCGAGGCGCTGTTGCCCTGCAAGTATCATATAGCGCTGGAAAACTGCGACGGTGACGACACCTGGACCGAGAAACTGGCCGACCCGCTGCTGTGCTGGGCGTTTCCTTTTTACGCCGGATGCACCAACGTCGAGGCCTATTTCCCGAACGACAGCTTTTCCTATCTCGACCTGAATAATCCCGACCAGATGGCGCAGGATATGGTCGCGGCCGTGCAGAACGATCTCTGGGGCCGGTCCCTCAAGGCGATCGCAACGGCGCGCGACCGGCTGTTGAGCGAGCACAGCCTCGCCTTCCAGCTTCTTCGGCTGGCGATGTCCGCGCACCAGTCCCCGGCGCCCGACCCGGCGGCACCGATGCGCCATATCTGGTCCGAGAAATCGCTTTGGCCCGAGAGCGGCGCGCGCGGCAACCTTGCCGACTGGACGCTGCGAAATACCCTGATGACCTTCGACAAGGGCATCGAATTGAAAACCCTCGGGCTGCGCCGCAAGCTCGAGGCCGCCAGAAGCCGGCGCCGCAAGCGCAAGCTCGCCAGGCTTGAAAAAGGCGCGCCCTAGCACCACTTAACAGGCGCCCCGATCCGGGGCGCGCAACCGACAAGGTTTCCATGGCTCACGATACCCCCGCGGTCGGCATCCTGCCTCATACCGAGTACCTCGGATATTTTCCCTCCAGCTATCCGCTGGACCGGCTGCACTGGCCGCTGGGCCAGCCCGAGAGACTGATCGGCAAAACGTTGCGGCACCTGGGCCGCAAGGATCACCTGATCCTCTATCCGCGCAGCACCTCTTACTACCGGCCATGGTTCGGAACCCGCGCCCGGATCTCGGTGATGATCCTGGAACCGGAGGTCGTGCACCGGCGGCACATGGACAAGATGCGCCGGTTTCACCGGCGGTTCCACCGGGTACTCACCGCCAACGAGGCACTTCTGGCGGATATTCCCAACGGCCGGTTCTTTCCCTTCGGCAGCACCTGGGTCCCGGAATGGCGCGACGTGGATGTGACCAAGACACGCATGGTGTCGCTGATCGCCTCCGCCAAACGCTCGCAGCCGGGACACCTGCCGCGCCATGAAATCGTCGACTGGGCGCGCACCGCCCCGGTCGAATTTGACGCCATCGGACGCGGCTACAAGCCGTTCGACAGGAAATCCGAGGGGTTGGCCCCCTATCGGTTTTCCGTGGTCATCGAGAACTCGAGAGAGCCGAACTATTTCACCGAGAAGCTGATAGACTCGATCCTTTGCGAGGCGGTTCCGATCTACCTGGGATGCCCCAATATTGACCGCTTTCTGCCGACGGACGGCATGATCATCTGCGACAATACCGACGATATTCGCAACGCGGTCCTAGGCACCTCCGAGGCGCTGTTCGACGAAAAGCTTCCCGCCCTGCGCGCCATCAAGGAGCGAGCGGCGGAGTTGGGCGAGACCGAGAAACGGGCCGCCCTGACCGTGCTGGACAAGGGCTGACCCGCAGGATCAATGCACCGTGACAGGGGCGAGGTCGTTCTGCCGCGCCAGCACGAAGGCCAGGCGGCGGTCGGCCACCAGCGCGATCTGCTGGCCTTCGGAATCATGCACCGCATACAGGTGCTCGCGCCCGCCGGCGCCGGCGCGCACTTCGTCCGGCAGATCGGCGACGTTGACCTCTTTCACGTAAACGATCCGGCGGCCGTCCTGGTTGAAATCAAAAGGCGTGTTCATGTCGGTTACCCCTTTCTGATGTTGATGGTCTGCACAACGCTTTCCGGTTTGGCGCGGGTCAGGTCCACGTGCAGCAGACCGTTCTCCATGATCGCCTCGCCCACTTCGACACCATCGGCAAGGACGAACATGCGCTGGAATTGCCGCCCGGCAATGCCCCGGTGCAGGAACACCCGCCCGGCGCCATCATCGGCCTGACGCCCCCGGATCACCAGCTGGCGATCCTCGACGGTGATCGACAGATCCTCTTCCGCGAACCCGGCCACCGCCAGGGTGATGCGATAGGAGTAATCCGACGTCTGTTCGATGTTGTACGGGGGATAGCCCTCGTTGCCCGACTTGGCCGAGCGTTCCAGCAGGCGTTCCAGCTGCTCGAATCCCAACATGTGCGGGTAGGACCCCAGGGTAAGTTTCGACACGTCATTCGTCCTTTAATATCAAAGCGACGGTTCGCACGGCCCCGTCAAGGCGACCGCACAGGACAAATATGGGCAGAATGCCGTGAATTAACAAGGGCTAGGCGAAACACCGGCTTCGTCGTATCCTGTCCCCTACCCGCAGACAGGAGCCACGAGTCGCCACCATGAACGCCCAGACCGACATCTCGATGAAAACCGACGAGGTTCTGCGCGTCGAGCTGGAGGTTTTTCGCCGCCAGCACCGCGACCTGGACGAGGCGATCACCGCCCTGGTCGAACGCGCGACCGGGGATGCCTTGACCATCAAGCGGTTGAAAAAACAGAAACTTCGCCTCAAGGACATGATCGCCCAGATCGAGGACCGGCTGACTCCGGACATCATCGCCTGACCGGCGGCGGATCGGGGCCGGATCGGCACCCGACCGCATTGCCAGGCACCGCGATTTGGCTATAGTGCGCGCTCTTTCCCGGCACAGGGCGCAGCAAGGGGCATCACATGGCCAAACCTTCCGTGGGCATCATCATGGGCAGCCAGTCGGACTGGCCCACCATGAAAGAGGCCGCCGACATCCTCGACACTCTCGACATCGCCTACGAGGCACGGATCGTCTCGGCGCATCGCACGCCGGACCGGCTGTGGGATTACGGCAAGACCGCCGTCGGGCGCGGGCTGCAGGTGATCATCGCTGGCGCCGGCGGCGCGGCGCACCTGCCGGGCATGATGGCCTCCAAGACCCGCGTGCCGGTGATCGGCGTTCCGGTACAGACCCGTGCGCTCTCGGGCGTCGATTCGCTCTATTCCATCGTTCAGATGCCAAAGGGGTTTCCGGTCGCGACCATGGCCATCGGCGCCGCCGGTGCAGCCAACGCCGGGCTGATGGCCGCCGGCATCCTGGCGCTGCAGGACGCGGAACTGGCCGCGCGGCTGGACGACTGGCGCGCGACGCTTTCGGCCTCGATCCCGGAGGTGCCGATCGATGACTGAGCCGCTCGCCCCTGGCGCCGTGATCGGCATCCTCGGTGGTGGCCAGCTCGGCCGCATGCTCTCGGTCGCGGCCAGCCGGCTGGGCTTCACCACCCATATCTATGAGCCCGGTGCCACCCCGCCCGCCGGGCAGGTCGCCGCAACGGTCACGACCGCCGGTTATGACGACACCGCCGCGCTCGCCGCTTTCGCCGAAACCGTCGACGTGATCACCTACGAGTTCGAGAACATCCCGACCGAGGCGCTCGACCTGCTGGAGCCGCTGCGCCCGATCCGCCCCGGTCGCAAGGCCCTGAAGATCAGCCAGGACCGGCTGGTGGAAAAGGCGTTCCTCTCCGACCTGGGGCTGAGGACCGCCCCCTTTGCCGCCGTTGACGATGCCGAGGACCTGGCCGAGGCACTGGCCGAGATCGGCGCGCCCGCGATCCTCAAGACCCGCCGCTTCGGCTATGACGGCAAGGGTCAGGCCCGCATCATGACCCCCGAGGCAGCCGAACAGGCGCTGGCCGACATGGCCGGCGCACCCGCGATCCTCGAGGGGTTCGTCGAGTTCAGCCACGAGGTCTCGGTCATCGCAGCGCGCGGGGCCGACGGGTCGGTCGCCTGTTTCGATCCCGGCGAGAACGTGCACGAGGACGGCATCCTGCGCACCACCACACTGCCCGCCCGGCTGAGCCCGGCACAACGGACCGACGCGGTGCTGCTGGCGGCCAATATCCTCAACGCGCTGGATTACGTCGGCGTGATGGGGGTCGAGCTTTTCGTCACCCCCGCCGGCCTTGTCGTCAACGAGATCGCGCCGAGGGTGCATAATTCCGGCCACTGGACCCAGAACGGCTGTGCGGTGGACCAGTTCGAACAGCACATCCGCGCCGTGGCCGGCTGGCCGCTGGGCGACGGGCAGCGCCATTCGGACGTGGTGATGGAGAACCTGATCGGCGGCGACATGGACCGGGTGCCCGAGCTGGCCGGTCAGCCCGACACCGCGATCCACCTTTACGGCAAGGCCGAGGTCAAGCCGGGCCGCAAGATGGGCCATGTCAACCGGGTGATCCGCCCGCCGCGCTGACGCAGGCGAGCGACCACCCCTCAAGGACCGGGCACGCCGCCCCGGGGCTCCGCCCGGTCACGCCTGAAACGCTCCACCGGAGCCTTTCCGAGACGGCGCTCATTCTTCTCTTCCCAAATACTCAAATCCGCCGCGCGCCTCCCGCGCGGCGGTGGATCAAGCCAGAAACCGCGCCGCCACTTCGCCCGCCATATAGGCCACGCGCCCACCGGCAAAGACCGCGCCGAGACGCTGGCTGTCCTCCTCCAGCACCACGAAATCGGCGCGCTTCCCGGGCTCCAGCGTGCCGCGATCGTCCAGCCCCAGCACCCGCGCCGGCCCGGCCGACACCAAGTCCCAGGCCGCCTCGAAACCCAACACCCCGGTTCCGGCCAGCCGCAGCGCGGCGCGGCGCGGGCTCGGATAGTGATAGTCCGAGGCCAGCGCATCGCAGAGCCCCATCGCCACCACGTCCAGCGCGCTGACGTTGCCCTTGTGCGAGCCGCCGCGCATCAGGTTGGGTGCCCCCATGACGATGGCGTCACCGCCGGCACGGGCGCTCTCGGCGGCCTCCAGCGTCTCGGGGAACTCGGCGATCCCGACCCCGCGCGCGCGCCATGCGGCGCGCTCCCCGGCGCTGTGATCGTCGTGGCTGCCCATGCGCACCCCCTGCGCCGCCAGCCGGGCGCAGAGCGCATCGAGGGCCGCCGGCACCTCGCCCCCGCGCGCGTGCAGCTCCAGCAGCAGTTCGAAATGACGATCCGGGTTGCGTCCGGCCTTCAGCGCCTGCCCGGTCAGCTGTTTCGGCCTGCGCCCCTCGGCCAGCCGGTCATGCGGCAGGTGGTCGTTGAACACAACGTAGGGCACCTGCCACGCGGCCAGCCGCTCTGGCAGATCGCCATAGGCGTCGAGCAGGTGGGTCTCGAACCGCAGTTGCGGGATCAGGTCGGGCACCACCCGCGCCCGCGCGGCGGCGATGGCGGGCATCACCCGGGCGGCGAAGTCCGGCCCGCGCAGACCGCCCTCCCAGCTGTGGAACTGGGCCAGGACGGCGGTGGTGATCCCGTGGCTGGCCAGTTCCGCCGCCGCCGCCGCGATCCCCTCTTCCAGGTCGGTCATCGCACCGCGCCGGGGGGCGACGTGGCGCTCGAACCCGTCGCCGTGCAGATCGACGATTCCGGGCAGCACCAGGCAGCCGCCCAAGTCGACCGCGCGGCCTACGCGGTCCGCCACGATCTCGCCCGCGGCAAAGGACAGCGTATCACGCACCAGCCCCGCGCCGGGTCGCAGCACCCGGGCTCCGGTCAGCTCCAGCGCCGGCGCGCTCATCGGCTGGGCTCCGAGCGGGGGGCGGTCGGGCAGTCGCCGGTCAGGCAGATCTCGTCGATCTCCTCCAGCAGCGCGTCGAGCCAGGTGATCCCGGGATCGAACCGCCCGGTCTCGATGAAATGCACCGCCTGCGCGATCACGCGCGGGTTGTTCATCATAAAGGTATGGGTCACCGGCAGGACAAGATGCGCCGCCATGCCCGCCACCCGGGTTTCGCGGACCGCGACCTTGCCGTCATCCGGCCCGTCGATCATCCCGCTGAAGATCGGGTTGAGGGTCTCGGTGCCCGCGATCACGCCAAGAGGGAAATCCACCGGCGGCAGGGCGCGCGGGACGCTGCCCGGTCCGGTGCCAAGCTGCTTTCCCGCCGGGCCGTTGAGCATCCCGAACACCTCCCAATCGTCCAGCGCGTCCACCAGTTGCGCGCCCTGGTTCGGCGGCCCCAGCATCACCACGCGGCCCAGGTGCCCGGGCCGGTGATCTCTGAGCCAGTAGCGCAGCAGGATGCCCCCCATCGAGTGGGTCACGAAATGCACCGTTTCCTCGCCGCATTCTGCAATCGCCGCCGGAAGGGTCTGCTCCGCCAGCGCCGGGATCGGCAGGTCGGTCGAGGGGTATCCGGGCCGCACCACCTTGTAGCCGCGCCCGGTAAGCACTTCGTCCATCACCACGAAGGAGGACTCGGTCCGCGCCAGCCCGTGCAGCAGAACGACACAATCGGCCATCGCCGCGGCGGGCCAGAACAGGAGAAGGAAAGCCAAGTATCGCATGCAGGGCAAATAGGAGGTTTGACGGTGGGTGAAAAGCGGCAAGCGGATCAGCCGCGCGCCGGGCGCGGCAGCGCCAGCGCGATGCCGCCCAGCACCACCCCCGCGCCGAGGATCAGCCGCAGCCCCGGCGCCTCGGCCAGAAGCGCCGCGCCGGCGGCCAGCGCGATCACCGGCACGCTGAGTTGCAGGGTCGCCGCCGTCGCCGCGCCGAGCCGGGGCACCAAGCTGTACCACAGCGCATAGCCGAGGCCCGAGGTTCCCGCCCCGGCCAGCGCTGCCAACGCCAGCCCCGTCCCGGTGGCCTGCCCCTCGCCCACCGCCCAGATCAGCGGCAGCGCGGTCAGCGGCAGCGCGAGGCAGAAATTCGCCGCCGTGGCAGGCAGCGCCGCCGGCTCGCCCCGGCCGCTCAGGGTATAGACACCCCAGCCGATCCCGGCCGCCGCCATCCACATCCCACCCGAGAGCGAGACCTGTGCATCACCCGTCGGCCAGAGGATCCAGGCCAGCCCGGCAAAGGCCACACCCGCGCCCACCACCTGACGCCGCCCCACCTGCGCACCGCCCATCGCCCCGAGCCCGAGCATGGTGATCTGTACCACGCCGAACATGATCAGCGCCCCAAGCCCGGCGTCGAGCGTCAGATAGGCCAGCGAGAACCCGACCATGTAGACGGTGAGCGACAGCGACCCGGCCCAGCGCCGCCGGTGCCACAGCGGCAGTGCCTCGCGACGGGCCAGTACCAGCACCACCAGCAACGCCGCCCCCGCCGCCACCCGCACCAGCGCAAAGCCCGAGGGGCCGATCGCGCCGCTGTCGACGGCGGCCCGGTTCAGCAGCGAGTTGGCCGCAAAGGCCGCCATGGTCAGCACGACCAGCAGGGAAAGGCGCAGCATGTAAGGGTCCAATCAGTAGCGCGGCGCGCCGAGCATGTGGTCTGGCAGCAGCCGGATGGCAAGCGCCCCCAGCCCGGTCAGCAGCACCAGCAGGACGAAGAGCCAGCCGAGGAAGGGCACCAGCCCGATCACGCCCGCGACCAGCGCGCCGACACCGGCCGCCAGCGCCCGGTCACCGATGCTGTCCGGCAGGGCGCGTCCCGCCGCAGAGAGCAGCGCCACGCCAAATGCATAGGCCCCGACCACGTAGCCGAGGAACCCGGCCAGCACCGCCAGCAGGAAGAATGCCGGGGTCAGCAGGATCCCGATCCCGGTCAGCGCCACCACCAGCCCCGCGCCGCTGAGCGCCGAGAGGGCCAGGAAACCGGCGCCAAAGGTGCGCCCGGGCCGGTCGAGAATGCGGCGGCGCATCGCCGCCAGCGCCTCGGGCAGCAGCGCCGCGATCAGCGCGGCCACGCCGGCCACCAGCAGCACGCCGAACAGGAATCCGCCCAGCACGCCGCGCCAGGAGTGTCCCCCGTGATGACCTCGGTCGCGGCTCCAATCCGCGGCCGGGTGCCGCTCGATCCGGGCCTCTGGCGCGACCGAGGCCGGAACCGTCAGTTGGCCGGGGGTATTCTCATAGAGCATCAGGGTGCCGTCGACACGGGCGCCGGGGCCGAAATCCACGTCGCGCGCGGTCAGCGCCATGTCCCCCGAAACCACGCTGTTCAGCGTGACGCGCTCGCCCGCCAAAAGGGCATAGCCGCCGATCGCTTCCTCGATCCGTAGCTCGGAGCCGGAGGCGCGCAGGTTGCCCGCGACCGGGCCGCGCACGGTGACCTTCTGGCCGAACAGGGTCGCGTTGCCCGCCACCCTACCGTCCAGGGTCACGTCCTGGCCGGCCATGTAGGCATTGCCGCCAACCGCCCCGGACAAGGTGACCCAACGCCCCGCCATATGGGCGGTTCCGGCGATATCGGTGGTCGCGGTCACCTGTTCGCCGGCAAGGAACAGATCGGTTCGCCCTTCCTGCGCAAAGCTCACGCTGCGGCCGGCGCGAAAGGCATCGCCGCCGATGGCAAGGCGATCACCGTTCTCCTCGGCCAGGGCGGTGGTGGCCAGAAAAACGGACATGAAAATCAACAAAACAAAACGCATCTCAATCCCCCGGGACAATTCAGGCAGCGACAGGCTACCCGGCGGATATGACACTTGCCAGCGCGGGATCAAGGCGCGTGCGGAACCGGCGGAAAAAAGAAAGGGGGCCCAAAGGCCCCCTTCCCCGTCTGTCCGGATGACCGGGCAGCTTACATCATGCCGCCCATGCCGCCCATGTCGGGCATGCCGCCGGCGGGCGCTGCGCCCTCTTTGGCGGGCTTGTCGGCCACCATCGCCTCGGTGGTGATCAGCAGACCGGCGATCGACGCTGCATCTTCCAGCGCGGTGCGGACCACCTTGGCGGGGTCAATCACGCCGAAGGCGAACATGTCACCATATTCTTCGGTCTGCGCGTTGAAGCCGAACTTCAGGTCGTCCGATTCGCGGATCTTGCCGGCCACGACGGCGCCGTCGACGCCCGCGTTCTCGGCGATCTGGCGCAGCGGAGCTTCCAGCGCCTTGCGGACGATTGTGATACCCGCGTTCTGGTCGCTGTTGACGCCGGTCAGATCGGCCAGCGACTTGGCACCCTGAACCAGGGCAACACCGCCCCCAACAACGATGCCTTCCTGAACGGCGGCACGGGTTGCGTTCAGCGCGTCGTCGACGCGGTCCTTGCGCTCTTTCACTTCGACCTCGGTCATGCCGCCAACGCGGATGACGGCCACACCGCCGGCCAGCTTGGCCACGCGTTCCTGCAGCTTTTCACGGTCGTAGTCGCTGGTGGTCTCTTCGATCTGGGTGCGGATCTGGGACACGCGCGCCTCGATCTCGGCCTTTTCGCCGGCACCGTCGACGATGGTGGTCTCGTCCTTGGTGATCTGAACCTTCTTGGCGGTGCCAAGCATGTCCATGGTGACGCTTTCCAGCTTCATGCCCAGATCTTCGGAGATGACCTGACCGCCGGTCAGGATCGCGATGTCCTGCAGCATGGCCTTGCGGCGATCGCCGAAGCCCGGTGCCTTGACGGCCGCGATTTTCAGGCCGCCGCGCAGCTTGTTCACCACGAGGGTCGCCAGCGCTTCGCCTTCCACGTCCTCGGCGATGATCAGCAGCGGTTTCTGCGACTGGATCACCGACTCGAGCAGCGGCACCATCGGCTGCAGCGACGAGAGTTTCTTCTCGTGCAGCAGGATCATGCAGTCTTCCAACTCGGTGGTCATCTTGTCGGGGTTGGTCACGAAGTACGGCGACAGGTAGCCGCGGTCGAACTGCATGCCCTCGACCACGTCGGTCTCGGTTTCCAGGCCCTTGTTCTCTTCGACGGTGATGACACCCTCGTTGCCGACCTTCTGCATCGCGTCCGCGATCTGCTGGCCGATCTCGGTTTCACCGTTGGCCGAGATGGTGCCGACCTGGGCAACCTCTGCCGAATCGTTGACCGGGCGCGAGGCGGACTTGATGGCCTCGACGACCTTGCTGGTGGCCACGTCGATACCGCGCTTGAGGTCCATCGGGTTCATGCCGGCGGCAACTGCCTTCATGCCCTCTTTCACGATGGCTTGGGCCAGGACCGTGGCGGTGGTGGTGCCGTCGCCGGCCTCGTCGTTGGTGCGGGAAGCAACTTCCTTCACCATCTGGGCGCCCATGTTCTCGAACTTGTCTTCCAGTTCGATTTCCTTGGCAACCGACACACCGTCCTTGGTGATGCGGGGCGCGCCGAAGCTCTTGTCCAGAACCACGTTGCGGCCTTTCGGGCCCAGGGTCACTTTTACCGCGTCAGCCAGGATGTTCACACCCTTGAGCATCTTGTTGCGGGCTTCGGTATCAAATTTGACGTCTTTAGCAGCCATTGCTGTTTTCCTCGTCTAAATTGGTTTCAGGGAAGGGGGCGACCTCAGGCGATGATGCCGAGGATGTCGCTTTCCTTCATGATCAGCATCTCTTCACCTTCGACGGTGACTTCGGTGCCCGACCATTTGCCGAACAGGATCTTGTCGCCTTCCGACACGGCCATCGCGATCAGCTCACCGCTGTCCTTGCGGGCGCCTTCGCCACATGCAACGACGATACCTTCGGCCGGCTTTTCCTTTGCGCTTTCGGGAATGATCAGCCCGCCCGCGGTCTTTTCGTCGCCTTCGACGCGACGGACCAACACCCGGTCGTGAAGTGGTTTGAATGCCATCTTTGCAGCTCCTTGAGGCTCAAAGTTCGTTTTGTTGAAGTTCCCCGCTCTCCCCGGGAAACCGTTATCACTCACCCGAGGAGAGTGATAACGACGCATAGCTAGGCAGCGCGCCCGGCCATGTCAACAGGACTCTTCACGCGGAAGCGCTCAATCCGCATCCCAGCTGTAGGCCCAGTGAACCAGCCCCTGCGCGCCGGCCTCGGTCAGCCGGTAGATTCCCTTTTCCACCCGCTCGAACCAGCCATAGTGGTTGTCCGCCATCAGCCGGGTGGCATTGGTCACCCCGGTCGCCCCCGCCACCACGGCGCCTTTTTGCGCCCCGTGCTCGGCCAGATGGGCGGCACAGCGCAGCGCATCCTGCCGATAAGCGGTAACGATGCCGTGGCGGGTTGCACCGCCGGCATTGGGATCGCCCTGCAGCCGGTCGAACTCGCGCAGCAAACGCGCGCTGCGTTTCTTCGATTTTCGCGGCGCATAGGGCCCTGGATCGCAATGCACCTCGGCCCGGCCATTGGCGCGCACCGTGATCAGGCCCAGCCCCAGCCGACGGCACAGCGCCAGATTGTCCCGCAGCGCCCCACGCGCGGTCCGGCCGGTGGGACGCGGCACCGCGATATAGACCAGGTCGGTCACCGTCTGCCGCGTGATCGCCTGGTGAAACAGGCTCAGCGAGAACCGCAGCTTCAACTCGACGATCACCGGCGGCTCATCGCCGCGCCGCGCCATCACGTCGGCCGGGCCGACCTCGCCCTTGACGGTATACCCCTGGCGTTCCAGCAGCGCCTTGACCGGCGGATAGAGATCTTGTTCCAGGCTCATCGCGGCCAACCTAGGCGATCCCCCGCCCCCCGTTCAACCGGCACGCTGCTGCGGGGAAAATCCCGTGAAAACCCCACGTGACAAGCCCCCGCGCCCTGCCTATAAGGCGCGCAAATCCCAATCTTCGTTGAACAGGACATTGTCATGACCATCCAAGTTTTCGGCCACAAATCCCCCGACACCGATTCGACCGGCTCGCCGATCATCTGGGCATGGTACCTGAACGAGGTGAAGGGCATCGCCGCCGAACCCAAGCTGCTGGGCGAGCCGAACACCGAGGCTGCCTTCATGCTGACCCGCTGGGGCTTTGAGAAGCCCGCGATCATCGCGGATGTGGCCGATGGCGCCGAGGTGGTGATCGTCGACACCAACAACCCCGCCGAGCTGCCCGCCAACATCAACGGCGCCGACGTGCGCGCGATCATCGACCACCACAAGCTGGTCGGCGGGCTGGAAACCAAGGGGCCGATCGACATCACCGTGCGCCCGCTGGCCTGCACCGCAACCATCATGATCGACCTGATGGGCGAGGACGCCGCCAAGATGCCCGAGGCGATCAAGGGCGCGGCACTGACCTGCATCCTCTCCGACACGCTGGAATTCCGCAGCCCCACCACCACCGACCATGACAAGGCTGTGGCCGAAAAGCTGGCCGCCGACCTGGGCATCGCGATCCCCGATTACGCCGCCGAGATGTTCGCCGCGAAATCCGATGTCTCGGCCTTCTCCGACGCCGAGTTGCTGCGCATGGACAGCAAGGAATACGAGGTCGAAGGCACGAAGTTCCGCGTCTCGGTGCTGGAAACCACCGCTCCGGCGACCGTACTGGACCGCAAGGACAGCCTGGTCGAGAGCATGAAAACCGTGGCCGACGAGGACGGCGTCGACCAGGTGCTGCTCTTCGTCATCGACATCCTGAACGAAGAGGCCACGCTGTTGGTGCCCAACGACCTTGTGAAAGGCGTGGCCGAGAAGAGCTTTGGCGCCACCGTCGCGGGTGACACCGTGGTCCTGCCCGGCATCATGAGCCGGAAAAAGCAGATCATCCCGAACCTCAAGGTCTGAGCGCCGCGACACGATCATCCGCAAGAGGGGCGCATCGGGCGCCCCTTTTTTCTGTCCCGCCAAGGAATTGCCCCATGACCCAGATCATCAACGCCCTGTCCGACATCTCCGACCGCTACGACGTGCTCTTTGTCGATCTCTGGGGCTGCGTTCATGACGGGGTGCGGGCCTTTCCGGCCGCGGTGGCGGCCCTGCAGGCCTATCGCAAGGGTGGCGGCACCGTGGTGCTGGTGACCAATTCGCCGAAACCCCGGCTGGGCGTCGCCACCCAGATGCGGTCTTTCGGCGTGCCGGACGACGCCTATGACACCATCGCCACCAGCGGCGACAGCGCCCGCGCGGCGATGTTCGAGGGGGTGGTCGGCGAAAAAGTCTGGTTCATGGGCGAATGGGAGCGCGACCACGAGTTCTTCGAGCCGATCCACGTGATCCACGATCCCGTCGCCATCACCCGCGTCCCGCTGAACGAGGCCGAGGGCATCGTCTGCTGCGGCCCGTTCGACCCGATGGCCGATCCGGCGGTGAACCGGCCCGAGTTCCTGCTGGCGAAACAAAAGGGGCTGAAACTGCTCTGCGCCAACCCCGATATCGTGGTCGACCGGGGCGAGACCCGCGAATGGTGCGCCGGCGCGCTGGCGCGGCTCTATACCGAGATGGGGGGGGAAAGCCTCTATTTCGGCAAGCCGCACCCGCCGATCTACGATCTTGCCCGCCGCCGGCTGGCCGAGCTAGGCAAGGATGTGGGCAATGCCGCGATCCTCGCCATCGGCGACGGCATCCACACCGATGTCGCCGGCGCGATGGGCGAGGATATCGATTCGCTGTTCATCACCGGCGGGTTGTCGGCACGGGACACCGCGACCACCGATCAACCGGACCCCGAGGCCCTGGCCCGGTTCATCAAGGCCGAACAGTCCAATCCCAGCTTTGCCATCGGGCAATTGCGCTGACCGAAAAAACCGCTTGCTTTTCTGCACCTGCAAAGTAATAAAGTTGCCAAATCTCCGGTAATCTCAGATCTTTTATTACTCCGCAGATGACACAAGAGGACGACATGTTGGACAACCTGCCCCGCGGAACCATCTGTATCGAAGACATCGAGATGGGCATGACGCGCCACCTGCGCAAAGTGGTGACGGACGCCGACATCGAGATGTTCGCGCAGGTCTCGACCGATCACAACCCGGTGCACCTGGATGACGAATACGCCCAGGACACGATCTTCGAGGGGCGGATTGCCCACGGCATGCTGACCGCCGGGCTGATCTCGGCGGTGATCGGCGAACAGCTGCCCGGGCATGGCACCATCTACATGGGCCAGACGCTGAAGTTCCTCGCCCCGGTGCGCCCGGGCGACATGGTCTATGCCGAGGTCAAGGTGGTCGACATCGACATCGCCAAGCGCCGCGTCAAGCTGGATTGCCACTGCGCGGTCGATGGCAAGAAGGTTCTGGCCGGCGAGGCCACGGTGCTCGCGCCCAGCCGCAAGTTCGACTGACCCCGCCCCGCCGAACCGCGCTTGCGCCCGGTCGCGCAGGGCGCTAGGCATCGGCCATGCGGATCATACGGGATTACCAGTTCGTCGAAGCCCAGGACCGCGGCGCCAGCGCCGCGATCGGCAATTTCGACGGCGTGCACATCGGCCATCAGTCGGTCATCAAGCTGGCGCGGCAGGCGGCGCCGGATGCCCCCCTCGGGATCATCACCTTCGAGCCGCACCCGCGCGAATATTTTGCCCCCGACAGCCCCCCCTTTCGCCTGATGCGCCGTGGCGCGCGTGGGCACCGGCTGGAAAAGCTGGGGGTCGACAAGCTGTACGAGCTGAACTTCAACGCCGCGCTGGCCGGGCTGACGCCCGAGGAGTTTGCGCGAACCGTTCTGGCCGAGGGGCTGGGCGTGGCGCATGTGGTGGTGGGTGCCGATTTCTGTTTCGGCAAGGGCCGCGCCGGCAATGCCGACGATCTGGTGCGGTTCGGCCGCGACATGGGCTTTGGCGTCACCATCGCACCGCTGCTGGAACAGTCGGAACACACCGTTTCCTCGACCGCGATCCGCACCGCGCTGAGCGAAGGCCGCCCGCGCGACGCCGCCGCCATGCTGGGTCACTGGCACCGGATCGAGGGCGCGGTCATCGGCGGCGAGCAGCGCGGCCGCGACCTGGGCTTTCCCACCGCCAACATGTCGATCGAGGGGCTGCACCCGCCCGCCTTCGGGGTCTACGCGGTGCTGGTCGACGTGCTCGACGGGCCGCACAAGGGCAGCTATCGCGGCGCCGCCTCTCTGGGGGTGCGGCCGATGTTCGGCGGAGAGGTACCCAATATCGAAACCTACCTGTTCGATTTCTCGGGCGATCTTTACGGCGCGACGCTCTCGGTCGGGCTGGTCGAATACCTGCGCCCCGAGATGAAATTCGAAAGCCTCGACGCACTGATTGCCCAGATGGACGGCGATTGCGCCCGCGCCCGTGACATCCTGGGGGCACTATGAGCGATCCGATCGACCGTTCCGGCCTGTCGCCCCGGTTCTGGGAACGCAAACCCCTGCGCCAGTTGAGCCCGCGCGAGTGGGAGGCGCTCTGCGACGGCTGCGGCAAGTGCTGCCTGAACAAGCTCGAGGACGAGGACACCGGCGAGGTCGACCTCACCTGCGTCGCCTGCCGGCTGCTCGACAATGAAACCTGCCGCTGTGCCCAGTACGAGATCCGCCACCAGTTCGTGTCCGAATGCATCGTGCTGCGCCCCGATAACATCGACGAACACGCCTACTGGATGCCGCAGACCTGCGCCTATCGCCTGTTGTGGGAGGGCAAGCCGCTGTTCGACTGGCACCCGCTGATCTCGGGCAATGCCGAAAGCGTACATTCGGCGGGGGTTTCCGTACGAAATCGCACCGTGCCGGAGTTCGAGGTCCCTGAAGAGGACTGGGAAGACTACATCATCGAGGAGCCCGTCTGATGTTCTTTGCCTCCGACAACGCCGGCCCGGTCCACCCAAACGTTCTCGCGGCGCTGACCAAGGCCAACGAGGGCTATGCCATGGGCTACGGCGCCGATGCGCTGATGGACCGGGTCCGCGACCGCATCCGCGAGGTGTTCGAGGCGCCCGAGGCCGCGGTCTACCTGGTGGCAACCGGTACGGCGGCCAACTCGCTGGCGCTGGCGACCCTGGCCAACCCCTGGGACACCATCTTTTGCACTCCCGTCGCCCATATCCACGAGGACGAGTGCAACGCGCCGGAGTTCTATTCCGGCGGCGCCAAGCTGACGCTGGTGGGCACCGGCGACCGGATGACGCCCAAGGCGCTGCGCGCGGCGATCGAGGGCGAGGAGACACGCGGCGTACACGGGCCGCAGCGCGGGCCGGTGTCGATCACCCAGGTGACCGAGCGCGGGTCGGTCTATACGCTGGACGAACTTGCCGCCCTGACCGCCGTTGCCAAGGAGTACGGACTCAAGGCCCATCTGGACGGCGCACGCTTTGCCAACGCGCTGGTGGCACTGGGATGCAGCCCGGCCGAGATGACCTGGAAGGCAGGGATCGACGCGGTCTCTTTCGGGGGAACCAAGAACGGGCTGATGGGGGCCGAGGCGGTGGTGTTCTTCGACCCCGAACAGGCCTGGGAATTCGAGCTGCGACGCAAGCGCGGGGCGCATCTGTTTTCCAAGCACCGCTATCTTTCGGCGCAGATGGATGCCTATCTGGCTGATGGGCTGTGGCTGGAGATGGCCGAACAGGCCAATGACAATTGCACGCGCCTTGCCACAGGGCTGCGCGACGCGGGGGCCGAGTTCCTGAACCTGCCGCAGGCCAACATGATCTTTGCCGCCCTGCCCCGCCGGGTACACCAGCGCCTCAAGGCCGAGGGCGCGATGTACTACCTCCAGGACGGGCCGCTGGAGAGCGGCGACGGCGGCGAGATGCTGGGCTGCCGGCTGGTCTGCGACTGGTCGATCAGTTCCGAACAGATCGACCGTTTCGTGGAACTGGCGCGGGGCTGAGCCAGCTCTCCGCTGTCATCCCCGCGAAAACGGGGGCCTCTCATCAGTGACGCGGCACACGATCCCCGGCTACGCGGGAATGACACCCCAAGACACGCCTGCGCGGAGATGACGGCTTGGGATGGAAGGTCCGGGGGGCCCGCCGTTCATTCCCCCGCCCGATCGAACAGCGCGCGCAGCGGTGCGGCCACCTCGGCCGGGTGCGTGATGGGCAGCATGTGCCCCGCCCCCTCGATCACGACATCGCGCGCATCCGGCAGGCGGCGGGCGATGGCATCGTTGATCGCCTTCGTCACCGGGTGGCTTTCGGTGCCCCGCAGCAGCAGCGCCGGCATCGTCGCCCGGTCAAGCCGGCCCGGCTGCATGATACCCGCCGGATCGTCATAAAGCGGCGTGCTGCAGGCATGGACGAAGCGGATGCTGCGGATCATGCCGGCGCGGGCGGGTTCGGGCATATCCGCCCAGGACACCCCGGCCCCGCCCCACATCTCGTTGAAGAGCCGCGTTCCGGCCTCGTAATCTCCGCGGTCCAACTGCTCGGAAAAGACCAGAGCGTCCTTGTCATGCGTCGCCAGCGCCTCTGGGTCGTCCTGCGCCGCGAAACAGAAATAGACCGGCTCGACCAATGTCAGGGACCGCACCCGGTCCGGGTGGGCCACCGCCAGCCGCAGCGCCACCGTGGCGCCAAAGGAATGGCCGATCACGTCCATCCGGTCGGTGAGGAAGGTTTCCGCGATCTCGGTGATCCGGTCCTGCGGATCGCCGCGCCCGTCCCAGTCGGGGCTGCGCCCGTGGCCGAGCATGTCGAACCCGGTGAATGTGGCCGCGTCCTCGAACTGCGCCGCCAGCCCGCGCCAGGCGCCGGAATGGCCCAGCGTGCAATGCAGCGCCAGCACCTGCCTGTCACCCTGGCCGAACTGGCGCGAGAAAACCGGCTGCGGAATCCCCTGCCCGTCCATCACAACCGCCCGGCGAGCGTTGCGTCCAGATCCTCCAGCCGGTCCTGACCCCAGAACCTCTGGTCCTCGCCGAGGATGTAGAAGGGTGAGCCGAAGACGCCGCGCGCGGCCCCTTCCTCGAGGTTGGCGGCATAGGTCTCGGCCCCGGCCAGCAGACCGCTTTCGGTCAGGCCCGGGTCGAAACCGGCCTCGGTCAGGCAGGCCTTCAACACCGTGTCCTCGGCGATGTCCTCTTCCTCCGCCCAGACCGCGCGGGTGATGGCATGGACCAGCGCGCCCATGTCGCCGCCGCCGGCCATCTGTGCCGCGATGATCGCATAGGAGGAGGGCGCCGCGTTGGTCGGCCAATGCGCCGGTTTCAGGTGAAACGTCAGACCCAGTTTCTTCGACTGCCGCATCAACTCCTGCGCCCGGTATTCCATCCGCGCCGGGTGCC
Organism: Aquicoccus sp. SU-CL01552; assembly: GCF_040365005.1. Taxonomy (NCBI): domain Bacteria; kingdom Pseudomonadati; phylum Pseudomonadota; class Alphaproteobacteria; order Rhodobacterales; family Paracoccaceae; genus Aquicoccus; species Aquicoccus sp. SU-CL01552. The sequence goes on along the minus strand of NZ_BAABWV010000002.1, from coordinate 49,493 downwards.
GATCGGCTGGCGAGGCGCCGCCGGTGCGCGGAAACAGCGCGACGATGTCCAGCGGCTTGTAGGTGATGGTGGCCCCGTGCCGCGCGGCGATCTGTTCCAGCCGCGTGCCCGCGAGGTAGACATAGGGCGACAGCGTGGAAAAGAAGTAGTCGATATGGTGTGTCATCTTGGCATTTCTCCTGCCCCAATCTAGGCGCGACCGTAAGGCCATGTTAAGCGGTGTCAACATCACGAATCTTTCTCACCAGACCTTGCTGCCCGGGGATAGCTGCACATGGCGACACTGAACGAACCCAAGCTCATCGCTGGGAACGCCAACCTTCCACTTGCCGAGGCCATCGCACGCCGCATGAGCATGCACCGCGGCGTCAACCTCGGGCTGGTAGATGCCCGCGTCGAACGGTTCAACGACGGCGAGATCTTTGTCGAGGTCTACGAGAACGTGCGCGGCGAGGACATGTTCCTGATCCAGCCGACATCGAACCCGGCCAATGACAACCTGATGGAACTGCTGATCATGTCCGACGCGCTGCGCCGGTCCTCGGCACAGCGGATCACCGCCGTGATCCCCTATTTCGGTTATGCCCGCCAGGACCGCCGCACCAAGGCCCGCACGCCGATCAGCGCCAAGCTTGTGGCCAACCTGCTGACCCAGTCGGGGATCGAACGGGTACTGACCATGGACCTGCACGCGGCACAGATCCAGGGGTTCTTCGACATCCCCGTGGACAACCTTTATGCCTCGCCGATCTTTGCACTGGATATCCGCACCCATTTCAAGGCGCAGATGGACGACATCATGGTGGTTTCGCCCGATGTCGGCGGCGTGGCCCGCGCCCGCGAGCTGGCCAAGCGCATCAACTCGCCCCTCGCGATCGTTGACAAGCGCCGTGAAAAACCCGGCGAGGTTGCTGAAATGACGGTAATCGGCAACGTCACCGACAAGATCTGCATCATCGTCGACGACATGTGCGACACCGCCGGCACCCTGTGCAAGGCGGCCGAGGTGCTGCTCGAGAACGGCGCGAAAGAGGTCCACGCCTATATCACCCACGGCGTGATGAGCGGCCCGGCTGTGGAGCGCGTGTCCAATTCGGTGATGAAGTCGCTGGTGCTGACCGACACCATCCAGCCCAGCCCGTCGGTGCTGGGGGCGCACAACATCCGTATCGTGCCCACCGCGCCGATCTTTGCCCAGGCAATCCTGAACATCTGGTACGGCACCAGCGTGTCGTCGCTGTTCGAGGACAAGACGCTGTCGCCGATTTACGAGTCGCTCTACACCATGGACTGAGGCGCGGCTCCCGCGCTCAGTCGATCACCCAGTTGTCGTCATGCTCCAGCGCGCCGATCGCGAGCCAGGTCGCGCGCATCCGCGCGATGCGCGTGTCCAGCCAGGTGCGGAACACGATCTCGAACCCCTCCGCGGTGACATTGTCCGCCGTCAGCTCGGCACGGATCGCCGCGTCGGTGTCGGCGTCAAACAGCGAAATCGAGATATGAACCGACGGCGCGGCGCGAAACGGCTCTCCGAAGCGGACAGCCTTGCGCCGTTCGCGCGGCCCCTCGCCCGTCCACATCGCGCCGCCGTCCTCGAAATCCGAGAACAGAACGACATCGCCCTGGTCGATGCCGATAAGGTGGTTGTCCAGCTTCTTCATGTCCCGCCCGGTTGTTCCCCAAGTGCTTGACAACAAAGCATTTCGAAAAACCCTTTGTCAAAACAAAACCGGCCCCCGAGGGGGCCGGCTTTTTTTGGGTCGGGCCAGAGGGGCCGCCGAGGATCACAGGCTCATGTGATCGCCGAGGGCCTCCATGTCCGCCAGCAGTTTGGCTGCATCGTCAACGATGCTGGGCTGCACGTCGCTCGCGGCCTTGGCGGCCTCGTGCTTGGCGCGGGTCTCGGCGATCAGGTCGTCGAGATGACCACGGGTCATCTCGCCCGCCGGCATCGCCTTTTCCGCCAGCACCGAAATCGACCCGCTGCCGATCTCGGCGAACCCGCCGGTCACGATGTACTCGGAATTGCCTTCCGGGCTCTCGATCCGCAGCAGGCCCGGACGCAGCGTGGTGATGAGCGGAGCATGATCGGGCATCGCCGTCATGTCGCCATCGGCGCCGGGAATCTGCACCGCGCTGGCCTGGACCGACGCAAGGCGTCGCTCCGGGCTGACGAGGTCGAATTGAATCGTATCTGCCATGAGGGCGCTCCTTAGGCGGCTTCAGCCGCCATCTTTTCGGCCTTGGCGATAACGTCTTCGATGCCGCCGACCATGTAGAACGCGCCTTCCGGCAGATGGTCGTATTCACCGGCGACAACCGCCTTGAACGATTTGATGGTGTCTTCCAACGGCACCTGCACACCGTCCGAGCCGGTGAACACCTTGGCCACGTCGAAGGGCTGCGACAGGAAGCGCTGGATCTTCCGGGCACGGGCCACGGTCAGCTTGTCCTCTTCGCTCAGTTCATCCATGCCGAGAATGGCAATGATGTCCTGAAGCGACTTGTAACGCTGCAGGATCCCCTGCACGTCACGCGCAACCTGGTAGTGCTCTTCACCAAGGATCGACGGGTCCATCAGGCGCGAGGTCGAGTCGAGCGGGTCCACGGCGGGATAGATGCCGAGCTCGGAGATCGCGCGCGACAGAACGGTGGTCGCGTCGAGGTGGGCAAAGGTGGTGGCCGGGGCCGGGTCGGTCAGGTCGTCCGCGGGAACGTAGACGGCCTGGATCGAGGTGATCGAGCCGGCCTTGGTCGAGGTGATGCGTTCCTGCATCGCGCCCATGTCGGTGGCCAGCGTCGGCTGGTAGCCCACTGCCGAGGGGATACGACCCAGCAGCGCCGACACCTCGGAGCCCGCCTGGGTAAAGCGGAAGATGTTGTCGACGAAGAACAGAACGTCGGTCCCGGACTGGTCGCGGAACTGCTCGGCCAGGGTCAGGCCGGTCAGGGCAACACGGGCACGGGCTCCCGGCGGCTCGTTCATCTGGCCGTAGACCAGTGCCACCTGTGATTCCTCGAGGTTGTCGGGCTTGATCACGTTGGATTCGATCATTTCCCAGTAAAGGTCGTTGCCCTCACGGGTCCGCTCGCCAACACCGGCGAACACCGAGTAGCCCGAGTGCACCTTGGCGATGTTGTTGATCAGTTCCATGATCAGAACCGTCTTGCCCACGCCGGCACCGCCGAACAGGCCGATCTTGCCGCCCTTGGCGTAGGGGGCCAGCAGGTCGACGACCTTGATGCCGGTCACCAGGACCTCGGATTCGGTCGACTGTTCAGAGAAGGCCGGGGCCGGCTGGTGGATCGCACGGGTTTCCGTGGCCTCGACCGGACCCTTTTCGTCGACCGGCTCACCGACCACGTTCAGGATGCGGCCCAGAGTCGCGTTGCCAACCGGCACCGAGATCGGCGCGCCGGCGTCGGTCACTTCCTGGCCGCGAACCAGACCTTCGGTCGCGTCCATGGCGATGGTACGAACGGTGTTCTCGCCCAGGTGCTGGGCCACTTCCAGAACCAGCCGCTTGCCGTTGTTGTCGGTTTCCAGTGCGTTCAGAATCTCGGGCAGGTGGCCGTCGAACTGAACGTCCACAACGGCGCCAATCACCTGAGTGATCTTGCCTTTTTTGTTTGCCATTGTTTCGTCTCCGGTTCTTTTACAGGGCTTCCGCGCCCGAAATGATTTCAATCAGCTCGTTGGTGATCACGGCCTGACGCGAACGGTTGTATTCGATGGTCAGCCTGTCGATCATATCGCCCGCGTTGCGGGTCGCATTGTCCATCGCGCTCATCCGTGCCCCCTGCTCCGAGGCGCCGTTCTCCAGCAACGCGCTGAAGATGGCCGTCGCCACGCCCTTGGGCAGGAGATCGGCCAGGATGGCCTCTTCGTCGGGTTCGTAATCATAAAGCGTGGCCTCATCCGAGGCCGCGTCCTGATCGAACTCGGCCGGGATGATCTGATGCGCCTGTGGCACCTGGGTGACCACGTTCACGAACTCGGCGAAAAAGATCGTCGCGACGTCGAACTCACCGGCGTCAAACCGGTCGAGGATGTCCTTGGCAATGCCCTGCGCATCGGCATAGCCGACCCGCTTGACCTCGGTCATGTCGACATGGCCGACATAGAACTTGCCCAGATCACGCTTGAGCGCGTCGCGACCCTTCTTGCCGACGGTCAGGATCTTGACCGTCTTGCCCTCGGCCAGCAGCCGCTCGGCATGGGTCCGGGCGGTCTTGGCGATGGAGCTGTTGAAGCCCCCGCACAAGCCACGCTCGGCCGTCATCACGACCAGGAGATGAACCTGGTCGCTGCCGGTGCCACGCAGAAGCTTGGGGGCGCTGTCGCTGCCCCCGACCGATGCGGCCAGCCCGGCCATCACGGCATTGAACCGTTCGGCATAGGGGCGGGCCTCTTCGGCGGCCTCCTGGGCGCGGCGAAGTTTCGCCGCGGCCACCATCTGCATGGCCTTGGTGATCTTGCGGGTCGATTTGACCGACTCGATCCTGTTTTTCAGGTCCTTCAGACTTGGCATTGTCCGAACCCCTTATGCGAAATCGGCGGCGAATTCGTCGATAGCTGCGCGCACCTTGTCTTCGGCTTCACCCTTGATCTTGGGATCGTCGTTGGTGATCCAGTCCAGCAGATCCTGATGCTTGCCACGCATGTGCGCCAGCAGGCCGGCCTCGAAGCGGCCGACATCGCCGACGGCGATCTTGTCGAGGAAGCCCAGAGTACCGGCGCAGATCACGATGACGATCTCGGCGTTGGTCAGCGGCGAGTACTGCGGCTGTTTCATCAGCTCGGTCAGGCGCGCACCACGGTTCAGCAGCTGCTGGGTCGCGGCGTCGAGGTCGGAACCGAACTGGGCAAAGGCCGCCATCTCGCGGTACTGGGCCAGCGACAGCTTGATCGGGCCGGCGACCGACTTCATCGCGTTGGTCTGGGCCGAGGAGCCCACGCGCGACACCGACAGACCGGTGTTCACGGCCGGGCGGATACCCTGGTAGAACAGCTCGGTTTCCAGGAAGATCTGGCCGTCGGTGATCGAGATCACGTTGGTCGGGATAAAGGCCGACACGTCGCCGCCCTGGGTTTCGATGATCGGCAGCGCGGTCAGCGAACCGGCGCCGAAATCCTCGTTCAGCTTGGCGGAGCGTTCCAGCAGGCGGGAGTGGAGGTAGAACACGTCGCCCGGATAGGCTTCACGCCCCGGCGGACGACGCAGCAGCAGCGACATCTGGCGATAGGACACGGCCTGTTTGGACAGGTCATCATAGATGATCAGCGCGTGCTTGCCGTTGTCGCGGAAATACTCGGCCATGGCAGTGGCGGTATAGGGCGCCAGGTACTGCATCGGCGCGGGTTCCGAGGCGGTCGCGGCGACGACGATCGAATATTCGATGGCGCCGGTCTCTTCCAGCTTCTTCACCAGCTGGGCCACGGTGGAGCGCTTCTGGCCGATGGCGACGTAGACACAGTAGAGCTTCTTGCTCTCGTCGTCGGCGGCGTCGTTATAGACCTTCTGGTTCAGGATCGCGTCAAGCGCCACGGCGGTCTTGCCGGTCTGACGGTCACCAATGATCAGCTCGCGCTGGCCACGGCCGATCGGGATCATCGCGTCGACCGATTTCAGGCCGGTCGCCATCGGCTCGTGCACCGATTTGCGCGGGATGATGCCGGGCGCCTTGACGTCGGCGACCTGACGCTGCGTGGCGTTGATCGGGCCCTTGCCGTCCAGCGGGTTGCCAAGACCGTCGACCACGCGACCCAGCAGCTCGGGGCCGGCGGGAACGTCCACGATCGAGTTGGTGCGCTTGACGGTGTCGCCTTCCTTGATGTCACGGTCGGAGCCGAAGATCACGATACCGACGTTGTCGGCCTCGAGGTTCAGCGCCATGCCCATGATACCGCCGGGAAACTCGACCATCTCGCCGGCCTGAACGTTGTCGAGGCCGTACACGCGGGCGATCCCGTCACCCACGCTGAGGACGCGGCCGATTTCCGCAACCTCGGCTTCTTGACCAAAATTCTTGATCTGGTCCTTCAGGATTGCAGAAATCTCTGCAGCTTGGATACCCATTTATCCGACCTCTTTCATTGCATTCTGGAGGGAGTCGAGCCGCGAACGGATCGAGGTGTCGATCATCTTCGAGCCCACTTTAACGACGAGACCGCCAATGAGGCTTTCATCAACGGTCGCATTCACATTCACGGTCTTGCCCACGCGGGCCGCCAGGGTCTTGGCCAGCTTCTCGGTCTGGGCCTTGGTCAACGCCTTGGCCGAAACCACCTCGGCGGTGACCTCGCCACGCGCCTCGGCGATCAGCCCGCGCAGCGCGGCGATCAGCTGGGGCACCACGAAAAGGCGGCGTTTCTGCGCCATCAGCGCGAGGGACTTGCGCAGCACCTCGGCGATACCCATCTTCTCGGCCACGGCGGTGATCGCGGCTTCCTGCTCGGCGCGGGAATAGATCGGCGACGCCATCAGATCGCGCAGTTCGGCGCTTTCATCCAGCGCGGCGGCCAGATCGTTGAGACCGGATTCGAGTCCGGCAAGGTCGTTGTTCTCTTTCGCGATCTCGAAGATCGCTGTGGCATAGCGCTCGGCGATACCCGCGGAAATCGAAGCTGGTTCGGACACGTCCACCCTTCCGACATTTGGCCCCGGTTGGCCGTAGAATCGGCGGTCCGGGGGCGTGAAAAACAACCCGCCATTCGGCAGGTCATCAAAATCAGCGTGGAGATAGCAGAGCACACCCGACCCCGCAACAACCTATAGCGATAACAGCCATCCCCATTATGCGCTTGTTTTCATACGCTTAGAGAAACTGCGGCGGTTTGCACGAAAACCGGGCGGAAAAAAACGTCACTTTTGGGCGATTTCAAGCGATTCCTGACCGGCCGTAACGGGCAATTCGGGCCCCGCGCGGGCGGATCACGCCGGTTTGGCCAGGCCGTCCAGCGCCTTGATCGGTCTGCGCGCCAGGTCCTTGACGATGGTGCCGCGCGGCGGCTGTACCCGCTTGGAGACCTCCACCATCAGCACCCCGCCGACCAGCACCGTCGGCAGCTTGACGCCCATCCGTTCCAGCAAGGACCCCGAGCGCAACCAGAACCGCCGTGCCGACGGCGGCTGGTACAGCGCGGCCCGATGGTCCTCGGGCAGGAAATGGTGTTCTTTCAGCTGGGTCTCGAGCTGACCCAGCGTATAGGGCCGCCCGTAGCCAAAGGGCGTGCGGTCGCTGCGCGACCACAGGCCGGCCCGGTTGGGCACGATGAACAGGGCCTTGCCCCCCGGCCCCAGCACCCGCCAGCATTCCTCCAGCAGCCGCGACGGGCGCTCGGAGGTTTCCAGTCCGTGCATCACCACCAGCTTGTCGACATGCCCGGTCTCGATCGGCCACAGGGTTTCCTCGCACAGGGCCGAGACATTGGGCATCCCCGCCGGCCAGGGCATCACCCCCTGCGGTCCGGGCATCAGCGCGACCACCCGGCGCGCCTCGGCCAGGTAGGGGCGCAGCAGCGGCACCGCGAATCCGAAGCCGGCGACCGATTGCCCCTTGGCCTCGGGCCACAGTTTCAGCATGGCACCGCGAATCGACGCCTGGGCCGCCCGGCCAAGCGTGCTGCGATAGTAGAAATTGCGCAGATCCTGCACGTCGAGATGCATTGCGGGCGCCCGTGTGATCGGCCAAGCTGGGGGCAGTTTAGCGATGACACCCCGCAATGAAAGGGCGAAAGACCATGCCGCTGGAGATCCTCACAATCCCCTGTCTGTCGGACAACTATGCCTTTCTGGCCCATGACCCGGCAAGCGGCGAGACCGCGCTGGTCGACGCGCCCGAAGCGGCGCCGATCCTGACAGCGTTGTCGGACAAGGGATGGCGGCTGACGCAGGTCCTGCTCACCCATCACCACTGGGACCACGTCGAAGGGCTGGCCGATATCCTGGCGGCCCACCCGGCCAAGGTGACCGGCGCCGCCGCCGATGCCCACCGCCTGCCGCCACTGGATGCCGCCCTGCGCGAGGGCGATCTTGTACAAATCGGGGCAGAAACCGGACAAGTAATCGACGTCTCCGGCCACACCGTGGGCCATGTCGCCTATCACTTTCCCGACAGCCGCGCGCTGTTCACCGCCGACAGCCTGATGGCACTGGGATGCGGCCGGGTGTTCGAGGGCACCATGGCGCAGATGTGGGCCTCGCTGTCGAAACTCGCCGCCCTGCCACCGGAAACGGTGATCTATTCCGGACATGAATACACCCAGGCCAACGGCCGCTTTGCCGAGACCATCGACCCGGACAACCCGGCCCTGCAACAGCGCATCCGCGATATCGCGGCGGCACGGGCCGAGGACAAACCGACCGTTCCCTCGACGCTGGCGTTGGAACTGGCGACCAACCCCTTCCTGCGCGCCGGCGACCCGGCGATTCAGGCACACCTGGGCCTGGTCGGGGCCGATCCGGCCGCGGTCTTTGCCGAGATCCGCACCCGCAAGGACAATTTCTGAACGCGCCGTTGCCGGATGCGCTGGGTCAAAGGGCCGCCTCCGCACCGGCCTGTCCCCCCCCCGAAGGCGGTCGAAAGCCGGGTTTCCCGCCCTTTTGCGGTGTTACCCCACCCTGCGCGCATGGACCTGAGACTTCCTTCAGATGCCGAACATGGGGTCTTCTCGGCGGGTCTGGAGCGAAATGTGACCGCTATTTTGCAGAAAAACCTTGAAGCCCGGCCCCGATCAACCAAACTCTAATAATAGAAAGACATGGTTGGCGCGGGGTAAGGGCATCTGCTCTTGGTCCCTTTCCGACCCAGATCAGAGGAGCACCAACGTGCCTTCATTCTCGAGCACCCTTGAACAGGCCATTCACGCAGCGCTGGCGCTGGCCAACGACCGGCGACATGAATTCGCGACGCTGGAGCATCTGCTGCTGGCGTTGCTGGACGAACCCGACGCCACCCGCGTCATGAAGGCCTGCAGCGTCGATCTGGGCGAATTGCGCAACACGCTCGTCGATTTCATCGACGAGGACCTTTCCAATCTCGTCACCGACATCGACGGCTCCGAGGCGGTTCCGACCGCCGCGTTCCAGCGTGTGATCCAGCGCGCCGCGATCCACGTGCAAAGCTCGGGCCGCACCGAGGTGACCGGCGCCAACGTCCTGGTCGCCATCTTTGCCGAGCGGGAATCCAACGCCGCCTATTTCCTGCAGGAGCAGGACATGACCCGGTACGACGCAGTGAACTTCATCGCGCACGGCGTGGCCAAGGACCCCGCCTTTGGCGAACCGCGCCCGGTTCAGGGCTCGACCGAGGCCGAGGAGGAGATCCACAGCGTCCCCCCCGAGGCCGACCAGAAGGAAAGTGCGCTTGGCAAATACTGCGTCGACCTGAACGCGAAGTCGCGCGAGGGGGCGATCGACCCGCTGATCGGCCGCGACCAGGAGGTGGAGCGCTGTATCCAGGTGCTGTGCCGCCGGCGCAAGAACAACCCGCTGCTGGTGGGTGATCCCGGTGTCGGCAAGACCGCCATCGCCGAGGGGCTGGCCCGCAAGATCGTCAAGGGCGAGGTGCCCGAGGTGCTGTCCAAGACCACGATCTATTCTCTCGACATGGGCGCGCTTTTGGCCGGCACCCGCTATCGCGGCGATTTCGAGGAACGGCTCAAGGCCGTGGTGACCGAGCTCGAGGATCATCCCGACGCGGTCCTGTTCATCGACGAGATTCACACCGTGATCGGCGCCGGGGCCACCTCGGGCGGGGCGATGGATGCCTCGAACCTGCTGAAACCTGCGTTGCAGGGCGGCAAGTTGCGCACCATGGGATCGACCACCTACAAGGAGTTCCGCCAGCACTTCGAAAAGGACCGCGCGCTCAGCCGCCGGTTCCAGAAGATCGACGTGACCGAACCCAGCGTCGAGGACACTGTGAAGATCCTCAAGGGGCTGAAGCCCTATTTCGAGGAGCATCACGGGGTGAAATACACCGGCGATGCGATCAAGACGGCGGTGGAGCTTTCGGCGCGCTACATCAACGACCGCAAGCTGCCCGACAAGGCGATCGACGTGATCGACGAGGCCGGCGCGGCACAACATCTGCTGGCCGAGAGCAAACGGCGCAAGACCATCGGCACCAAGGAGATCGAGGCAGTGGTCGCCAAGATCGCGCGAATCCCGCCCAAGAACGTCTCCAAGGACGATGCCGAGGTGCTCAAGGACCTGGAAAAATCGCTCAAGCGGGTGGTGTTCGGCCAGGACCAGGCGATCGTCGCGCTGTCGAGCGCGATCAAGCTGGCACGCGCCGGGTTGCGCGAGCCGGAGAAACCGATCGGCAACTATCTCTTTGCCGGGCCGACCGGCGTCGGCAAGACCGAGGTCGCCAAGCAACTGGCCGATACGCTGGGGGTCGAGCTTCTGCGCTTCGACATGTCGGAATACATGGAGAAACACGCGGTGAGCCGCCTGATCGGCGCGCCTCCGGGCTATGTCGGTTTCGACCAGGGCGGCATGTTGACCGACGGGGTCGACCAGCACCCGCATTGCGTGCTGCTGCTGGACGAGATGGAAAAGGCGCACCCGGATGTCTACAACATCCTGTTGCAGGTGATGGACCACGGCAAACTGACCGACCACAACGGCCGGACGGTGGATTTCCGCAACGTGATCCTGATCATGACCTCGAACGCGGGCGCCATGGAGCAAGCCAAGAGTGCCATCGGCTTTGGGCGTGATCGCCGCGAGGGCGAGGATACGGCCGCCATCGAGAAGACCTTCACGCCGGAGTTCCGCAACCGTCTCGACGCGGTGATCTCCTTTGCGCCGCTGCCGAAGGAGGTGATCCTGCAGGTGGTCGAGAAGTTCGTTCTGCAGCTCGAGGCACAGCTGCTGGATCGTGGCGTCACCATCGAATTGACCCGCCCGGCAGCCGAATGGCTGGCCGACAAGGGCTATGACGACAAGATGGGCGCGCGCCCGCTGGGCCGTGTGATCCAGGAGTACATCAAGAAACCGCTCGCCGAAGAACTTCTGTTCGGCAAGTTGGCCAAGGGCGGTGTCGTCAAGGTCGGCATCAAGGACGGCGCGCTGGATCTGCGCATCGAAGGACCGGGCAAGCCGCGGCTTTCGGGCGACAAGCCACCGCTGCTGACCGCGGACTGATGCGGGCGGCGCTGCCTGCCCTCTGCCTGGCACTCGCCGCGCCTGTCGCGGCGAGTGCATTCGATCTGACCCCGCCCATCGTCTGCGAGCTCGGCAGGGACTGCCATATCCAGCAATACGCCGATGTCGATCCCGGCCCCGGATCGCAGGATTACCGCTGTGGTCCACTCAGCTATGACGGCCACAAGGGCACCGATTTCGCCCTGCCCTCCCTCGCGGCGATGGAAGCCGGCGTCACGGTGGTGGCCTCTGCGCCCGGCGTGGTGAAGGCGCTGCGCGACGGCATGGCGGACGGCGCCCTTGTCGCCGGCGATACCGCGTCGGTCGAGAATCGTGAATGCGGCAACGGCGTCGTGATCGACCACGGCGACGGCTGGGAAACCCAGTATTGCCACCTACGGCGTGGCTCGGTGCGGGTCTCCAACGGCGACCGCGTGGCACGCGGTGACCCGCTGGGCGCCGTGGGGATGAGCGGCAAGGCCGAATTTCCCCATGTCCACCTGTCCGTGCGCCAAAACGGGGCGGTCATCGATCCCTTTGCCCCCTGGGCGGCACGCTGCGGCGAACCGCCAGAAACCGACCTGTGGCAGGACACCCCGGGGTATGAGCCCGGCGGGCTGATCGCGGCGGGCTTTGCCGGCGGGATGCCCGGGTTTGACGCGATCAAGGCCGGGCGGGCGGCGGTGAACGACCTTGATCGCGACGCGCCGGCGCTGGTCCTGTTCGGCTATGTCTTTGGCGGACAGATGGGCGATGTGATCGAAATCATGATCGACGGCCCCGATGGCCGTGTCGTCGCCCACAGCGTCGAGCTGGAGAAAACCCAGGCCCAGTTGTTCCGCGCCGCCGGCAAGCGCCGGCCCGGTGCCGGATGGCCGGCGGGGCAGTATGAGGGCGAGGTTCGGATTCTGCGCAATCGCCAGGAAATCGACCGCGCGCGGGTCACCGTCACGGTCGAATAACCCGCGCCGAACCGCCCTATTTCTCGGTCAGTTTCAACTCGATCCGCCGGTTCTGCGCCCGCGCCTCGGCGGTGTCGGCGGTATTGACCGGCTGGTATTCCCCGAACCCGTTGGCCGACAGCCGGTTCGGCGGGATGCCCTGTTCGGCAACCATGTAACGCACCACCGAGAGCGCGCGCGCCTGGCTGAGCTCCCAGTTATCGGCGAATTCGGCACCGGGGCGGATCGGCACGTTGTCGGTATGGCCGTCGACACGGATCACCCAATCGATCCCGTCCGGGATCTCCGCGGAAATCCCGCGCAGGATGCGGGCGATCTTGTCGATCTCGGTCTTGCCGGCGGCGGCCAGGTCGGCCTCGCCCGGGGCGAACAGAACCTCCGAGGAGAACACGAAGCGGTCGCCCTGGATGCGGACCCCCTCCTGGTCGCCCAGAACCTCGCGCAAGCGACCAAAGAACTCGGACCGGTAGCGTTCCAGGTCCTTGGCCTGTTCCTTGAGCTTCTCGGCCTCCTCGGCGCGGGCCTTGGCCACTTCCTCCAGCCGCTTGCGTTCGGCCTCTTCCAGCAGCCGCCGCTTGCGCTCTTCCGAGGCGGCGCGCGCCAGTGCGGTGTTCAGGTCCTTGCCGAGGTTCTCCAACTGCACCTGCTGCGCCGCGTCCCGGTCCTTGTAGTCGTCAAGCAACGCCTGCAGGCTGCCCAGCTGGCGGCGCAACTCGGAGACCTGCTGGTTGAGCAAGGCGGTCTGGCGCTGTGCCTCGGTCGAGCTGTCTTGCTGCGCGGCCAGCGTTTCGCGGGCCTTGGCCAGCAACACCGCGCGCTGTTCGGCCAGGCTCATCTGCTCCTCGGCGCGTTTCTCGGCGGCCTCGCGGGCGGCCAGTGCCGCAATCAGGCGTTGGCGCAGCTCGTCCTTGTCGGTGGCGGCGGCCTGGGCTTTTTCGAGCGAGTCCAGCGCCTGCAACAGCCGTGCCTCGACCGAGGCGCGATCCTCGGCGGTGCTCTCGGCGGCGGAGCGGGCGGCGACCAGATCCGCGCGTGCGCGTGACAGCTCGGCCTCCAGTGCAGCGATCCTCCAGGCGGCATCGGTGCGCGCGGCGGACAGCTCCGCGTTCAGCGCGGCCAGCGCCGCATCGTGCTCGACATTGGCATGGGCCAGACGCGCCTCAAGCGCGGCTTGGGCCTCGTCGGCGGCGGTGCGCGCGGCCTGCAGGGCAGCGGTCAGTTCTGCCTGTGCCGCCTCGGCCTCGGTATTCAGCGTCGCGATCCGGGCCTCGTACTCCTGCCGCAGGGCGGCGTTCTCCTGTTGCAGGCGGGTCAGCTCGGTCTCGAAGTCCGATTGTGTCTCGACGTTCTGCGCCCGTTGCCGCGCGAGTTCGGCCTCAAGCGCCGCCTGCGTGGTGGCGGCCCCGGCCCGCGCCTCGTCCAGTTTCGCCTGCAAGGCGGCGCGCGCGGCGGCGGCCTCTTCGCGCAGGCGGGTCAGTTGCGCCTCCAGCGCGGCGCGGGTTTCGACCTCCTTGGCCTGCGCCGCGTCCAGCTCGGCGCTCAGGGTCTCGCGGGTGCGCGCCGCCTCGCCCCGGACCCGCGAAAGCTCGACCTCCAGCGCGCCGACCATCTCGGCGTTCTCGGCCTTGGCCACCTCCATCTGCGCCAGCACGCGGGTCAGGCGTTCGGCCAGTTCGTCGCGCTTGGCTGCCTCGGCGCTGGCCGTGTCGAGATCGGCCAGCGCGGCGATCAGTTTCTCGTCCAGGGTGTCGCGCTCGGCCTCGGCGGCGGCCAGCAGGACCAGGGTCTCCTCGGCCTCGCGGCGCTTTTGTTCCAGCGCGAGGGTCATCGCGGTCAGTTCGGCATCCGCCTTTTCCAGCTTGTCGCGCAGCGCCTGCGCGGCGGCGGCCTCGACCAGCCGCGCCGCCTCCTCGTCGCTGAGCCGGGTTTCCAGCGCGGCGACCTGGTCGGACAGGCGCGCGGCCTCGGCGGTCTTTTCGCTGTCGCGGCGGCGCAGGTCGGCGATCAGCGCATCGAGCGCCTCGCGCCGGGACGCGGCCAGCCGCGCCGCCTCGGCCTGGGCGTCGATTTCCTCGCGGCTTTGCGCCAACGCCAGGTTCAATGCCTCCTGCTCCGAGAGCAGTTCGGCCTTTTCCTGTTCCAGCGCCGCAATATTGCCCAGCGCTGCCTCGCGGTCGGCCAGCAGGCCGGCGACCTGCTCTTCGAAGGTGGCGATGCGACCGCGCGCCTGCTCCAGCGCCGCCGCCTGCCGGTCGCGGTCGGCGGTGAGGGTGGCGATTACCGTGGCCCGCTGGTCCAGCTCGGCCTGCGCCTGGTCCAAGTCGTCGCGGGTGTCGCTCAGGGTGGCGGTCAGCGCCCCCATCCGCGCCGAAAGCTGAGCGTTGCGTCGCTCTTCCAGGCCCAGGGCAGCGGCCAGCGCGCTGACCTCGTTCGAGAGCGCGTCAAGCTGGGTCTCCTGTCCTGTGATGGTCTCGCGCAGCACGAACATGACCACCATGAAAATGGTCAGGACGAACATCAGCACCAGCAAAAGGCCCGTCATCGCGTCCACGAAACCGGGCCAGATCGACCCCTGGAAGCGTTGCCCGGTGCGGCGCGACAGGGCCATGCCCTATTCCTCCGTCTTGTCGGCCTTGGGCGGACGCCCCGGGCGGCCGGGCCGTGGCGGTGCCAGCGCCTTGATCAACAGGTCGATGTCCTTGCGCACCTCGGCCATGCTCTCCTGCCGGCCGGCCGAGATTTCCTCGAGGATGCGCAGCATCTGGACGTCGATCGAGCGCAGACGCATCCGGCTCTCGGCGTCAATCCCCTCGCCCGGGCCCTGCGCCCGCATCATCTCGATCAGTGTCTCCTGCCCCACGGCGACCCGCTCCAGCGCGGCGGCGGTGGTTTCGGTCTGATCAAGTCGGTCGTTCATCTGCCCGATGCTGTCGACAAGATCGCCCAGTTTTTCATCGACCGCGGCGCGGCTTTCGTCCGAGCGGCTGAACATCTGTTGCAGCGCTTCCATCTGCTCGGCCATGTGGTCGAGCACCCCCTCCATCACGTTCGGGGCGCTCTCACCCTCTTCGCCCGAGGAGAACCCGAGCCGCGTGATCGAAGAGAGCCATTCCTCCAACTCTCGATAAAAACGGTTCTGACCGTGTCCGGCGAACAGCTCCAGCAGTCCGACCAGCAGCGAGCCGGCCAGCCCGAGCAGCGAGGACGAGAATGCCACCCCCATCCCGCCCAGCTGCGCCTCGAGCCCGGTCATCAGCCGGTTGAACACCGCGATCCCCTCCTCGCCCTCTTGCGGGGCAAGGCTGCGGATGGTGTCGACCACCGCCGGAACGGTGGTGGCAAGCCCATAGAACGTGCCCAGAAGGCCAAGGAAAATCAGCAGGTTGACGATATAGCGGGTGATCTCGCGCTCTTCGTCGATGCGTTCGGCGACGGAGTCGAGGATCGAGCGGGTCGAGCTGGAGTTCAACTGCATCCGCGCCCCGCGCGCGCGCAGCAGCGAGGCCAGCGGCGCCAGCAATTGCGGCGGATTTGCCTCCGCCCCGGCCTCTCCGGTTACGAAACTTTCGATCCAGCGGACCGATCCCGCCAGCTGAATGACCTGCCAGAAACAGGCCAGCACCCCGATCAGGAAGACCACGCCGATGAACCCGTTGAGGTAGAGATTGGCCAGGAAAACCGGCAAGACCCGTGGCAATGCGACGAAGGCGCCAAAGCCCGCCAGCCCGATGGCGATGAGCATCAACATGATCTGGCGGACCGGCTGTGAGAATTGCGGCCTGGGTTCTCGGTCTCGCTGCACCATCTGGCGTGCGTCCTGGTTTTCTCTGCTCTGCGGCGAGCCTACATAATAATTACCGGCAACGCCAAGGCTTTATACCGTGAGCGCGCGGACACGTCCCGCCAGCCAGTCGAGATCCGGATCGTTGAGCCCGATCTCGGCAAGGTGGTCGGCGGTATTGAAAAGATACTCGGTGTTCGGCCCGCGCCCGCCGACGGCCCGGGCGATGATGCGGGCCTGCTCCTCGAGCGCCAGCCCGCCGCAATACTGCACGTGGTCGGGGTCGATCACATAGGTCACCGCCTCGGCAGAGCCGCCGTCGCGGAACCGCACCTCAAGCGTCTTTTCCAGGTAGGCCGAGGAAATCAGTTCGCGCTCGCGCAGGTAATCCAGCGTACGCGCCTCTTGCCCCTCGGCCACGGCCAGCGCCAGCCCGGCACAGCGCGCCCCCGGCGCGGCGTCGAGCGCCAGGACCAGGCCCGGATCCTCCTCGGTGCCGCGATGGTGGATCGAGCGCATGCAGAACGAGCGATGGTAATCGGGCAGCACCGCGACCTCGCGCCGGGCCACGTCGAACCCGGGGTTCCACAACAACGATCCGTATCCGAATACCCACATGGTCATCGGGCTCTCCCTTGCCTGTTGCGGGCGCTGTAGCGGAAAACGGGCGCCGACAAAAGGGCGCCTCAGCGGCAGTAGGGGCCGCCGCGATAGCGTGCGGTATCGACGTGGAAATGATCGCGGTGATAACGGTCCGACTCCGGGCCCAGCACGGTGCCGAAGGGGCCACAGGCTGCCTTCCAGACCTGGCGCAGGGGCCGCAGGGTGGTGCCCTGCCCCCAGCCCTTGAGCACGGTGATCACCTCGCCGTCCTTCATGACAAAAGCCGAGATGTCGATCGCCCGCCCCTTGCCATGTTCGGAGATCTTCGCGCCGGTCTTGTGGTTGCGGGTGCGACAGACGTAATGGGCGGCAACGCGCATTTCCACCACCGGTCCACGGCTGCGAAACGCCGGTTTCACCCCGCGCTCGACCCAGGTTTTCAGCGCCCGGGCGGTGTCGCAGGTCATCACCGCCTGTTGGCTCAACCGGACGCCGGCCACCTCGCGCACCCGTACCGCGTCCTCGGCACCACAGCCGCGCAGCTTGCCCTTGACCCGGCCGACCTGTTCGCCCTGGATGTCGATGTCACCGCAGACCGAGCCCTTGCGTCGCTTGAGCTTTTTGAAAAAGACCTTTTCTTCCAGATCCTTCGGGCGCGACAAGGGCGACATGGACCGCTCGGGGCTGAGGAACGGAAGCGACGCCGGGCGCGCCGCCGCGCTTATGACCTGGGCCGAGGGCGGGCGCAGTTTCGGCCGGCTGGCCTGCGCGGTGTCGGAGGCAGTAACCGGAGCGACAACGGCGACAGCAGGAAGGGCGCGC
The DNA here is from genome assembly GCF_040365005.1 of Aquicoccus sp. SU-CL01552. Classification (NCBI taxonomy): domain Bacteria; kingdom Pseudomonadati; phylum Pseudomonadota; class Alphaproteobacteria; order Rhodobacterales; family Paracoccaceae; genus Aquicoccus; species Aquicoccus sp. SU-CL01552. The sequence continues at coordinate 32,169 of NZ_BAABWV010000002.1, read as the reverse complement.
GGGCGCGGATGGGTCTGGAACCGAACCTGATGCAGGACCGCGTCGACGGCGCTCCGGGCCACCGGTCGCGGCGAATGCTCGGGCGCCTGGGCCGCGGCTGGCAGCGCCAGGACAGCCAGCCCAAACAGCACCGCCAGGCGCCCGCCGGTCATGTCTGCACCTGCTTGGCGCGGCCGAAATCGGGGGCGTCGGTATCCTGCCCGGCCTCGATGATGCCACGGCGGATGGCGCGGGTGCGGGTGAAATAATCGAACAGGTGCTGGCCGTCGCCGGTGCGAATGGCGCGTTGGAGCGCGAACAGCTCCTCGGTGAACCGACCGAGGATCTCAAGCGTCGCCTCCTTGTTGGTGAGGAAAACGTCGCGCCACATGGTCGGGTCCGAGGCCGCGATGCGGGTGAAATCACGGAACCCGGCGGCGGAATACTTGATCACCTCGCTGTCGGTGACCCGGCGCAGGTCGTCGGCGACGCCCACCATCGTGTAGGCGATCAGGTGCGGCGCGTGGCTGGTCACCGCCAGCACGAGGTCATGGTGATCCGCGTCCATCTCGTCGACATGGGCACCCATCCCCTCCCACAGGGCGCGCAACTGCGCCACCTGCTCGGAGGAGCGGTTGTCCACCGGCACCAGCAGGCACCAGCGGTTGTCGAACAGTTCGGCAAAGCCGCTCTCCGGGCCGGAATGCTCGGTCCCCGCCAGCGGGTGACCGGGGATGAAATGTACGTTTTCGGGCAGGTTCGGTACCACCGTGTCGATCACGTGACGCTTGACCGAGCCCACGTCGGTCACGGTGCAACCCGGTTTCAGCGCGGCGGCGATATCCTGCGCGACCGCGCCCATCGCCCCCACCGGCACCGCCAGAACCACCAGGTCGGCGCCCTCGACCGCCTCGGCCGCGCTGTCACAGACCCGGTCGCACAGCCCGATGCGGCGGGCGGTGTCGCGAGTGGCCTCGCTGCGGGCATAGCCGGTCACCTCGCCGGCGAGCCCGGCGCGTTTCATCGCCCAGAATATCGACGAGGCGATCAGCCCCAGCCCGATCAGGGCGACCCGGTCATAGATCGGTGCGTCGCTCATGCCTGCTCCCGCCATTTGATCAGGGCCTCGATCACGCGCCCGGTCTGGTCCTCGTCGCCCACGGTGATCCTCAGCCCCTCGGGAAAGCCATAGCCGGTGACCCGGCGCGCGATGATCCCCTCGGCCTGCAGCGCTTGGTCGACCGAGGCCACCTCCTCTGCATCGGCAAAACGGGCCAGCACGAAATTGGTCTGGCTGTCGTCGCAGGCCACACCCAACTGCCGGATCGCGCCGACAAGCCGCGCCCGCTGGCGCGCGTTGAGCGCGGTGCAGGTTTCGACCCAGTCGCGATCGCGCACCGCCGCCTCGGCCGCCGCCAGTTGCACGCCCGACAGGTTGAAGGGCTGGCGGATGCGGGTCATCACGTCGATCAATTCCTTGGGGCCATAGCCCCAGCCGATCCGCAGCCCGCCCAGCCCGTAGATCTTGGAAAAGGTGCGCGTCATGATCACGTTGGGGCGCGCCCCGGCCAGCCCCGCGCCGCCGTCGTAGCCCTCGGCATACTCGGTGTAGGCGCCGTCGATCACCAGCAGCACATGCGCGGGCAGCCCGTCGGCCAGCCGCTCAAGCTCGCCCTCGGGCAGGATCGTCGCGGTCGGATTGCCCGGGTTCGTCAGCAGCACGATCCGGGTCTTGTCGGTGACCGCCGCCAGGATCGCGTCGACATCCACCACCCGCTCGGCCTCGGGGACGCAGACCGGGGTCGCCCCGGCCATGTGGATCAGCACCGGGTACATCGAGAACCCGTGCTCGGTGTGGATGATCTCGTCGCCCGGACCGGAGAACGCCTGGCAGACGAATTGCAGCACCTCGTCCGATCCGACCCCGCAGATGATCCGCGCCGGGTCGAGCCCGTGCACCGCGCCGATCGCCTGGCGCAGGTCGGCATGGTCGGTCGGGGGATAGCGATGCAGCGTCTTGGCGGCCTCGGCCAGCGCGGCCTGTGCCGAGGGCGGCGCGCCCAGCGGATTCTCGTTCGAGGACAGCTTGAGCACGTCATGCCGCCCGGCGATGGTGGCCTTGCCGCCCTCGTACAGGGCAATTTCCATGATACCGGGCTGCGGTGTGATCTTGCTCATTCCGGGGCTCCTTGCTGGAGCCCGTTCTATCGCTCCCACCGGTCGGAGAAAAGCAACAAAGCTCATGCGGCGGGGCGACATAGGTCAGGAGCCCCTCCCTGAACATCCTTGTCAACGGCGCGGCCGCTGCGCCAGAATGCCCCATGGTCCGGGCATTTTCAGGGGCCATGCCCGGAGGAGGACCGCCGGGCACTTTTATTGTTCATCAGTTTCGGAGGCCGACATGGCCAAACTCAAAAAACCCAAGAAAATTGTACTCAAACCCAAACAGGCGCATGACGTCATCACTTGGCTCTACGGCAAGACCAGCGTGGCGCCCAAGGAATTCACCACCGAAGACTGCGGCTTTGCGCAGGCCATGCTGGTGGAGATGCTGAACGCCAGCTTTGCCATGGGCTTCGTCGAAGCGCTGTTCCGTGCCGCGGCCAAGCTGCCCTCGGGGCCGAAGAAGGTGATCACCACGTTCCTCAAGGGCGCCGGCAAGACCCTTGTGAAATACAAGGACAAGGATGACCTGGCCGAGATGATCAAGAAACCGGTGATCTACAAGGCGGCGCAGGCCCAGATGGCCCGTGCGTCCAGGTCGGTCTGGAGAATCCGCGAGCAGACCGGCGAATTGATCTATTGAAACGAAAAAAGGAGCCGCCGAAGGCAGCTCCTTTTTCCTTGTGCCCTTGGGCAAAAGGCGTGTTTCGGCGCTTAGTTCTGCGCGTAGAATTCGATGACCAGGTGCGGTTCCATCATCACCGGGTACGGCACGTCGCCCAGGTTGGGGGTGCGCACGAAGGTCGCGGTCATCTTGGAGTGATCGGCCTCGATATAGTCGGGCACATCACGCTCGGGCAGTTGGGTCGCCTCGAGCAGCGCCGCCATCTGGCGGGACTTCTCGCGGACCTCGACGACATCACCCTCTTTCACGCGGTAGGAGGGGATGTTGACGCGCTTGCCGTTGACCAGAACATGGCCGTGGTTCACGAACTGGCGGGCGGCAAAGACGGTCGGCACGAACTTGGCGCGGTAGACGACCGCGTCGAGGCGGCGTTCCAGCAGGCCGATCAGGTTTTCACCGGTGTCGCCCTTGACCCGCTCGGCCTCGGCGAAGATGCGGCGGAACTGCTTTTCGGTCAGGTCGCCGTAATACCCCTTGAGCTTTTGCTTGGCGCGCAGCTGGATCCCGAAGTCGCTGAGCTTGCCCTTGCGGCGCTGGCCGTGCTGGCCGGGGCCGTATTCGCGGCGGTTGACCGGGGATTTCGGACGTCCCCAGATGTTTTCACCCATCCGGCGGTCAATTTTGTACTTGGCAGAGGTGCGTTTGGTCACCGTCTGATCTCCTTCTTGAGACGAGGCCCGGAGGCCACTATGAAGGGCGTTGTCCTCTTGGGGTCTCCCCCATGACAGGCGTCCCCTTGCGGGGGCCACCAACACCAATGAAGCCGCGCTTATATAAGCGGCGCGGGGAGAGTCAACAGCCCCCTTCGCGATCGACCGGGTCCTCTGCCCGCTGGTCCACACGTTCGACAAGCGAGAACACGGCGAAACGGAAGCGCGGATGCCCGGAACGCCAACATCCGCACGCTTGTCGGCGCGGTCAGTATCTTCACCGGTAAGGCTCAGCACAGCGGATCCGGAACGAAGGGCCGCCCGATGCGCCGGAGTCTGTCCGAAGCCATGGCCACCGGTTTCTCCGGTAATACCGTAGCGACCGGTCGTGACAGGATGGTGAGCCATTGTATCACCATCCTGTCACGTCCCATGGAGAACGAATGGCTGAACGAGGAACCGGTCAAAGCCCGGTTCGGTACCCCAGTCACTTCACGCCTGCCGTCAGGAACGCCTGCACGAATTGGCGCTGGAAAACCAGGAAGCCGATCAGCAGCGGCGCGATCACCATGATCGTGGCCGCTGATATGACCGAGATATCGACCCCGTTCTCGGGCGCGGCAAACAGCGACAGGCCGACGGTCAGGGGCCGAGTGCTTTCGGAATTGGTCACGATCAAGGGCCAGAGAAAATTGTTCCAGTGGGTCGAGATCGAGACCAGCGCATAGGCGAGATAGGTGGGGCGCGCCGCAGGCACGTAGACACGCCAGAGCACCCCGAGGGTCGAACACCCTTCGACCCGCGCGGCTTCGTCCAGGTCACGTGGCACGGATTTGAACGCCTGACGCATCAGGAACATCCCGAAGGCCGAGGCCATGTAAGGGGCGCCTATCCCCAACAGGCTGTCCAGAATCCCCAGCGATGCCGCCACGCGGTAATTCTCCACGATCAGGACCTCGGGCAGGATGAACAGCTGGAGCAGGACAAGGATAAACACCGTATCGCGTCCGGCGAACCGGGTTTGGGCAAAGGCAAACCCCGCCAGCGTGCAGAGAAGGAACTGCCCGGCGAGGATCAACGTGACCAGCAGGAAGGTGTTGAGGAAGTAGCGCAGCCAAGGCGCCCCGTCCCATGCGGTGCGGAAGTTATCCAGCGTAAGCGGGGCGGAGAGGCGAAAGTTGATCGCATCCGACACGTTGTGAAACGCGGCCCAGACCGCCACCACCAGGGGCGACACCCACAGGATGGCCAGCGCGATGGCGAGGATGGGTTCGATGAAGCGGCTCATTGGTAGTGGGTCCGGCGATCGAGGACAAGGAACTGAAACGCGGCCAGAAGGCCCAGGACGATCAGCACGAAGATCGTCATCGCCGCCGCGGCCGGGCGGTCGAAATAGGCAAAGGCGTTTTCCCAGATGTAATAGAGGATCAGCTTGGAGCTGTCAGACGGCCCGCCCTTGGTCAGGATGAAAAGATGATCGATCAGCTTGACCGAATTGATCATCGCATTGACGAAAATGAACAGCGTCGTCGGCATCAGCAGCGGCAGGACGATGCGGCGCAGGTAAGTCCAGCGGCTGGCGCCTTCGATCTCGGCGGCTTCTTTCAGGTCGGGCGGGATGGTTTGCAGCGCGGCGAGGTAAAAGACCATGAAGAACCCTGCCTCTTTCCAGATCGTCACGATGCAGATCGCCCAAAGCGCGGTGTCGGGCTGGCCCAGCCAGTTGACGGACTGCGCGCCAAACAGCGCGCCGATCTTGTTCAGGATGCCGAAGCTGGGCGTATAGAAAAACAGCCAGAGATTGCCCGCCGCGATCATCGGCAGGACAGTGGGCGTGAAATAGGCGGTGCGGATGAAGCTGCGGGCGGGTATCCTGGAATTCGCCCAGAGCGCCATGATCAGTGCAATCGCGATGGAGGCCGGAATGGTCACCCCCGCATAGAGCAGGTTGTTCCAGACCACCTTCCAGAAGGTCGGATCCTCCAACAGGGTGCGGTAATTTTCCAGCCCGATGAATTCGGAGGGATTGCGCCGCGTGCCGCGCGACCACAGCGAGGTCCAGAAGGTCGCCACCGAGGGATAGAGGGCAAACACCGCCAGCATCGCCAGCGCGGGCGATAGCAGAAGCCAACCGTGGATTGCACGTCTGCGGCGTTCGAGCTTGAGCGGATCGGTCATGGCAGGCCCCTGGGTGGCACGAGGGCCTGCCATGCGGCAGGCCCTCGCGGGTTGGATTACTTGTATGGGCGAAGCTGGCGCTCTGCCGCTGCCTGCGCCTCGCTCAGGGCGTCTTCGGCGCTCTTGTCGCCGGTCAGGGTCGATTGGATCGCGGCGTTCAGCCCGTCCCGCACCCGCGCGGTTTCGAAGGTCGAGAATTCGGCCACGGCGTGTTCCAACTGGTCCCGCGCCACCAGGGCGGGCGGAAATTCGGCGGTGTAGGCCTTCAGCGCATCGGTTTCATAGGCCGCGGGAGAGACCCCCATGTAGCCGGTGGCGATGGACCATTCGGCGGCCTGCTCGGGCGCGGTCATGAACTGGATCAGCTTCAGAGCCGCGGCGCGCTCTTGCGCCGACGCGTCCTTGAAGACGTAGAAGTTGCCGCCGCCGGTGGGAGAGCCCAGACGTTCCTGGCCGGGCAGCATGGCAACGCCAAAGTCGAACTCGGCCGTGTTCTTCACCGCCGTCAGGTTGCCGGTGGAGTGCCACATCATCGCGGTTTCCCCTTCGAGGAAGGCCTGACGCAGGGTGCCCCATTCGACGGTGCCCTCGGGCATGATGCCATGCTCGGTCGAGAGGCTCTTCCAGAAGTTCAGCGTGTCCACGACAGCGGGATCGTCGAAATAGGTGGTGGTGCCATCATCCGACATCAGCTCCTTGCCGTTCTGGATCGCAAGCGCCTGGAACATCCAGTAGGGGTAGCCGGTGGAGGGGATCATCAGGCCATAATGGTCGTCGGTGGTCAGCGCCTTGCCCATATCAACCATCTCGTCCCAAGTGGTGGGCGCCTGTTCGGGATCAAGGCCCGCTTTGCGGAACATGTCCTTGTTGTAATAAGCGACGATGGTCGAGCGCTGGAACGGGATGCCCCAGGTCTGGCCTTCGATTTTTCCGTTGGCCATCAGCGCCGGGTAGAAGCTGTCGAGCCAGGCGCTGTCGTCTGTCAGCGCCTCGAAGGGAACGATCAGGTCCTGTTCGATCAGGTCGTAGGCGTCGATCGAGAACATCACCGCCAGTTGCGCAGGCTCACCGGCGGCCAGTGCGGCCAGGGCCTTGATGCGGGTGTCGTCGTAGTTTCCCGCATAGATCGCGTTGACCTTGATGTCGGGGTTTTCGTCCATGAATTCGGCCACGATGCCGTCGACCACCTTGGTCAGCGAGCCCCCCACGGCGATGGGGTAGTACATGGTCAGTTCGGTCTCGGCCGCCGCCGGATTGGCGAGGGCTGTGGATGCGGCGAGGATGGCCGCCATGGCAGAATAACGGGTCATGATGTCGTCCTGTTCAGATCGAATGAAGGGTCGGTTGCTTCGGGGGCCGTCTGGCCATCACGCGGTGCGGTGTCTTGGTGACTGCACGCCACGGGATTCTGCTGCGGACCCTTTTCGAGGCGCCCGCTGTGGGTGTCGAAAAGGAGCCGGTCCTGTTCGCGAAGGATCACGCCGACATGATCCCCGGGGGGCTGGGGCGCATGGCCCGGAACCACCACGGCCAGCCCCTGCGTCGCGGGATGATCCAGCGACACCAGCGTCTCGGCGCCGAGGAATTCACAATCCAGCACACGGGCCGTCAGATGCGCCTGTTCCGGCGGGCACAGTCGGACACGTTCAGGCCGCAGGCCAACGGTCAGCCCGTCGCGCAGGCCCAGCGCCGGCCCTTCGACCAGGGCCATGGGCGGCTCGCCGATGAATTGCGCGGCAAAGATCGTGGCGGGCCGGTTGTAGAGGGCCGAGGGCGGCCCGACCTGTTCCACCCGTCCCTTGTTCATCAGGACCACCGTGTCCGACAGGCTCATGGCTTCGCCCTGATCATGGGTGACATACACCACGGTCAGGCCAAGATTGCGGGCCAGCGCGCGGATGTCGCGCCGTACCGAGTGGCGCAGCTTGGCATCAAGGTTCGACAGCGGCTCGTCCATCAGGCAAAGCGGCTTTTCCGCCACCGCCGCGCGGGCAAGTGCGACGCGCTGGCGCTGGCCACCCGACAGTTCCGCAGGCTTGCGGCGTTCCAGCCCGTCAAGCCCGGTCATCTTCAGGGCGTCGGACAGGCGCCGGTCCCGCTCACGCGCGGCGACGCGCCGGACCTTGAGACCGAACAGTACGTTTTCGGCCACGTTCAGATGCGGGAACAGCGCATAGGATTGAAAGACCATGGACAGGTTGCGCTGCGCGGGGGGCAAGGCGGTGACATCGCGCCCGTCGATCACCACGGCGCCGCGTTGGGGCTGTTCCAGCCCGGCAATCAGGCGCAGCAACGTGGATTTGCCGCAGCCGGAGGGACCGAGGATCGACAGGAAATCCCCCCGCTGCAGCGACAAGTCAATGTCACGTACGCCGCCTTGGCCGTCCCAGTCCCGGGTGATCCCGCGCAATTCGAGAAAGCTCATGTCAAATCCTCGGCAATGGTCGGCGTGTTTTCCAAGCCATCCAGCAGCGGATGGAAACGCGGCCCGGGGCGTGCATCAATGATCACATGATCGGCGTCCCGGAGATGGCCCCCCACCGCCGCGGCGTGGCGACCGAATTTCGATACATCCGCCACCAGGATCGACTGGCGCGCATTGGACCGCATGGTTTCACGCATGCGCACCTCGGTTTCGTTGAAATCCAGCAAGCTGCCATCGGCATCAATGCCGCCGACGCCGTAGACCGCGAAATCCGCCCGATACCTCTGGAACACCTCCAGGACGTGAGGCCCGAGGATATCCCGGTCCGGCAACCGCAGCTCGCCACCCGGCAAGATGATCCGCGCCTCCGGTGCATCCGACAGCGCCATGGCCGCGTTCAGGTTCCCGGTGATGACGGTCAGCCCCGATCGTTCGGCCAGCGCGGCGGCGACGATTGCCGGGGTCGTGCCGATTGAGAAGAACAGGGTCGCGCCCTCCGGGATCAGCCGGGCCACCTGCGCCGCGATCTTTTTCTTGGCCGGAACGTTCAGGAGACTGCGCGCGGAATATGGCAGGTTCGCGCTTTGCTCGATGAACTCGGCACCCCCGTGCAGCCGGCGCAGCTTGCCCTGTTCACACAGCGCGTTGATGTCGCGCCGTATGGTATGGGGCGAGACCCCCAGCACCTGCGCGAGGTCTTCGACACCGACCCGCCCGCAGTGTTGCGCCCTTTCAAGAATGAGAAACTGTCTGTTCATGCTCTGACCTTGCCGCCTTGCCTGCTCATATGAGCAAGTCAGGTAACGGCGAGGTGACGCCTGGATGACATTGCGATAACAAGATCGCTCAAGTGCGCGTCTCGCCGCTCGCCGGTGCCCACACGGGCAACCGAGCCGCGGCGCTGCAGGCCTTGTTCCGCGCCGCCGGATCATCCGCCGAGGTGACGCCGTGGCTGCCGTGGTCGTGGTTTCCTGCAGGTTGTTCACCCGGAGCGGGGTTTGGCTGCAACCGCCGGGCCCTTCCGCCAACCGATACCGGTGAACAACCTGCTTGGGCATCGTGGTTAGCGCGCCACCCCCAACTGCTGCAGATAGGCCGCCGACGGCAGGATGCCGCCCTTGTCGCGCAACTCCAGGATAAGGCGCGGCCGGCTGCCCATCGGAGCCAAGGCGGCAAAGACCGCATGCCAGTTCACCGTGCCCTTGCCGATCGCCCAGTGCCGGTCGGCAAAGCCGTCCGCGTCCTGAAGGTGCACATGATGCAACTGCTCGCCGGCGCGGGTGATATAGTAGTCCACCGGCGCCGCCCCGGTCGAGCCGTGGGCGTAATGCGCATGGCCGGTATCGACCGAGACCTTGACTGACGGGCTGTCAAAGCTGTCGGCCAGCAGACAGCGGGCATCGGTATCCTTGTCCTCGATGTTCTCAAGCACCATCGTCACGTTCGCCGCCTCGGCCCGCGCGATCACCGGGTCGAGCGTGGCATGGGTCAGCTCGACGACCTGCCGGCGCGCCTCGGGCAGGTTGTCGCGGTTGTTGTAGTGCCAGGTGGAATAGGGGCTGTGGATCACCATCTGGGTCGCGCCCAGGGCCTCGCACACGGCCAGGCCCTGCTCCATGCGCCGGGTGACGACGGCGCGGATGTCCGGATCCTGGCTGGCCAGGCCAAAGCCCCAGAACGGGCCATGAATGCCAAGCCGGCCGGTGTAGCCGTCCAGCAATGCCTTGGCCCGGTCCACGCGCGCCTCCCAGTCGCCGTTCAATACGTCGGCCATCACGAAATCCTGGATCTCCAGGTCGCGCTGATCGTCGATGATCCAGGTCTTGTACTGTTCGAGGGAGGCAAGCGGCATGGCTGCGCCGAGAAGTGGCAGATCGGTCATTTGAGGATCATCCTGTCGTGTTGATTGCGCCGAGGGCGCGTCGTTGAAGATGGCTGCGGATTAGGTGGCGGACATGACAGCGGAATGACGCTTTGCCGGCCGATGCTGCCTGGCAGCAAATGTCATCCTCTCTTCAGAAAAGGGTCACCGGAGCGTCATCGGAACGCGGTTTCAGGCGGTTGCGAACCTCATCCGGCCGCCGTGCCCCGTGCACCGCCGCGGCCAGCCTCATTGCTGTCAACAACGGGATTCTCGAGATGCTCAACCTCAATCGACGCCAGGCAATCAACCTTTTCGGCGCAGCCGCCGGGGGGCTGATGTTGCCCGGGTACCTGCGCGCACAGGGCGCGCGCCCCTCCGTCACCGTCGCGGTTCAGAAGATCACGATCAACAACACGCTCGACCCCTGGCGCGAACAGTCCAACGTCGGTGAGCGGGTGCTCTACCCCAATCTCTGGGAAGGCCTGATCCTGCGCGACTGGATGGGCGATCAGGGTCCGGTTCCCGGCCTTGCCACCGAATGGCACCGCATCGACGACAAGACGCTGGAACTCAAGCTGCGCGAGGGCGTCAGGTTTCATAACGGCGACGAGATGACCGCCGAGGACGTGGCCTTTTCCTTCTCGCCCGAACGCGTGTTCGGCGACACCCAGCCGGCCGGCGGGCAGACCATCTTTTCCGAGAATTACACCCCCGAGACCGCCAAGGACATTCCGGCCTCGCTGCCCGGCGTCGGACGTCGCAAGTGGCCGGCCCTGGCGGGGGTCGAGGTGGTCGACAGGTATACCGTGCGTTTCCACAACGCCACGCCCGACGTGACCATGGAAGGGCGCCTCTATGCCGGCGGCAGCCAGATCCTGAACCGCCGCGCCTGGGACGAGGCCGCCACCTATAACGACTGGGCCACCAAGCCGGTCACCACCGGCCCCTATTTCGTCGAGGATCACCGCCCCGACGTGTCGCTGACCTACCGCGCCTTCGACGATTACTGGGGCGGTCGCCCGCCGCTCGAACGGATCACCTTTGTCGAGGTGCCGGAAGTGTCCAGCCGGGTGAACGGGCTGCTGTCGGGCGAATACGACTTTGCCTGCGACCTGCCGCCGGACCAGATCAACGGCGTCATGAACACACCCGGCTTCGAGGTGCAGAGCTCGACCATATGGAACCACCGGGTGTCCTGCTTCAACACCGAGCACCCGGTGCTGGCAGATCCGCTGGTGCGCCGCGCCATGACCCATTCGATCGACCGCGACGCCATCGTCGCCGCGCTTTGGGGCGGTATGACCAAGGTGCCGGCCGGGCTGCAATTCGAGAGCTTCCGCAGTTCGGACATGTTCATCGAGGGCTGGAGCGTGCCGGAATACGACCCGGACCTGGCCCGCGAGTTGCTGAAACAGGCGAATTACAAGGGCGATCCGATCCCCTACCGGTTGCTCAATAACTACTACATCAACCAGGTTTCCAACGGCCAGATCATGGTCGAGATGTGGAAGCAGGTCGGCCTGAACGTCGAGATCGAGATGAAGGAGAACTGGGGCCAGATCCTTGACGCGTCGACCACCCGCGGCATTCGCGACTGGTCGGCGTCGAACACGATCAACGACCCGATCACCCCGATGGTGGTGCAGTTCGGCCCCAACGGGTCGATCCAGCAATACAAGGAATGGACCAACACCGAGCTGAACAGCCTGTCGCAGGTCATGGAGACATCGACCGACCACGCAAAGCGCAAGAAGGCCATCGCCCGGATGCTGGAAATCGCCGAACGCGAGGACCCCGCCTATCAGGTGCTGCACCAGAACGCGGTGTTCACCGGGATGCGGTCCGAGCTGAACTGGAAGGCGGCCCCGGCCTTTGCCATGGACTTTCGCGCCCCGAACTGGGCGACCAATGACGGCTGATCAATCGGCCTGATCCGGCTCCCGGCGGTCGCTGTGGCCGCCGGGGCTTTCCGTTTCCGCCGGGCGCGGCGGTTGCGATCTGGAACGAAGGGACTGCACATGACCAATCTGGTAAAGATCCGCGGGCTTCGCGTCGCCTTTGATGGCGTGCCGGTGCTGCACGGCATCGACCTGGATGTCGCACCGGGCGAGGCCCTTGGCCTCGTCGGGGAAAGCGGCTGCGGGAAATCCGTCACCTGGTTGGCGGCGCTGGGGCTGCTGCCCCCCAGGGCGCGCGTCACGGGATCGGTGACGCTTGGGGACATGGAGCTGTCCGGCGCCCCCCGCGCGCGGCTGGAAGGTGTGCGCGGCAAGCGGATCGCGATGATCTTCCAGGATCCGTCCAGTTCGCTCAACCCGGTTCAGCGGGTGGGCAAACAGCTCTGCGAGGCGCTGCGCGTCAATCGCGGCCTGACCGGCGCCCCCGCGCGCGCCGAAGCGCTGCGCCTGATGGACATGGTCGGCATTCCCGATGCGCAGGGACGCTTCGGGCATTTCCCGCACGAGTTCTCCGGCGGTCAATGCCAGCGGCTGATGATCGCGATGGCGCTGGCGGGCGACCCGGACCTGCTGATCGCGGACGAACCGACCACCGCCCTCGACGCCACCATCCAGGCGCAGATCCTCGACCTTCTCGCACGGTTGCGGCGCGAAACCGGCATGGCCGTGGTCTTCATCAGCCACGATCTGGGAGCGGTCGCGCAGATCTGCGAACGGGTTTGCGTGATGTATGCCGGCCGCATCGTCGAACAGGGCGCGGTGGCGCAGCTGTTCGCGCGGCCGCGCCACCCCTATACCCTTGGCCTGTTCGAAGCGATCCCCCGGCTGAACGGTCCACGCGAACCGCTAGCGCCGATCCCCGGCACGGTCCCCGATCCACGCCACCTTCCCAAGGGCTGCGCCTTTTCACCCCGCTGTGCGCAGGCGCGCCCGTTCTGCCGGGACGAACGGCCCGACCTTCTGGGCCAGCAGGACGGTCGGCAGTTGGCGTGCGCTTATCCCCTGCCCGCCGCCGACCCGGTCAAAGCCGTTCGCAAACAAAAGGTGCTGCAATGACTGATCTTCTGGTGGCGGAGGGCCTTGTACGCATCTATTCCGCCCGCCGCGGATTGCTGGGCAAGGCGGCGCCGGTGCGCGCGGTGGACGGCATCAGCCTGTGCGTCAGGCGCGGCGAGACGCTGGGTATCGTCGGCGAGAGCGGCTCGGGCAAGTCGACGCTGGGGCGGATGCTGCTCGGGGTCGATCCATTGCAGGGCGGCGAGGTGCGTTATGCCGGCACACCCATGCCCCCTGCCGGGACCGCCGAATGGCGCCGGCTGCGGGCGCGGATGCAGATGGTCTACCAGGACCCGCTCTCGGCGCTCGATCGCCGGCTGACCATCGCCGCCCAGATCCGTGAACCGCTTGATATTCACAAGATTGGCGATGCCGCCTTTCGCGCCGCGCGCGTGGACGAATTGATGCGGGCCGTGGGCCTGCGCCCTGACCAGGCAGGCCGCTATCCGCACGAACTGTCCGGCGGCCAGCGCCAGCGGGTGGTGATCGCTCGTGCGCTCGCAACCGGACCCGACCTGCTGGTGTGCGACGAACCGGTCTCGGCGCTCGACGTGTCGATCCAGGCGCAGGTGGTGAACCTGCTGCGCAATCTTCAGGCCAGCGCCGGTCTGGCCATGGTCTTCATCAGCCATGACCTCAAGGTGGTGCGTAACCTCTGCGACCGGGTCGCGGTGATGTATCTGGGCCGGGTGGTCGAAGAGGGACCGGCCGAGGATCTGTTCGCCGATCCCCGGCACCCCTATACCCGCGCCTTGATTTCCTCGGTGCCGGAACCGGGCCGCCCGCTTGATGGGCGGGTGATCCTCCAGGGAGAGCCGCCCAACCCGGCCAAGCGCCCCCCCGGCTGTGCCTTTCACCCGCGTTGCGCGCTGGCGACCGACATCTGCCGCGGTTCCGTTCCGCAGCTTCGCAAGGCTGGCCCCGGACGCGCGGCCGCCTGCCATCACTTCGACGGGGCGGACGCCGCCCGAGCCGCCTGAGGACCGCCCGATGATCCGCTTCGTTTCAATCCGCCTGCTGCGCGCCGCCATCACGGTGCTTGCGGTCATGACCTTTGCCTTCGTCGTGCTGCGCCTCTCCGGCGATCCGGCGGCGGTGCTTCTGGGGCCTGACGTTCCCAAGGATGTCGTCGACGCGTTCCGCGCCGAGTGGCACCTCGGAGAGCCGATCTGGCGGCAATACATGGCCTATATTGGCGCGATCCTTACCGGCGATTTCGGCCTGTCGATGCGCGACAAGTCCCCGGCGCTGGAGCTGGTGCTCGAGCGGGTGCCGGCGACGCTGATGCTGACCATCCCGGCGCTCCTGCTCAAGATCGGGCTGGGCATTCCGGCCGGCATCTACGCGGCGCTCCACCGCGACAGCGTCGTCGATCGCGGCGTGATCCTGATGGCGATCCTCGGTTTCACCATCCCCTCCTTCGTGATGGGGCTGGTGCTGGTTCTGATTTTCGCGGTGACCTGGAACCTGCTGCCCTCGGGCGGGTTCGGCGGCTGGCAACATGCCATCCTGCCCGCGCTGACCATGTCCATCGGCGGGATCGGTGTTCTCGCGCGCTTCTCGCGCTCTGCCATGATCGAGGTGATGGGCCAGCCCTATATCCGCACCGCCTCGGCCAAGGGGGTGAAATGGCACGACGTGGTGCGGGGCCATGCGCTGCCCAATGCCGCCGTTCCCATCGTCACCATCGTCGGCTTCATGGTCGGGGCGCTGATCGCCGGAGCCGTGGTGGTCGAGACGATCTTTTCCTGGCCCGGCATCGGGCGGCTGCTGATCGTGTCGGTCTCGAACCGCGACCTGGCCGTGGTGCAATGCATCCTGCTGCTGATCGCGGCGGTGATGGTGGTGTCCAACCTGACCGTCGACCTGCTGTATGGCTGGCTCGATCCGCGCCTGCGCAACAGCGCCGCACATTGATGCAAGGAGACGTTTCATGACACTCGCCAATCCTTCGGATACCGCCACCTCGGCCCCCCTTCGCCGGCCCCTGTTCGCACGCGTTCCCCCGGCGGTCGCCTTCGGCCTGTTCTGGCTTGCGCTGGTGATCACCTGCGCGGCCTTCGCCGACCTGATCCGCCCCTACGACATCACCCGGATGGACCTGGGTGCGCGCCTGAGCCCACCCGGCACGCCCGGGCACTGGCTGGGCACGGACGAGCTGGGCCGCGATGTTCTCTCGCGCCTGATCCAGTCGGTGCGGGTGTCGCTGGTGATCGCCTTTGGCGCAACGATCCTCTCGGCGGTGTTCGGCACGACGCTGGGGTTTCTCGCCGCCCAGTTTCGGGGCGTGGTGGAGCATCTCGTCGTCATGCTGGCCGATTTCCAGGCCGCCCTGCCCTTCCTGATCATGTCGCTTGCGGTTCTCGCCTTCTTCGGCTCGTCCATGCTGCTGCTGGTCTGCCTGATGGGGTTCTACGGCTGGGAACGTTACGCCCGCATCGCCCGGGGCCTTGCGATCTCGGCGGGCGCACAGGGCTATGCCGCGGCGGTGGTCCAACTCGGCGCGACCCCGCGACGGGTCTACCTGCATCACATCCTGCCGAACGTGGCCTCGACCCTGATCGTGTCGATGACCCTGACTTTCCCGGAGATCATCCTGATGGAATCGGGCCTGTCCTTTCTCGGCCTCGGCGTGCAGCCACCCGAAACCAGCCTTGGCAACATGGTCGGCTTCGGCCGCGAATACCTGACCACCGCGCCTTGGGTCATGCTGGCTCCGGCTGTGGTGATCATGCTGACCACGCTTTCGATTTCGCTGGTCGGAGACTGGCTGCGCGACAAGCTCGACCCGACGATCCGGTGATCGGCCGGGAAACATCGCGCTGAATGGGAACGGAGACCCGGTCATCGGGCCGGATGATTATTCTGTGCCAGATGATTTGCAGTTCACCTAGGTTCTCAGTCCAGGTCATGTGTGCAATCGCGTTTGATCACGCTACCGAAACAGAAGCATCCTTGCGCCATCGAGAATTGAAAGAACGGGACATCCGACTCGCTTGCGGATCGCATCGGCATAGGGCGGAAGATTGCCGCATTCCAGGACCAGAGAACCGATCTCGGGGTGGCGCATTTTCAGGGCACCCGCCGCATGGCAAACCTCGGCCTCCATTTCGTCCTTATCAAAGGTCGCGTTCTGCACTTCCTTTGACGACAGGAAGGTCTGCACGAACAACTCACTGTCCTGCAGGCCGCCGATCCTCACATCTGCGGGTTCGACGCCTGCGGCCCGGATTGCCGCCGGCCCCAGGTCGTCAGCCGAGGCGGTGAGCACGCCCACCGGTCTTTGCCCCGAGATCTGGCGCACAAACGGCAGCAGCGTCAGCCCAGAGAGCAGGACCGGCACCGGGACATCGGCGGCGATCTCGCGCTGGACAGAAATCAGGAAGCCGCAGGTCGAGGTGATCAGGCAGGCCCCCTGCCCGGCCAGGTCCAGGGCCGCCTGTCGAAAGGCGGCCACAAGCTCCGGGGCGGGCCGTCCGTCGATCACGATCCGGGTGCTGTCCGCGCCTTCGACGACATGCACACGGGCCGGCAGGTGATAACTGTCGGGATTGCCCGCGTCGCCAAGGATCCGCGGAAATCGCGTGTCGAGACTGAGGATGCCGATGAAGGGGGTCATATGGAATGGGGCCTGTCGGATAACAGGGGCCGGATGTGGCCGGCCCCTTGCGATCAACGCGCCTCCTGCACCAATTCCGGAAGCCAGGTTGCAAGGCTCGGAAAGGCGACGAGGATGCCGACCATCAGCACGAGGATCAGGAACATCGGGATCGCAGTGCGGGCGATATAGCTCATGTCATGCCGGGTCATTCCCTGCAACACGAAGAGGTTGAAGCCCACCGGCGGCGTGATCTGCGCCATCTCGACCACTACGACGATGAAGATGCCGAACCAGATCAGGTCGATGCCGGCCGCCCGGATCATAGGCTCGATGATTGCCATGGTCAGCACCACCGCCGAGATCCCGTCAAGGAACATGCCGATGATGATGTAGAACACCGTCAAGGCGGCAATCAGGGCGACCGGAGACAGCTCCATCGCGGCGATCAGCCCAGCCAATGCCCGCGGCACCCCGGTGAAGCCCATCGCGAGGGTCAGGAAGCTCGCCCCCATCAGAATCAGCGCGATCATTGCCGAGGTACGGGTGGCTCCACGCAGGCTTGCGACGAAGGTGGCCCAGCTCAGCGAACCCTGGAACCCGGCGAGAACCAGCGCACCGATCACGCCAAAGGCCGCAGCCTCGGTGGCCGTCGCGACCCCCAGATACATCGAGCCGATGACGAGCAGGATCAGCGCGATCACCGGGATCAGCAGCGTCGAGGCCCGCAGCTTTTCGGCAAAGCTCATCGCCGGCTCGGGTGTCGGAGCCTGATCCCGGCGCAGCAGCGACCAGATGGCGATATAGGCCATGAACAAGGTCGCCAGAACCAGTCCCGGCAGAACCCCCGCCATGAACAGGCCGGTAACGCTTTCCTTCACGGTGACGCCATAGACGATCAGCGTCAGAGATGGCGGAATCATCAGGCCCAGCGTGGCGGCACCCGCCAGGGTGCCGACGATCATGAACTCGGAATAGCCGCGTTTGCGCAGTTCCGGGATCGACATCTTGCCGACGGTGGTCAGCGTCGCGGCCGAAGACCCCGAGACGGCGGCAAAGACCGTGCAGCCCACCACGTTGGTGTGCAACAACCCGCCCGGAAGCCGGGACAACCAGGGCGCAAGGCCTTTGAACATGTCCTCGGACAGCCGCGTGCGATACAGTACCTCCCCCATCCAGATGAACAGCGGCAGCGAGGTCAGTGTCCAACTCGAGGCCGAGCTCCAAACGGTGATGCTCATCGAACTGCCCGGATTGCGCGGGGTAAAGCCGATCATCCCCATATAGGCCACGCCCATCAAAGCCAGCCCGACCCAGAGCCCCGACCCCAGCAGGAAGAACAACACGAAAAGGAAAATGCCGATCTTGAGCCCGGTCGCATCCCTATCGAAGCCAGTCATCATGGTGATCGCCGCGTACAGTACAAGCGCGCTGGCCGCGCCGACGATCATTCGTACCTTCACCGAGGCCAGCGCATCACGCACCAGCATCTGCTTGGGTTCGTCGATGCCCAGGCCATCAGTGAAAAGGATCGAAAGCAGAGCATCAACCATGGCCACAGCCAGAAGCACGGCGCCCACTGCCATGGCAATCTGCGGTATCCAGAGCGGCGTGCCGTCCTGGCCCTGGCTCACGTCGTTCAACATGTGGCTGATCAGGGGGGTCTTGACCGCATACCAAGCAAAGAAAACCGCCACTGCAGCTCCAATGGTATAACACCAGATCTCGAAGCCGCGGCGCAATGTGCCGCTGCGCTCGATCATCATGCCGACGCGGATATGTTCGTTCTGGCGAAAGGTGTCCGCCAGGGCCAGGAAGGACGCCGTCGCCATGGCGTAACCGGCGTAGTTGGCGGCCCCTGGAAACATCAAGCCCAGCCATCGGCTGACCATCTGGGCAACAACGAGGCAAAGGATGGCGACCAGGGCCAGCGAGGCCCCGATGCCGGAGAGGCTGTAGAGGCGATCAAGGCCCTGACGGATTGCCTTGCCCCCGAGGTCGGCACTGGGTGATTCGATCATGGCATCGGTCATGCGCGTTCTGGCACGGACCTGGCAAGGCACACCTTGCCCCTCCCCGAGCCAAATGGCTCAGGGGTCCCCCGGCGAGGCCCCCCTCCAGCCGTGCGCTGTCTCCTTATTGAGCCTGGTAGGCAGACATGATGGCGGCACCGTCGTCGCCTGCGCTCTCGAGCCATTCAGCGGACATCGTCTCGCCGATTTCCTTCAGCTTGGCGTTGATCGCATCGCTCGGCGGGTTCACGTCCATGCCGTTCTCCGCCAGCGTGCTGACAAAGCCGCCAGCCAATTCGGCGGCCATCTCCGTGCCGCGGCTCTGTGCGGCCTCGGCCTCTTGTGTCAGGCAGGTTTGTATCTCTGCGGACAGCCCCTCGAAGGCATCCTTGTTGACGAAAACCGTGTTGCGCGGCAGCCAGGCCTTCACGTCGTAGAAGTTGGTCATGTCTTCCCAGACGCTTTCGTCCACGCCGGTCGAACCAGAAGAAATCATCGCTGAGACAACCCCGGTTGCCAGCGCCTGCTTGAGGTCCGCCGCTTCGATCTGCGTCGGGATCATGCCGGCAAGCTCGGCCACGCGGGCGGTGATCGAGTTGTAGGCCCGGAAGCGCACACCCTCCATGTCTTCGGGGGTTTCCACCGGCTTGGCGAAATACAGCCCCTGCGCTGGCCAGGGAACAGAATAGAGCGGCACCAGGTTTTGCTCTTCGAGCACCTTGCTCAGCGTCGGAAGCGCAGCGGCCCGCAGCGCCTCGGAGGCTTCGAAGGAGGTGGCGATGAAGGGCACGGAGTCGTAGGAGAACACGGCGTTCTCGTTGGCGTGCGCCGAGAGCAGCCGCTCGCCGATCTGGGCCTCGCCGAGTTGCACAGCGCGCTTGATCTCTCCACCACCGAACAGCGAGCCCCCAGCATGGATCACGATCTCCAGCGCGCCATCGGAGCAGTCTGCCACCGCATCGGCAAAGGTCTGGGCGTTCTTGGTGTGGTAGTTGGACGCCGGGTAGGCCATCGGCATGTCCCATGTCTCGGCACTTGCGGCCCCGGCAAGGGTCACCGTCAAGGCAAGGATCGATGCTGTTGTTGTGAGCTTCATGGTAAGTCTCTCTGTTGCTTGGTTGGGTAGAACGCCTTGGCAGCGCCTTTGTGAAGTTTGTTTGACCTCTGGGATCGAGGATGGCAGATGGACGCCGGTCAGGGAATGTTAGATTTTTCGGTCAATCATGAGTTTTGATCATGCACGCCCGACCACACTGCCTTCCATCCGGTCAATCTGGCAAGGCGATCGGCCCCATTTCCGGAAAAACATCCCCCGGACCGGGGTTTTGCGCCGGGCTTTCGCCCCCAAAATGAGTCATGATGCCCCAGACCGCGTTCAATGCGGTCTCTGCCGCCCCCCGACCCAAGCCGGGGTCCATCTGACGCCATCCCCGGCGAGAAACTGCCTCTTTTCCTGCGCAGGCAGGCTGTCTTGCATGAAATGGTCGTGAATGGCGGTTTAGCGGTAATGCCCGGGCACGCGTCCGATATCTCGCGCTAGAGCGGCGGCAGATCGTCCAGAAAACGAGCAAAATGCGTGGTTCCATCGAGGTCGATCACCGTCGATTCGGCAGCGGGGGTCAGCGGGTTTGGGAAGGGCCGGGTCTCGCAGCCGGTCAGGTCCAGGTGGTGACAGAAGCCGCGCGACGACACCGGGAACCGCATCCCGCCCAGTTCGGCGCTAAGGCCGTGAGTGTCGCGGGGGGGATATTGCGGTCTCCTTGGTTATGCCGATCAGCCACCCGCCGCGTAGACCGCGCTGATCAGCACCACGGCACAGGCCATCGCAACGGCGGTGAACTGGGCGTTCCAGCGATGTGCAACCCGGCTGGCCGGGACATCGCCCAGGCGGGCGGTGATCAGGCTCATCGCGCTGATCGGGTTCACGCAGATTGCCAGCGCCCAGCCGATGCACAGCGTCAGCCCCAACGCAAGCGGGTGGACCTGACCCAGCAGCGTCGGCCCGAAGATCTGTGCCGTCAAGACCACCATGACGCTATTGGGAAGGTAGAGCGCAGCGGCAAGCGGGATCAACAGCAGGCAAGCCAGCAGGGTCGGCAGGCTGGCAAATCCCGGCGCTGCCAGAAGTGGCCAGAGCGGGCTGGCCTGAATGGCCACCGACAGCCCCGCCCCGATGACATTTGCCGCCAGAAAGAGCGCCGCCTCCGAGCGCAGGTCGGCCATGGCAAACAGCGCATCCCGCAGCCGTCCTGCCAGTGGTGCAGCCGCAGCGCCTTCGCACGCCAGCCATATGAAGGCAAAGGCCGGGATCGTCACCACCGCGCAAAGGGTGAAGCCGAGCCCCATGACAACGTGCAGCGCCATGGTCAGCGTCAGCAGCAAGGCACTGGCTCCCAGGACCAGCAGCAGCGCACGTGCACTGCCAGCCGCAGCCGGGGTCGACGCGTCCCGCGGGATCCGGGCCTCGTTCGGTAACATCGGCAAGAGGCTCGACAGCGCCAGCAGGAACAGCGTGAAGGCAAAGGCAAGCGCGATCAGCGGCAGCGGGGCAACAGTTGGAACGCCCGCTGTCACGATGGCAAAACCCAGCGACATCGGTGACCAGATGGTCACCAGCGCCGCACCGCGCATCGCCGCCATGACCATGGCCCGCCGAGCCGGATCGTGCCGCGCATCGCGGCCGTCTTCGGGCTCGGTCAGGTCACCCACCATCGGAATGATCCCGACGTTGAACATCAGGGCCATGAACTGCGTGCCGGTCAGCAGACTGCCGTAGCGCCAGCGCGGGGAAATCGACAGCAGGTATTCAGCCGCCGCTCGTGTCACGGCGGCGCGTTTCACCGGCTGGCGCAACAACCCGAGCACCATCATCAGCGCAGCAAACCCAGTTCCTTGCACCGCTGCCGTCACCAGCCGAGGCAAGGCGTCTGGCAGCAGTGCCGCCGCCGCCAGGCTGGCGATCGCCAGCCCGACAAAAAGCCGCGCCATCGGAATCAGCCGAACCCATTGCGTCGCCACCCAGAGCACCGCCAGAACCGCGGCGAACTCGACCAGCCCCGAAACCCCGGTCAGGGCCCCGACGATCAGCGCGACAAGCAGCAAGCATTGCAGAAGCACGCCGAACTCGGCGCCCCCCTGCGGCAGAGAAAGATCTGCGGCCTGTCTCATACCGGCAGCACCAGCGTATCACAGGCCCTGGCCAGCCGCCCCATCGCCTCTTCGATCTCGTCCGTCGATGTCGCGTAAGAGATGCGGAAATACGGCGAAAGACCAAAGGCCGCGCCGGGCACCATGGCAACATGAGTCGTTTCGAGGATCCAGGAACAGAACTCCCGGTCGCTCTCAAGGATACGCCCCTCGGGTGTCTGGGCCCCAAGCACGCCCTCGCAGCTCGCAAAGGCGTAGAACGCCCCCTCCGGCACCCGGCAGGACAGACCCGGCATGGCATTGATGGCCGAGACCACAAGATCGCGCCGTGCCCGGAAACTGTCGCGCCGCTCGGCCAGGACCTCCTGTGGGCCGGTAAGGGCCGCCAGCGCCGCCGCCTGCGAGATGGAACAGGCGTTCGAGGTTGACTGGCTCTGCACCACGGTCATGGCCTTGATCAGCGCCTCGGGACCGGCGCCGTAGCCCAGCCGCCAGCCGGTCATGGCATAGGCCTTGGAGACCCCGTTGACGATCAACGTGCGCTGGCGGATCGCGGGCGACAGCGCCGCCGGGCTGACACAGGCGAAGTCATCGTAAACGATATGCTCATAGATCTCGTCCGACAGCAGCCAGACCGCGGGATGGCGCTCCAGCACCGCAAGGATCGCGCGGGTCTCCTCGATGCCATAGGCTGCGCCGGTGGGGTTGGATGGTGAATTCAGCATCAGCCAGCGCGTCTTTGGCGTGATCGCTGCCTCAAGCTGCGCAGGGGTGATCTTGAAGCCGGTATCGGCGGACGTGGTGACCTTGACCGGTACACCGCCGCAGATGTCAACCATGGCCGAGTAGGTCGTCCAGTAAGGCGCCGGAATGACCACCTCATCCCCGGGATCAAGCGTCGCCATGAAGGCGTTGAAAATCACCTGCTTGGCACCGGCGGTGATGATGACTTCGGACGGGGTATAGACAATGCCGTTCTCGCGCTTGAACTTTTCAGCTACGGCGGCGCGCAGCTCAGGCGTGCCCGCAAGCGGCGTATAGGTGGTTCGCCCGTTGAGCGCGGCGCGATGCGCCGCCTCGATCACGTTATCCGGCGTCGGAAAATCCGGTTCGCCCGCACCCAGCACGATAACCGGGTGACCCTCGGAGCGCAGCTCGGCCGCGCGCGCACCGATGGCAAGGATTTCAGAGACCTTCTGGCTTTGAAGCCGTGCGGACCGGCGAAAAGTTGGGGCCTGACTGTCCAGCATTTTGTCGCCTCACCCCACCTGATTGACGAGATCGTCACGGCCGGCCCAGAGCCGTTCGAGGTTCTGCGTCAGCAAATTGAGAACGTTGAGCTCGTACTTGCGGGTCTCGCCAGCGGCATGGGGCGTCAGCATCACGTTGGGCATTGTCCACAGCGGGCTGTCCTCGGCCAGCGGCTCGACGGCGGTGACGTCGAGACCGGCCCCGGCGATAGCGTTGCTCTTCAGCGCGGCGATCAGCGCCGCTTCATCGACGCAGCCGCCTCGGGCAACGTTGACGAAGAAGGCGGTGGGCTTGAGCAGCGACAACGCCTCGGCATCAATGATCCCGACTGTCTCGTCGGTCAGCGGGCAGCTCAGCACCAGCACATCGGCCTTCGGCAACACGGATTTCAGATCACGGAAGCTGTGGACCTCGTCCGCGGCGCCCCTGCCCTTGGACGGATCGCGGCGCACCCCGATCACCGCCATGTCGAAGGCCTTGGCCAGCTTGGCGATCCGGTCGCCGATGCCACCGGTTCCGACGATGACCATGGTCTTGCCGGGCAGTTCGTCCTCGCGCAGCATGGGGTCGGTCTGCTCGGTGCGCCAGATCTTGGCGTGCTGGTTGTCGCGCGCCAGGGCAAGACGGCGGGTCAGCGACAGGGTCAGGCCCAGGGCGTGCTCGGAAACGGCGTTCTTGTTCACACCGGCACCAGAGGCCAGGAGAATGCCCCGTTCGGCAAAGGCCGCCTTGTCGTAGTGGTTGGTGCCGGAGCTGACCGACTGGAGGTATTTCAGCTTCGTCGCCAGCGGCAGCAGCTCATTCGACCACATCATAGAGGTCACCAGCACATCAGCCTCAGGCAGCGCCTCGGCTAGATCCTCGCGGTTCGACACCTGCGTGGTCTTGATGCCGCCGGCCCGCGCATCGAAGATCGGCTTCAGGTCGTAAGCGCTGTGCGCAAAGAGGATATGCAGGTCCGAGCGCGCGGACAAAAGGGGCTTGATGGGGCTTTGATCGGTCATGTCAGTCTCCGTTTCGTCAGGGTGCAGGGGATCGGGCCGCGTCCAGCGCAGCCATTGAGGCATTTGATTGCCGATGTCCGGATCGTTAGTGAAAGCGGTCCGGGGCGAAGGGGGTCGTGTCCAAGGATGTCGGGCGCCCGGCGACGAGATCGGCGATCAGCCGGGCCGTCATCGGCGCCGAGTTCAGCCCGACGTGCCCGTGGCCGAAGGCATACCAGACCCCGGTCCCGCAGCGCGCCGGTCCGATCACCGGCAGGCCATCAGGCGTAGAGGGACGATTGCCCTGCCAGCGTTTGACCGGACCGTTGCGGGCCGGCTCTTCCAGCTGCGGAAAGCAGGACGCGACCTGGTCGCGCAGAAGATCGGCGCGACGCCAATCCGGCGACGCGGTGGCCGAGGCGAATTCGACCTGGCCCGCGATACGCAACCCGGTCAGCGTTCGGACGATCGCGACCTTCAGATCCTGCGGCATGACAGGCACCGGCAAGTCCAGATCACAGTTCAGGAGTTCCACGTGATAGCCGCGCTCGGCCTCCAGCGGTATGCGGTCACCGCAGCGTTTTGCCAGGGTTGCTGCCCCAATGCCGGCGGCCAGCACGGCGCCGTCGCAGGCGATCTCGCCGTCTTTGGTGACGACGGCGGCCAGCTTGCCGTCCTCCAGCCGCAGATCCAGGGCGCAGTTGCGCTCATGGGTCGCCCCGTTGGCGAGGCACCAGGTCGCAATGGCCTCGACGTATTGTCCCGGGCTGGCACAATGACAGCCACCTGTCAGCATCACCCCAAGGGTATAGCGCGGGGCCAGACCCGGAACGAGATTTGCCAGCGCGTCCCCTTCGTATTCCTGCATCTTCACACCATGCGCGCGGCGCAACTTCAGGGCCAGCCCCTCGGCCTCGAAGGCGGCTCGGTTCTGGTAAAGGTAGAGCAACCCATCCTCGCGGATCATGTCCGGCACACCAATACGTGCCGCGATGTCGGCGTGAAGCTGCGGCGCGCCACTCACAAGATCGGCAAGCGCTTGCGTGGTCCGGGTGACACGGCCCTCGGTCCAGCCTGCGGCGAGGAACCGCAACAGCCATGTGGCAAGCCGGGGCAGATATGGCCAGCGAATGGTCAACGGGCCGCGCCGGTCCAGGAGGTAGCCCGGCACCTTGGCCCAGAGGCCGGGCATCGACATGGGGATGATCGAGGCCGGGCTGACAAAAGTACCATTGCCATAGCTTGCCTGTTGCTCCCCGCCAAACGCGCCCGGCTCCAGCATCGTCACGCGCAGGCCATCGCGCACCAGCGCTTCGGCCACGCAAACCCCGACGATCCCGCCGCCGATTACAACGATATGTCGTTTCGCATCTTCAGACATGAGTCCCAGCTCCTGCGCATCATGAGCGAAAGTCATTCGACGCACCGATGATTTTAACGGCGAGCCCTCGACAGAATGCGATCTTCTTGGGCAGACGCCAGTATGTGTGGTTTTTCGAACTATGCCCCAGATGACATTCCGTGCGAACCGGCCAAATGATCAGAGGCAAATGAGTTTTCGTCATCCCGGAGCCCCCGACATGCGCCGCTTCGTTCCTTCGCAATCCGCCCTGCTGGCCTTTGAATCCGCGGCCCGGCACATGAACTTCACCAAGGCCGCCGAAGATCTTGCGATCACCCAAAGCGGTGTCAGCCGACAGATCAGCAACCTCGAGAACTTGTTGGGGGTAAAGCTATTCGAACGGGTTGGTTCGCGCCTCGTGATGACCACGGCCGCAGAAGTCTATCTTGCAGAAGTCACCTGCGGGCTCGACCAGATCGAAAAAGCCTCGGTCAACTGCGTACGTGGCCAGGATCTTGCGGATTCACTGGTTGTCTGCGCCCACCCGACCCTCGCGTCGCGCTGGTTGACACCGCGGCTCCGGCACTATCTCGGGCAGCATCCCGACGTGGTCGTCGATCTGACGACAACCACGGTCGACATCGATTTCACCAATACCCGGGTCGACGCCGCCATACTGCGCGGTCGCGGCTCGTGGGTCGGGGCCCGCAGCCAGGAGTTATTCCGAGAGGAACTTGTGGTCGTCTGTGCGCCGGACCTTGTCCCGTCTCGCAAACCACGCGAGGTTCTCGACTTCGACAGCCTACCCACGCTGCAGAATGCCAGCCGGTCCGATCTCTGGCTCACTTGGTTGCAGGGGGCGGGATTACGGCACAAGGGGGCGATCCGGGGCCCCCGCTTTCCACACAGTGAACTGCTGGTGTCCGCGGCGCGTTCCGGCCTTGGCCTGGCGGTGGTACCACTCCCCTACGTCGAAGAAGAGTTGCGAACCGGTGCGCTTGAGTTGCCGTTCGGAGGGCCGGTCAAGACCGCCGAAAGCTACTGGCTGGTTCGCTCGGAACACCGGCACCAAAGCCCGGCTTGCGGCGATTTCGCAAACTGGCTGCACGGCCAAGCCCTGCAATTCCGAAAATCATCCAACGCAAAGGCAGTCTGAAATACCAAGCCACGGGAGCGGCGCCCATCCGCTGTCAGGACAGATCCTGCAACTGGGTCGACAGGACACCTGGGGGGTAAACCCCGAGTGTCGGCAATTCCCCGATCAGAAGCGCCGGAGTTCGTCCGGCAGACAGGATGCACTCTCCATCTGGGCCCACGACAAGTGACTGCCCTCCGAAGGTCAGTCCATTCTCAGTTCCGCAATAGTTCGCGTAGACCACGAACGCACCGTTTTCATGGGCTCGCGCCGGCAACAGGTATCGCTGCACATGCTCGTAGCCTTCCGGATTGGCCGTCGGGACAAGAAAAACTTCCGCGCCCTGCCTGGCGAGGTCTCGCGCGAGCTCCGGAAACTCGATCTCGTAGCAGATGAGCAAGCCGAAGCGCCGTCCTCCATATTCAAACAAGCATGAGGCGCCGCTCCCCTTGTGAAAGGTCGCTCGCTCCATGTCGCCAAACAGCAAGCGCTTGCGATGATGGGCCAGAACCTCTCCGTTTGGTCCGATCGCCAGCGCGGTATTGTAGATCGCCTCGCCTTCACGCTCTGCACAGCCCGTCACCAGCGCACAGCCCGCCTCTGCCGCCATGGCCGAGAGGTCTCGGCGCAGGGCATCGAACTCCCGAGCATGATCGAAATGCGCCTGCGCACAATTGTAGCCGGGCATCATGAGCTCGGGCGCAACAAGAAGATCGCAACCTGCGGCACTGGCGACTGACAAAGCGTCGCCCAACCGGCTTTCCGCAGTTGCCCAACAGCCACCGGCAGCAGCGCATTGCAGAACAGCAATCTTCACAGGCGTTCCCCAAGGGCCGCTGCGATGTTCCACCTCCGGCCTGCCATTCCTGCCGCCCCGTCCTTGCCAATCAGAATGCGAGTGGCGCATGCACGCCACTGCTGAACCCCAGCTTAAGGAGGCTTGCATCAGATCTCCAGACCCTTTGTACGGGGACACTGTTCGTCAGGGTAAACCTCCCGGGTGACTCTGATGATGTGACCGCCCCCGCTTACCGGATTTCTTCGCATGCCAGATCGTGTCGGGATCGAACCAGATCGACAGCGAGCCCAGTTTGCGCAGCGCGGCGTTGTCGGCTGACCAGTTCGTCGTGCGATAGCGGAGTGGCGCAGGTTTCGACATGTGCTTCACCTACATCGCTAAATTCGCAAAGGGAATCCTCGCAGATTCTTTAGACATCGCCCATCACGCCCCATCGAAACATTCGCGCCGATCACCCAAATAACGGGACGAAGTTTCGCATGGTAGTAAATTTCCTGCGCAAAAGTGGAAATACATTTACCGCACCATGGATGAAATTAGTTTCCACGGCACAAACTCAATACCGCCAAATATTCCGACTCCATTATATCGAAAAACGCAGATACATGAAGAAAATCAACCTATTGACACCCTCTAACCTGGAGCAATAAGGAGCAGCCGGTGGGGGGAGGTTTTGAGTGCGAGTGCCATGACCAAAGACCCCAAGAAAATCGAAGTTTTTTCGACGCCCCCTTACACCTCCATTCCGGCGATCAGCTCCTACCGGTTGCACCCGACCAGTGAGAAAGCATTGGGGGAAGGCTTTCTGAGTTATGCGCTGGATCAGCATGCGAGTGTCAGCATCGCGGACGCCACGGGACGCATCACTTATGTCAATGACAAGTTTCTCGAAAGCTGCGGATACGAGAGGCACGAGCTGATAGGGCAGAACCATAGTATTTTGAATTCCGGATACCATTCCAGGGAATTCTACAGCGCATTGTGGTCGACAATCGCGAACGGAAAGACCTGGTCTGGTGAGATGAAGAATCGAAAGAAGAACGGAGAGCCATACTGGATAAAATCCACGATCGTCCCCCGGCTTAATGAGCTTGGAAAACCGGCCGAATTCCTCTCGATCAGAACGGACATTACGCTGGAGAAAGCCGCCGAAGCCTTGAAGGTGCAGCAGGAAACTTTCAACTTTTCTCAAAGCGAAGTTTACATGTACTGGGCCGACAATCTGAAACTGTTCTATTTGAACGAGGTGGCTCAAGGTCGATGGGGAATGGAAAAAAGCGAGCTCTACGGAAGAACACCAATGGACTTCGACACGAGGCTCTCAAATGGTGAGATTATCGGAATTTTCAACCGTCTCAAAACTGGAGCGGAAAAGCTCATCTCTGTCATTACGGAATCCTCAAGACCGGATGGCACGACACACCCCGTTGAGGTCAGCGCCCAGTTTGTTCATCCAGAAGGCGGAAGGCCCAGATTCGTCGTCCTTGTTCAGGACATCACAGATCGGATGAAGGCAGAGAAAGCCAAGTCGGAATTTATCGCGACGGTCAACCACGAACTCCGCACGCCCCTGACCGCATTGAAAGGCGCCCTCGATTTAATCAAATCTGGCGTTGTCGGAAAACTGCCGGACAAGGCCGGGGGCCTGATTGACATTGCCGACAGAAGCAGCGCCCGGCTTGGATATTTGATCCAAAACCTCTTGGATGCGGAGAAGATCGAAAAAGGAAATATTATCTCCAGCATGGAGCGGGTGGATATGTCTCATGTCATCGAGGATGCGATAAGGGAGGTGTCCAGCCACTCGATTTCCAAAAGAAACCGAATTTATTCTTTTGGAACGGCGAGTCCGGCAAGCGTAATGGGGGATCGGGATCGGCTTTTCCAGGTAATCGAGAACCTCCTCTCCAATGCCCTGAAGTTCTCGAATTCCGACGATATTGTCGAAGTGAACCTTGCACGTGAGGAAACGATGGTTCGGGTTTCGGTCAAGGACATTGGTATCGGGATGCCGGAGGATATCAGGGCGAGGATATTTGATCGGTTCACCCAGGCAGATTCAACGGATCACCGCAAGGCGGGCGGAGTGGGTCTGGGCCTGTCGTTTGTCAAGGCGATCATTGACGAACATGGCGGCACGATTGATTGTGTCAGCGAGGTCGGAAAAGGCACAACCTTTTCTTTCTGTTTGAAACGGTGCCTTGATTTGCGCGACGAGTAGCGATTTCTCAATTTAGATTTCGCATGGCCTTGATGCTTTAACCGCCCTCCGATGACATCGCTGTGGCAAGGTAGGATCGTAGAAATCCATTTTGGGAGGCGGCCAGGCGTTGATGCTGTGACCCAAACCTTTATGATCGGAAATATCTCCCTTGGATCAGAAGAAAACGGCTGCGGCTGAACGATGGCGAGTTTCATGGCGTTCTCCTGTTTGCGCTGATTTACTTGCCCCTCTTGGCCCGGATCAAGCTTGCTTAAAACGCGGCGCGCAGGATCTGCTCGACCCCATCCGTCGTCAAGGGAACAGGATTTCCGCCCGCGCACGGGTCGCGCAAGGCGTCCGCCACCAGCGCTGCGATATCGGCCTCGGCCACGTCAATGCCCATGCCCCGGAGCGTCGAGGGCATGTCGAGACGTGCTCGCAACGTCTCCAGCCAGTCCAGTACAGCGGCGCCTGGATCATCGCCGTCCAACCGCAATTCATGTGCCAGTGTCGCCATCTGCGAGCCCACCTCCGCGAGGTTGAAGCTCAGCACATGCCACATCAACACGGCATTGAGCATCCCGTGATGGGCGTCGTAGCGCGCGCCCAACGGATGCGCCAGCGCGTGAACGGCCCCCAGCCCTTTCTGCAACGCGGTGCAAGCCATGGCAGAGGCAGCTAGCATGTTGGCACGCGCGCCAAGGTTGTCGGGCTGCAGATAGGCTGTAACCAAGGACGCATCGATCATCTTCAGCACCGTCAACGCCAGACCATCTGCCATCGGATGCCATCCCGGCGCGCAGAGCGCTTCAAGAGCGTGCGAGAGAGCATCCATTCCGGTCGCGGCCGTCAGACGGGCCGGCAGACCGACCGTTACCTGTGGGTCAAGGATTACCAGTTCCGGAAGCATCTCGGGGTGGAAAATGATCACCTTTCGATGGTTGTCTGTGTCGGTGATCACCGAAGATCGCCCGAATTCGGAACCGGTCCCGGCGGTGGTCGGAATGGCGATCACTGGCACCATCCCTTCGGGCTGAACGCGGCGGAAGTTGTCGCCTGCATCCTCGAAATCCATCAATGGCCGGTTCTGTCCGGCCATCATCGCAACCGCTTTGGCCGCATCCATTGCCGAGCCGCCGCCCAGCGCTATCACACAATCATGACCTCCTGCGCGCAAGGCCATGAGACCTGCCATGACGTTTTCAACGCTCGGGTTGGGTTGCACATCGCTAAACAGGCCAGGCGTAATACCGATACTTTCAAACGCAGCCTTCGCCTGTACCACGATGTCCGAGACCGCAAGCCCGCGATCGGTGATGATCAGCGGCGCGCGGCCTCCAATCTCGTCCAACCCAGCGGGCAGATCCGCCAGCCGCCCTGCCCCGAACCAGACCAGCGTCGGAAAACTCCAGTTGGCTTGCAGGGTCGTAAAGTCATATGCAGTCATCGGACAAACTCCGTTGGATGGATCAGCCCTCAGCGACCTTGCTCAGGCTGCGGCGGGCGGCATTTTTTCGCAGACCGCCGACGGCAAAGATCAGCACCAGGGCCGGCAGAAAGGTCAGCGTGGCCAGAGCCGGGTAAATCGGCGAAGACCCCACCGCGATTCCAGAGAACACGAATGTGGGCAGCGTACGCGTCGATCCCGACAGGCTGTATGTGATATAGAAATTCCCCCAGGAAAGCAGGAAGGCAAAGATCGCGGCCGAGAAGATTCCGGGCCAGATCAGCGGCAATGTAATCTCGCGCAGGATCTGCCAACGTGTAGCCCCCGCATCCTCAGCGGCGTAATCAAGCGTGTCGTCGTAACCTTGCATTTGAACCGAAATTATGACGATGCAGAACGGAGTGATGTAGATGACATGGCCGATCACCGCAGACCAAAGCCCCGGCGACAGGTTCAACCATCCCGCCAGCAATGAAAACCACAGCAGCATCACGACCCCCAACAGTAATTGCGGGAACAGGAGCGGCGCGAAGGTCAGAATGCGGAAGCTCCACTGGAACCGGAACTTGTAGCGGCTCCAAGCGAAGGCTCCGCCAATCCCGAGAAGTGTGGCGAAGAGGGTCGCAAGCACAGCCAACAAAGCGGAATTGCCTAGAGACGACCAAAAATCCCGATCCGCCAACAGCTCACCATACCAGCGTGTCGAGAATTCGGAGATCGGCCAGGACAGGAAACGGCTTTGGGTAAAGGAGAACAGGATCAGTGTCGCGATCGGGATATAGAAGAAGATCAGAACCGCGATAACCGAGCCATAGAGGACGATATCCGCAAGGCGTTTTTCCATCTGATCAGTCATTGGAGCCCCTCCTTGCCTGCCAAAAAGCCAGTACCCCGGCCACTGCCAGAACCGCGGCCCCGATCACGATCAGAACGAGCGTCAGTGCCGCGCCGAGAGGCCAGTTCACGCGTGTCTCGAAGCTTTGACGGATCAATTCAGCTGCGAGCGGCGACGTCCCCCCTCCCATCACCTTGGGTTCCAAAAATACTCCTAGACTGAGTACGAAGACCAGCACCGCTCCTGCCCAGATGCCTGGCTTGGCCAGCGGCAAGGTCACCTCTTGAAAGGCGCGCAGGCGCGTGGCACCGGCATCGCGCGCCGCCAGAACCAAATCGCAGTCAATTCGCGCCATCGATAGCGCCGTGGTGAAGATCGTATATGGCAACAGATTGTAAACCATGCCGATCATCGTCGCATTTGGCGAAAACAGCACATTCACCGCAGCCGGAGAAAAAC